>CACDOF010000001.1 GCA_902554315.1 uncultured Pelagibacteraceae bacterium
TTGACAAGAGCTCTTATGAATGATGTACCAGATAATGAATTGTGTGGTTCAAAACCGGGAAGAGCTTTATCGATTAATAAGGATTATCATAGTTTACTTTTGAAAGGATTAATTTCAATCCCAGTTCTTAATCCTGGAGATACGATATGGTGGCATCCTGATGTTGTGCATGCTGTAGAAGATAGACATTCAGGAAAAAGTTTTTCTAATGTGGTTTATGTTGGTGCTACCCCTTATTGTAAAAAAAACTTAGATTATGCAAAAAAACAAGCTAAAAAATTTTTAGAAGGAAAAAGCCCACCTGATTTTGCTTCAGAGGACTATGAAGTTAATTATGATGGAAGAATTAAGTTAAATGATCTAACCAATCTTGCAAAAAAACAAATGGCTCTTAAAGATTGGACTTAGTTTACTTAAGTGAGTTTTGTAATTCGCCATTCTTTTCTAAAGTTCTTAATTCTTGATATCCTCCAATGTGTTCGTCATTGAAAAATATTTGAGGAATTGTACGTTTTCCATTTGCTTTTCTAATCATCTCATCTCTCAAATCAGGGCCGGTAGATACATCAATAAGTTTGTATTCAAGATTATTTCTATTTAGCAATCTTTTTGCTGCATCGCAAAAAGCACACATTGGACCAGAATACATTGTTATATTTTTCATAATTTACATATAATTATATTTTTTGAATTTACCACTTAAGAATTTCATTTTTTTTTATATTAATACGTATTTGTTTTCTAGAATATTCAAACTTTTTCCTATGCTTAATACTTTGCGAATTTACTCTTTTTCTCCATAATCTAAAAGATGAAGGTTTAAGATTTCTTCTCATTATCTTAATAACGTCAGCTTCTGTTTTACCTGTCTTTTTTTCTATTTCCTCAAATGTTATTCTATCTGCCCAAGCTGCCCAGACAACCCAGTCTGGACTTCCTGGTTTTGGTTCAGGATTTTTTACTTTTGTGGTTGGCCTGTGACTTTTTTTCATAGATTTACAATATGCTTAAAATAAAAAAATTAATGCAAATTTTAAATACTATGATAATATCATTTTTAGATAGTCCTATCTAGCCATCTTTAGCTCCCGGTTTTTTAGGACTATCCTGAATAATGCTTCCATTAAACTATTTTCTTTATTTACAGATTATACTATTTATGTTCATAACTCCTGGAACACCAAGAATTGTAATAATTTCTTACTCAATGAATTACGGGGTTAAAAATTGTGTTTGGACTGCTCTAGGCGATGTTACAGCAAATATTGTTCAAGCTACTCTCGTAATTTTTGTAATTGGATCTTTTATTTCAGATAATCCAACTTTTCTAAATACTTTTAAATGGATTGGTATAATTTATTTAGTTTATCTTTCATACGATATTTATAAATCAAGACCAAAAAATATAAATTCTCAAGAAGATATCAAGAAAGGTTTTTTTTCATTTTACAAAGATGGATTTTTGGTAGCTGGCACAAGTCCAAAAGCCTGGATGTTTTTTCCATTTATTTTTCCTCAGTTTATTGATTTCAACAGTAATTACATTGTACAATTTTTAATTTTGATAATTAGCTATGTAATATTAGATTTCTTATCGCTTGTAGGTTATGCGGTTCTTGCAAATAAATTAATTGATTGGATCAAAGTAAATTCTAAACTAATAAACACAATTTCTGCGTGCGTTATACTTATAATTGCAGTTATAATTGCAATTACTCAACAATATTAGCATTTTTTTATTGCGTTACTACTGTAACTTGCAAAAAAACAAATTTCTTAGTTAAATAGCAAATATATTAATTAATTAATAAGGGGAAATAAATGAAAATTAAAAACATTATAATTACGTTTGTTTCTGCAATTGCACTTTTATTATCAACTTCAGTTGTATCATTTGCAAAAGTTGTTGGAGATAAAATTGTATTAGGTGCTGCTATTTCTCTTACTGGAAAATATTCATCTAATGGTGTTCATACTCAAAACGGTTACAACATGGCCGTTGACAGAATTAACAGCATGGGAGGTGTAAAAGTTGGTGGAAAAACATATAAGTTTGACATCATTTATTATGACGATGAATCAAATCCAAAGAGAGCAGCTCAACTTGCAGAAAGATTAATCAGCCAAGATAAAGTTGAATTTATGCTTGGACCTTACAGTTCAGGTTTAACTAAAGCAATTGCGCCAGTTACTGAAAAATACGGTGTTCCAATGGTAGAAGCAAATGGTGCTTCTAGATCTTTATTTACTAAAGGATACAAATATTTATTTGCAGTGCTTGCACCAGCAAATTTATATTTAGATGTTGCGATTGAAACAGCTGTTGAACTTAATGGTGGAAAAGGTGTAAGAATTGCTCAAGCTTTCGAGCAAGATGCTTTCTCACAAGACGTTAGATTAGGAATATTAGATGCTGCTGAAAGAACTGGATCTAAAATCATAATTGACGACAAATTGCCTAAAGAGCTTAATGATATGGCTGCAACTTTAGCAAAAGTTAAAGCTGTTAAGCCAGATGTACTTGTTGTATCAGGTCATACAAAAGGAGCTTTAACAGCAATTAGACAAATTGCTGAAATGAAAGTTGATGTTCCAATGCTTGCAATGACACACTGTGATGCTGCAAAACTATCTAAACAACATGGCAAAAACTCTCAGTATGCTTTATGCGCTTCTCAATGGCATAAAACTTTAACTTACAAAGACAAGTGGTTTAAAGATGGTATGACATATGATGCAGATTTTACTAAAGAGTTTGGATATGCACCGCCATACCAAGCTGCAGAGTCATCAGCTGCTTTGTTGGTTTTCAAAGACGCTTTTGAAAGAGCAAATTCTTTTGATCAAAAGAAAGTAAGAGATGCTCTAGCCGCAACAGATATGCAAACTTTTTATGGAAATATAAAATTTGCACCAGGTGGTCAAAATGTTTCTAAACCAATGGTATTATTCCAAGTTATTTGTGATAGCTCTGGAAAGTGTGAAAACAAAGTTGTTGCTCCTCTAAAGTGGGCTTCAGCTAAGTTAATTCACCCAATGCCTAAGTGGTCTGAAAGATAATAACTAATATTTAATGCCCCCTAAATTTTAGGGGGCATTTTTTTTGGTTCAATCTATGGATTTTCTAATTTTTCAAGCTCCAATTTTAATGGTCCAGGCATCAATGGATGGAATTCTTCTTGGAATTCTATTTGCTTTGATTGCATATGGTATGGCTCTTCAATGGGGAGTAATGAACATTATAAATATCGCTCAAGGAGATCTTGTAATATTAGGAGGTTACATAGCATATTTCATGTATCTTTATGGAATACATCCAGCTTGGGGAGTAATAGTTTCGCCGATAGTTATGTACTTTGTTGGTATAGGAATTTATAAATTAGTTATAAACAAAGTAGTAGATAGAGATTTATTTATATCAATTTTAGCAACATTTGGAATAAGTATTCTTTTTATGCAATTAATGAACTTTGCATTTGGTGCAGATGTCGTTCTTGCAAATTCTGGTTATGGTACAACTATGTTGTTTGACAATTCTGTAACTTTGCCTAATTCAAAAATATTTGCAGCTGTCATAAGCATAGTTTTCGCAATTGGTTTAGTTGTTTATATGAAAAAATCTAAACTTGGCCGCGCAATAAGAGCAACTGCCCAAAATGCAAGGGCAGCAAAGATTCTAGGCGTAGATACCGAAAAAGTATATGCAGCAACTTTTGGAATAAATGCAGCCCTTTGCGGTGTTGCTGGAGCACTTATTTCAATTACATTTACAATTCATCCCTATATGGGTCTACCTTATACAATCAGATCTTTTATGATTGTAATTGTTGCAGGTTTAGGAAATTTACCCGGCGTAGCTTTATCAGGTATGGGTCTTGGAGTTTTTGAAGAATTTGCAGACTATATTTTAGGAACTGAATTTAGAATTGGATCTGTGTTTTTATTATTAGTTTTAATACTAGTTTATAGAAGATTTAAACTTTCTAAAAAAAGAGAGTACTTAAAATAATGAAAAATAATTTAATTTTATATGCTGCTATTTTGATTTTTGGTTTAGTTGCACCGTTTATTTTTCCAGCATTTAAGGTTCAATTATCGATACTTTGTGTTTTGATAATTTTATCAATCACTTGGAATATTCAAGGTGGTGAAATGGGATATAATTCATTTGGTAATATCTTATTTTATGGGCTAGGCATGTATCTTTGCGCATCAGTTCAAGTGGGAATGTTTTTTCCTTTAGCCGAATGGACAGAAAGTGGTGGAGAGAAAACGTTTGTTCATACTCCTGCTCAATTTTTTCAAGGTTTTGGTGTAGGTTTAGCTGTTGCTGCAATTGTACCAACAATAGTTGCGGGGTTAATAGGATATTCAATTCTTGGATTAAGAGGGCATTATTTTGCAATTTGCACATTAGGATTAGGTGTTGCTGCTGGTGAAATTTCAGGAGGAATTGAAATCATTGGAGCAGGACAAGGATTTACAACTCCACCTTTTCCTAAGGTTGGAAGTTTAGAGGCAAGAGGAGAATTTTTTTATTTTTGTAGTTTTGCTGTTCTTGTGCTTACATTTATTGCAGTCAAATCAATTTATTCAACCAGATTTAAATTAGTTCTTAATGCAATAAGAGATAATGAAGATAAAGCTGAAGCAATGGGAATTCAGACAATGAAATATAAAATTATTGGGTGGATGATCTCAGCATTCTTTTGTGGTTTAGCAGGTGGAATAATGGGAGGCTTGGTTGGATACATTGACTCTACAGATGTTGCATTTGACGGAAGAGAGATGGGAGTATTCATGGTCTTAATGGCAATTTTAGGTGGTAAGGGAACTTTGTGGGGACCGATAATTGGAGCAACAATATTTCATATTTTTAAAGAAGGGTTTTGGACTTTCTTTCTAGGCTGGCAGTATGTTGCTTTGGGAGTGCTAATTGTTGTTATAGTAATTTATTTCCCAGAAGGATTAATGGGATGGTTAAGAGAAAAATATCCAGAAAAATTTGGTGAAGTAATTGATGAAAAGGATCGAAAGGCCCAGGTAGAATTGAAATGAGCATTTTAGAAGTAAACAATGTAAGCAAATCTTTTGGCGGCGTTAAAGCAAACGTCGATATTTCTATGTCAGTAGAAAAAGGAAAGATAGTAGGTTTAATTGGTCCGAATGGATCAGGAAAAACAACTTTATTTAATTCTATAGTAGGTACTTATCCAATCGATAAAGGATCTATAAAATTTAATGGTAAAGAAGTTTCTGAATTACCGGTTCCTGTTATTGCAAAGTTAGGATTGTTAAGAACATTTCAACAAACAAGAATATATGGAAAGCTAAATTGTGTAGAAAATATGCTGATTAGCCACAAAGGAAGCGATGAAAGTTTATTTAAAATATTTTCTAAAATTCCAAAAGATTTGACAGAAAAAGCTGAAAATTTATTGAGTTTTGTTGGTTTATATCAAAAAAGAAAATTAAGAGCTGGAGATTTATCTTTTGGTCAACAAAAGTTATTGGAATTAGCAATGGCTTTAATGAATGAGCCTGAAATGTTATTGTTAGACGAACCGACCGCAGGAATAAACCCAACATTAATAAATGGGATTATTGATAGATTAATAAAAGTTAATCAAGATTTTGGAATTACACTTTTAGTTATAGAGCATAACATGAGGGTTATTATGCAATTGGCAGAAGATATTTTTTGTTTGGCGCACGGCCAAATGTTAGCTAAAGGTTCACCAGATGAAATTAAAAATGATAAGCGAGTTGTAGATGCTTATCTTGGAGCACAATAATGTCTAATCAATATGAAATATTAGGAAAAGCTCCAGCCGGGGAGGACCTAAAAAAATTATCTCCTAATAATATTCATTTAACAATAAAAAACTTGTCAGCCGGTTATGGAAAAATGGAGATTTTACATAATCTTGATTTATATGTAAGTAAGGCTCAATCATTATGTCTAATTGGACCTAATGGAGCTGGAAAATCTACAATACTTCATTCAATATATGGTTTTACAAATATTTTTTCAGGTCAAATTGAAGTTGAAGGAAAAGAAATTACAAATCTATCTCCTGCACAAAAACTTAAGTCAGAAGGTATAGCCTATATTCTTCAAGACAATTCAGTTTTTCCAGATATGACAGTTGAAGAAAATTTATTAATGGGTGGCTATATTAAAGATAAAACAGAAGAGTCATTTGAAGAAGCTGAAAGAGTACTTCAAAAATATGAAAGATTGAGAAATAGAAGAAATCAACCTGCTAAAGTTTTATCAGGTGGAGAAAGAAGGTTATTGGAAATTTCAAGAGCTTTGGTAATGAAACCTTCAATCTTGTTAGTTGATGAACCATCAATTGGTTTAGAACCGAAATATATTCAGATGGTTTTTGAAATTTTAGGAGATCTTCAAAAAAATGAAAATAAAACTATAATTCTTGTAGAACAAAATGCTAAAAAAGGTTTAGAGTTTGCTGATATTGGTTATGTTTTGGTTTCAGGACAAACAGCAATTGCAGGTAAAGGTGATGAACTTTTAAATAATCCAGATGTAGGTCGTCTATTCTTAGGCGGTTAATGATAAATTTAAAATATTTTTATAAAGGTATTGTTTGTTCAAAAAAAATTGATAGCCCAGCTATTGCTCTTGGTATGAGTTTTATTGCCATAGGTGCTCTTCTAAGAAATTTAGGATTTACAATTCAAGAAAGTATTTTTTCAACTTTTTTAACTTATGCTCTTCCTGGTTCATTAGTTATGGCTGAGTCTATGTTAATTGGAGTATCATTATTAAATATTTTTTTAGCAGTTTGGTTAGTTAATTCTCGTCTTTATCCAATGACTGTATCTTTAATGCCATTATTAATGCACAAAAATCAACCACGCTGGAAATATTATTTATCATGTCACTTTGTTGCGGTTTCTTCATGGCTAATACTTAAAAACAATTACGAGGAAATTGAAAAGGAATATCGAATTGATTTTTGGTTTGGAATTGGAACAGCAACATGGCTTATTGCAATTTTCTCTACTGTTTTAGGTTATTATTCAGCAGATTATCTGAATAAAGATATGATGATGGGTTTATCAATTGTTAATCCTATATACTTTATGTGCGCAATGATTGGTATTATGAAAACAATTCAATTGAGCTCAGCCATAATATTAGGGGCGATATTAGGGCCAGCTTTTTATTTTATTTCACCAGAATGGTGCATCTTAATCGGTGGAATTATTGCAGGAACAATTGCATTTTTTATAGGAGAAAAAAATGTTTAGCTATATCATTCTTGCAATTTTAGTTACATCATTAGCAACATATTCATCAAGATTTTTGGGAGTATTAACCTCAGAAAAAATTAATGAAGACTCAAAAATATATAGATGGTTTAATTGTTTGGCTTATTCAACTTTAGCAGCATTAATTTCTAGAATGATATTTTTTCCTGCAGGAATTTTGGCTGAGAGTGAGTATTTTATAAGATTTATGGTAATTTTTATTTCAATAATAATTTTTTATTTAACCAAAAAAAACTTGGTTTATCCAACATTGTTTTCTGCTATCATATTATTTTTTTTAAACAGTTATTTTGTATAAAAAGCATTGGAAAGAGTAATAAATATATCACTAGACGATATATAAATTTCATGGTGTAATTGGTTGCTTGATAAACAAGTTGAGATGAGAAAATTATTATTAATTTTATTTTTATTCTTAATTCCTAACGTTGCTAGTGCTGGATGCGATGATCCATTAACTGATGGAGTAGATTATACTAAATGTAGATTTTCAGATGGACAAGATTTACAGGGAAGTTTTCTTCCAAATTCAAATTTATCATTCTCAAGTTTTATTCAGGTAAATTTTGACAAAAGTATTATGATGAATTCGGATTTATCATTTGGAACTTTTCCAGAGTCAACATTTATAAGAACTAATTTATATGAGTCCGTTTTAGTTGGAGCAAATTTTGAAAAGACAAATTTTACAGGCGCTAACCTTACTAGAGCAGATTTCATGGGTGCAACGTTAATAGAGACAAATTTTCAAAATGCAAATTTGATGGAAGCAAAGTTTACATCGTCTAATATTACTAATGCAAATTTTGATGGAGCTAATTTAATTGGCGCAACATGGACCAATGGAGAAGTATGTGGACCTGACTCAATAGGAGTTTGTAATAAAACAAACTAATGCATCAAGATCTAAAGCATCTAGATGGTTTTGAAATTTCTTTTCATGAAAAATCAAAAAGAATTATAAATATTAAAATAGAAGATCAGGTTATCGAAAGATTAATATTTCCTTTTAAAAAATTTGATATAACAGCATTAGAATATAAACCGTTTACAAGATTTACAATTGCAAAAAGCTTAGATGACATTACTTCAAATGAACTAAGTAAATATTTAAATTCGATCTTAAAAGATAGAAACACAGGATGTTTTATTATTGGTCCAAAAACTATTTCAAAAAAAGTAGATCATAATTTTTTAGTTAAACTTTCAACGGCAATTACACATTTGATTGGCAATCCTAATCATGACTCTATGGCTGGTAAATATTATGCAAGATTTCATGTTAAACATGAAGATGATAGTGACTCATATTTGAGAAAAGCATACACCAATATGGATCTTCATACAGATGGAACGTATGTTAAAGAAAAAACAGACTGGATTTTGATGACAAAATTGGAAGAAGAAAATGTTATTGGAGGCGAGTCTTATATACTTCATTTGGATGATTGGGAGCATCTTGGAGATTTTATAAATGATGATGTTGGTAAGCAAAATTTTATTTGGGGCTCACCTAAAAGTAAAAATATTGATTATAAAGTTGAACATCCAGTTTTTTCAGTAGATGAAAAAGGAAATCCTCAAATTTCATATATCGATCAGTTCCCAGAACCTAAGAATATGGAGCAAGGACTGTTCTTACAGAAATTGTCAGATGCTTTAGAAGAAAGTCAAAATAAGATTATATTTCCTCTTTCTGTCGGTAGTGCAATAGTCGCAAATAATTATTTTTGGCTTCATGGAAGAAAACCATTCAAAGAAAATAAAAATTTAAGCAGAGAATTGCTTAGAATTAGAGGTTCCTTTTTCAATAATTAAGTGTAGAAAATACATTTATGAAATTAGGTTTTATAGGAACTGGAAAAATAACCTCATCTGTTGTTGCAGGAATTTGTAGATCAAATTTATCTTTTAAAAAAATATTACTTTCACCGAGAAATAGAGATATAGCAAAAAAACTTAAGAAAAATTTTAAAAAAGTTTCTATAGCAAAAAATAATCAAGAAATTCTTAATTCATGTAATTGGATTTTTTTAGCAGTCACACCGACGATTGGTCAAAAAATAATTAAGGATTTACAATTTAAATCTTCACATACAGTAATAAGCTTTATTTCAACAATGACTTTACCACAGCTTAAAAAATCAATTAAAGTAAGAGCAGAAATAATTAGAGCTATTCCATTGCCACCTATTTCAATTAGAAAAGGACCAGTACCAATATTTCCCCCTAATAAAAAAGTTAAAAATTTTTTTAACAAATTAGGAACAACAGTTGAAATTAATAATGAAAAACTTTCTAAAAACTTTTGGTCTACATCTGGAATGATGGCTCCATTTTATGAATTGCTAAGTACAATGACTAACTGGTTAGTTAAACGCGGTGTAAAAAGAGATAAGGCACAAAGATATATTACTTCACTTTTTGTTGCTTTGTCAGAAGATGCGGCTATTAATTCTAAAAAAAATTTAAAATATTTAGTGAAAGAATCTCAAACTCCTAGAGGACTGAACGAGCAAGGAGTTAAAGAATTAAGAAAATATGGCTTCTATAGATCTACTGAAAAAACATTAAATAGTATTCTTAAAAGATTAAACAAAGTATAATTTTTATGCAGTCAGATTCTAATATTCTGCAGATAGATAATCTTTCTAAATATTTTGGAGGATTGGCAGCAGTTTCCAATTGTTCCTTAAAAATTAAAAGAGGATCAATAACTGGAATTATAGGTCCGAATGGTTCTGGAAAGACAACGTTATTTAACCTTATTGCTGGAAATTTAAAATCATCAGAAGGTAAAGTTTTATTTAATAAAGAAAATATTACAGATGTTCCTTCTCATGAGTTATTTACCAAAGGATTGTTAAGAACTTTTCAAATTGCTCACGAATTTTCTAATTTAACTGTACTTGAAAACTTAATGATGGTTCCAGGAAATCAATCTGGAGAAATTTTATTAAATGCTTTATTAAAACCAAAACTAATAAAAAAAGAAGAAGAAAAAATTAGAGCAAAAGCATATGAAGTAATTGAATTTTTAAATTTGAGGCATTTGGCAAACGAAAGAGCAGGAAATTTATCAGGAGGTCAAAAAAAATTATTAGAACTTGGCAGAACTATGATGGTTGAGGCTAAACTTGTTTTGCTCGATGAAGTTGGAGCAGGTGTTAATAGAACTTTATTAAAAGAGTTAGGAACGGCAATTTTAAGACTAAATAAAGAAAAAAAATATACATTTTGCATGATTGAGCACGATATGGATTTTATTAGCAGAATGTGTGACCCAGTAATTGTCATGGCAGAGGGCTCTGTATTATTTGAAGGAACATCAGACGAGGTTAAAAAGAATGAAAAAGTTATAGAAAGTTATTTAGGAAGAGGAAAGGTTGGAGAAGGGGAAAATTAATGGCATTTTTTGAAGGAAATAAAATGACCGGTGGTTATGGAGATGGTCCTGACATAATCAATTCATGTACTATTAATGTTAACAAAGGTGAAATTGTAGCAATCTTAGGACCTAATGGTGCAGGGAAATCAACTGCAATGAAAGCTATGCTTGGATTACTTAATCTTAAATCTGGAAATGTTTTAATTGAAGGAGAGGATATTTCAAAACTATCTCCACAAGAAAGAGTCAAGAAAGGAATTTCATTTGTTCCTCAAACAAGAAATGTTTTTGCAGAATTAACTGTAAGGGAAAATTTAGAAGTTGGAGCTTTTTTAAGAGAAGACGATGTATTAAAAGTTATAGAAGAAATATACGATTTATTTCCAATATTAAGAGATAAAAAAGATCAAATAGTTGGACAATTATCTGGAGGACAAAGACAGCAAGTTGCATTAGGGAGAGCTTTAATGATTAAACCATCAGTTTTAATGTTAGACGAGCCAACAGCTGGAGTTTCACCAATAGTAATGGATGAACTTTTTGAACACATAATTAAAGTTAAAAAAAAAGATGTTGCAATAATTATGGTTGAACAAAATGCTAAACAAGCACTCAGTATTTCTGATCGTGGGTACGTTTTAGTAACAGGAGAAAATAAATTTGAAGGATCAGGCAAAGAATTATTAAATGACCCTGAAGTAAGAAGGTCGTTTTTAGGAGCCTAAATGGATTTTATTAACGCAATTGTAGTTCTATTAAATTATACAGTATTACCTGCATTAACTTATGGTTCTCAATTAGCACTAGGGGCAATATTTGTTACTTTGATCTATGGGATATTAAGATTTGCAAACTTTGCCACTGGAGACATGATGTCATTTGGAACAATGTTTGCTGTTCTTTTAACTTATTATTTCCAATCTAAAGGTATAAGTTTTGGATTTTTACCTACTGCTTTATTAACAATCCCATTTGCTGTAGCAATGATGATTTTTTACATGCTACTCATAGATAAAACAGTTTTTAGTTATTATAGAATAAAAAAAAGCCCTCCAGTTCAACTTGCCATGGTTAGTTTAGGTGTAATGTTTGTTACTCAAGCAATAATAAGAATAATAATTGGACCTACGGATAGAAGATTTCTTGATGGAGAAAAATTTATTTTAAAAGCTTCAGAATTTAAGGAAATGACAGGACTTAATGAAGGTTTAACCATTAAATCTACCCAAGTTATAACATTAGCTGTTACTATCATTGTTGTCTCAATCATGTTTTGGTTTTTGAACAAAACAAAGACTGGAACAAGTATGCGAGCTTATTCTGATAATGAAGATTTAGCATTGCTTTCAGGAATAGATCCAAAGAGAGTTGTAATGATCACTTGGATAATTGCAGGTATCCTAGCAACTATTGGAGGTATTTTATATGGTTTAGATAAAAGCTATAGGCCATTTGTTTATTTTAATAACATGCTACCAATATTTGCCGCAGCAATTGTCGGTGGGATAGGAAATCCCTATGGAGCTTTTTTTGGAGGTTATGTAATAGCTTTTGCAGAAATATTTCTAACATACGCATATAAAAGATTTTTTGTTTATTTATTGCCTGAATCTTTGGAGCCAAATTCTCTGATGCAATTACTTTCAACAGATTATAAATTTGCTATTTCATTTTCTATACTGGTAGTCGTGCTATTGTTTAGGCCCTCTGGTATTTTCGAAGGAAAAAAAATATGAAGCAATATTCAAACGTAATAGCTGCTTACTCGATTATGCTAGTTCTTATAATTTTAGTAGGTGTATTTCAATCTTGGTCAATCGCTTTATCAATTTTTAATTATTGTATGATATCGGCTGTAATGACTTTGGGAGCAAATATTCAGTGGGGCTATGCAGGTTTAATTAATTTCGGAATTATGGGTTACACAGCATTAGGTGGTTTAGCGGTGGTACTTGTTTCAGTAGCGCCAGTCCCAGAAGCATGGCGTGTTGGTGGATTTAATATGATGACTTCTCTTGCAATAATAATTGGAATGATATTTTCAATTAAATATATTTTGAAAAAAATTAAAAAATCAAAAAAAAGAAATTATTTAATAGCAGCAATCATAATCATTGGTTTAATATTAATAAAATTAATATCAGGACCTGCGATAGAAAATATAGAAGCTGTTGAACCTGCTAAATTTGGATTTTTAGGTGGACTTGGAATGCCAGTATTATTTTCTTGGATAGTAGGAGGTTTTTTTGCTGCAGGATTAGCTTTTATTGTTGGAAAGGTAGCTCTTGGATTAAGAGCAGACTATTTAGCAATTGCCACATTATTAATTGCTGAAATTGTTGTTTCAATAATTAAACATGAAGATTGGTTAGCAAGAGGCGTTAAAAATGTTATAGGATTAAAAAGACCAGCACCATATGAAATAGATCTGCAGACCTCTCCTTGGTTTATTAATTTAGTTGAAAAACTTCATTCAACTAAACTAGCAGCAATAAATTCTTTTTCTGAAAAACAAGATTTACTAAATCAACTAGTTATTGATGCCTCATCTATTTATGTAAAACTTTGCTTTGCAGGATTATTTTTAGTTGTTGTGATTATTTTATTAATTATTACCCAAAAAGCCCTCTATTCTCCGTGGGGAAGAATGATGAGAGCAATTAGAGACAATGAAGAAGCGGCGAGCGCTATGGGAAAAAATATTGTTAAACAACATTTGTTTATATTCATCTTGGGATCAGCAATAGTCGGTATAGCGGGTGCAATGATGGTAACAAACGACGGATTGTTTACTCCAGGAAGTTATAGACCAATGAGATATACATTTGTTATATGGGTAATGGTCATTGTTGGTGGAACTGGAAATAATTTTGGTGCCATTCTTGGTGGTTTTGTGGTTTGGTTTTTATGGGTTCAAGCAGCTCCAATGGCTTTATTTGTAATAAATCTCTTTACTGCTCACCTTCCTGAAACAAATGAATTAAAAATCCATTTAATTGAAAGTGCTCCATATTTCAGGTTTTTATTGGTCGGAATTGGACTTCTTTTGATAATGCGTTTTAGACCTCAAGGAATACTTCCAGAAAAGATTATTAAGCAATAAAAAACCCCAGCAAAAAATATTTGCCGGGGTTTAAATTATATTTTATCTTTGTTTTTTAGTTTTGAATTTTCCGCCTTTAATTTCTTTCTCTAAGAAAGCACCAGCGGCTTCTCCAACATCTGTAAACTGAACAGCAGTAGCACCTTCGTAATCTACAGCTTTTCCTTTAGCTAATAAATCAAGTGCTTTTTTCAATTCACCTGGGTAAATCTTTGTTCCAGGAGCATTAGCAACATCCATTACATTTGCTTGAACAGTTGCTCTATCTGCTTTACCACCAGCTTGCATAGCAAGAACTATTAAAGCAGCAGCATCATAAGACTCACCAGTATAAGGTCCAGAAGAATCAATACCAGCAGCTTTTGCTACTTCAGCAAATTTTCCAGCACCTTTTCCAGTTGATCCTGGCAAAGAACCAAACGATTTATTTAAGTCTTTACCAAATCTATCAGTTAAAGAATCTCCAATCATACCATCAGATAAAACAAATACATCAAATGCACCTGAGTCCAATGATCCTTGGATTATACTACCACCTGCTTGGTCTAAATAACCTAAAACTGCTAAGGCATCTCCACCAGCAGCAGCCAAAGTTGCTACTTCAGCACCGTAATCACCCTTACCTTCTTCGTGAGCAGTTACAACAGTTACATTGATACCATGAGCTTTTACTGCAGCAACATAAACATCAGCTAAACCTTTTCCGTAATCATTATTAGTATGAGTTACAGCAAGTGACTTAACTTTTCTATCTTTTGTAATGTCAGCTAAAATTTGACCACCTCTTGCATCTGATGGTGCAGTTCTAAAGAAATATCCATTATCATTTAGATCAGTTAATCCAGGAGAAGTTGCTGATGGTGAAATCATTACTACTCCGTTTGGTACAGCAACATTAGTTGCTATTGCTCCAGTAACTCCAGAACAGTCAGCACCCATAATTGCTATAACACCACCTGAAACTAAACCTTCAGCTGCTGCAGTAGCAGCTGCAGAATCTACACATGTAGAGTCAGCTCTCTCAACTTCAATATTTTTTCCTCCTAATAACGAACCTGAATCTGAAGCTTCTTTAAAAGCAAGCTCTGCAGATGCAGCCATCGCTGGAGTTAGGGACTCAATAGGACCAGTAAATCCTAAAATGATACCCATTTTAATTCCATGTCCACCTGAATATGCCTTTGTTGCAAAACAAGATACAAAAATGAACATAGCTAAAATTAATTTTTTCATATTATTTCCTTTAATTGTTAACAATTTATAAAAACAAAATTAAATCCTATTAGTCTAAATTTTCAATCAAAATTTAACTAGTTTTATTGAGTAAAAAGACTGATGTTATCACAATTATTCCACCAGTTATCATTATTAGCGTTGGAATTTCACCAAACATAAAAAAAGTTAAGATAAGCCCAAATACCGGGAATAATGCATAAAAAGGAAGAACTTTACCTACTGGGTAAAACTTATAAAGGTAAAACATCATCAAATGACCCAATATTGAGATAATTGCTCCTGCATATAAAACTGCAAGCCATCCATTTAAATCAATATTATTAAGCTGGGTAATTATATTTCCCTCAAATATATTTGATAAAGAAAATAGAACAACGAAACCAATAAAACTCATTATAGCATTTGTGAACTTCACATCTAATTCTTTAAGATATCTTGAAAAAACTTGTGACAATCCATAAAAAAAAGCCATTCCACAAATTAATAAAAATCCTAAAATTTCATCTAAAACCTTTGGGTCAAATGCAATAAGAACTATTCCTAAAAACGATGCAATAATTAAAAGCCATTTTTTAAAACTGATTGACTCTTTTAAAAAAAAAGAACTTAAAATAATTGCAAATGGTATTGAAAGTTGAGCACCTATTGTAATAGGTGCTAATATATTGGAAACATCTATTGAAACATATAAAAAAAAATTAACAGCTACACCCATAGATACTGAAAAACCAATCAAAGGAAGAAAGTATTTTCTTGAAGGAACTTTTATTTTACAAAAAGGCATTAAACATAAAAAAGCTATTCCCATTCTTAAAGCGCCAAACAAAATTGGATTAACAGATGCATTTAAGCCAAATTTACCTAAAGGGTATGCGCTTCCTAAAAAGAACATTACTAAAACAATTAATGCTGTGTGTTTGTTTGACAAAACTATCTCATCGAGAAAGGATCTAAGGTAGGTTTATCAGAAGTATAATACCAAGTCGTTTTAACTCTTGTGTAATCCTTAATAGATTCAACTCCAGCTTCTTTTCCAAATCCACTATCTTTAATTCCACCAAAAGGTGCAGATGGAGAAATTAGTCTATAAGTGTTAACAAATGTTATGCCTGCTCTTATAGCTTTTGAAACTCTTAAACCTCTTGAAAAATCACTTGTATAAACTCCTGAGCTTAATCCGTACTGATTATCGTTCATTTTTTTTATTACCTCGTCTTCTGTCTTAAATCTCATTACAGATAAAACAGGACCAAAAAGTTCGTTTTCTGCTACTGGAAGATTATGATTATCGCATTCAATTATTGTAGGAGAAAAATAATAACCTTCATTTGAAAATGAATGTCTTTTTCCCCCACATTTTATTTTTCCACCTTGATCTACAGTAAGTTTTATATTTTTTTCAATTATCTCTAGTTGTTTGAAATTACTTAATGGACCCATTTCACTTTCAGGATCCATAGGAGCTCCAATCTTAATTTTTTCTGCTCTTGCAGAAAGCTTGTCCAGAAATTCATTATAAATTCCATCTTGTAAATACAATCTTGATCCAGCTATACAGCTTTGGCCACTTGCTCCAAAAATTCCTGCAGTTATTCCATTAATTGCATTTTCTTGATGTGCATCATCAAATACAGCAACTGGACTTTTACCTCCAAGCTCTAAACTTACCTCAGATAAATTTTCTGCAGAGTTTCTAATAATATGTCTTGCAGTTTCAGGACCACCTGTAAAAGCAACTTTTTCAACTAAATTGTGAGTAGTCAATGCTTTCCCACAAGGATCTCCAAAACCGGTTATAACATTTACTACTCCTTTTGGTATTTCAGTCTCTTCAATAAGTTTTGCAAATTCAAACATTACAGCCGGCGCTAACTCTGAAGACTTAATGACAACAGTATTTCCCATAGCAAGCGCTGGAGCTAGCTTTGTAACAGTTAAAAGCATTTGTGAATTCCAAGGAATTATTGCAGCAATAACTCCTATAGGTATTCTTGTTGTGATAGCTTGAATATTTGGTTTATCTATTGGTAAAACAGTTCCTTCAACTTTATCCGCAAGTCCTGCATAATAATCATAATATTCAGCAATATAATTTGCTTGTTTGTTTGTTTCTCTAAAAAGTTTACCAGTATCAATTGTTTCAATTTTTCCTAATAGTTCGGCATTTTCTCTAAGTTTATTTGAAATTGCCCTTAAATAATTACCCCTTTCTCTTGGCAACAATCTTGACCATTCACCTTCAAAAGCTTTTTGTGCAGCTTTAACCGCTCTATCGACATCATTTGCACTAGCCTCTGGGACTGTTGCCCAAGGTTTATTATTTTCTGGATTTAATGTTTCAAATGTTTTTTTTGTATCAGACTCCACCCATTCCCCATCAATAAACATTTTATATTTTTTAAGATCAGTCATTTTGAATATGTTTTTTAATAGACATGTTTACATCATCTGCACATTCAATACTACACAGATGTTTACCTTTTGGTATTATTTTTACCATAGAGTTATTAATTACTTTACTTAGATTTTCTGACATTTCTGGAGTAGACCCCGTGTCACCTTCTCCAGTCATAACTAGAGTTTTTGTTTTAATATTTTCAAACTTTTCGTTATCTTTATGACTAACAAATAACTCGTAAACTTTAAGGAAATTTTCCATATTATTTTCCTCAAGAATAGAACTAATTTTATTGTAAGTGTTTGGGTTTTTTTCTAAGTACTCATCTGTGAACCATCTTTTAAGAGCTTGTTTTGACAAATTTTTACTTTTTTTTGCAAGTTCAAATCTATCTTTAACTATTTGTTTTTGTTTTTCTGTTCTATTAAATATTGAGCAAAGAAGAGTTAAGCTTTCCAATCTTTCATCATATTTTGTAGCAAAATTTCTAGCTATTAAAGAACCAATTGAAAAGCCAACTAAATGAATTTTTTTCATGTTAAGTTCATCGATGAGATTAGTCAGTTGATTTGAAAAATCATCAAAACTTATATTTTCTTTACTTAAGGGAGTTTTTCCATGTCCCAGTATGTCATAAGCAAGAAAAGTATTTTCAAAAACGTTAATTTGAGGTTCCCAAATTTTATGATTTAAACCAACTCCGTGAATAAAAACTATTGGGATATCATTTTTTTTATCTAATACATAAAATGTATTTTGTGAGTCTTTATCATTGATCATTATTTATTTGGGTTCAATACCCATTTCTTTCATATCTTGATATCTATCACCAGTTCGGGCATGAGCTCTTCCAGTTGACGCTCCTCCAATCGCTATCACAATTTCATCATTAAATGGAGCATCATGAATTGTAAATTCATGAGTTAAATAATATGGTCTTAAACCAGCATCAGTTTTATGCATCATCGGTATAGAAATTTTTGAACCAGCAGGTCCTCTGGTATTTGTAAAGCTTAGATAAGATGTTCCACCAACAGCATCTCTAAATTTATTTCCAAATCTTAAAGTATGAATAAAAGCAGAAGCATGCTCTATTTCACCTTCTAAACCAACAACTCCAGCTTTTCCATAAGCCAATATTTTTTCAGGAGAACCAATTTCACTAATTAGTTCTGGCACCAATAAGTCTCCTAACTTTGGAGCTAAATCTAAAATTATTGGCTTAAGATCTTCAACAAAGCCTTGACCGTTCCAAGGGTTTTTAAATACTGCAGCAACTGAAACTAATAAAACTGGCTCATTGGCTTCTTTGCCACCTTCTATAAAAGTCTTGTCTACAAACTTATTAAATTTACGTAATTCTAATTTCATTTTTTAACTCTATGTTTAAAACTATCTCTTCTAAAACTGTATAGTGCTTTTGGGTCTACATCAACATCTATAACAACTGGTTTTTTTATTTTAAGTGCCGATTTTAAAGTTCGATTTATTTCTGAAATTTTTGTAACTTTAAATCCTTTAGCTCCGTAGAGTTCTGCTAATTTATCAAATCTAGGACTACCAATATCAGCACCAAGATATCTTTTTCCGTAAAAATCTTTTTGATATGCTTTTTCTGCTCCCCAACTTTTATTATTCATAACGATAGTTATAGTATTAATTTTATATTCTACAGCAGTGCTTAATTCAGAAACTGTCATACCAAATCCACCATCACCCATAAGACTAACCACTGTTTTGTTAGGTTTTGCTAACTTTACACCTAATCCACAAGCAAAAGAAAAACCAACTAACCCAAAATCTAAAGGTGTAAATAACGAAGGTGGTGCGTAGTAATTTAAAGAGTCGGTAGCTTGAAGACATAACGTGCCAGCATCAAGTGTTATAGCAGAATTTTTTGGAAGAACTTTCCTTAATTCTTTAAATAGAGCAGAAGGTTGAATAGGAAAGTTTTTTGATTTCATATTATCTCTACTAATTATAAATTTTGATCTTTCTTTTAAATAAGATTTGGTCCATTTTTTTGTATCAAGAAGAATTTTTTGTTTTTTTATTTGCCTGTATAATTGTTTAGCTGTTAAAGCTGCGTCAGCATGAATTCCAATTGATATTGGAAAATATCTTCCAAGCATTTTTTTTTCTAATTCTACATGAATGATTTTTGCTTTTTTATTTATATTTTCGTATGAATAAAATGTAGAGTTAAATCCTAATCTAGTACCTAGAGCTAATATAACATCTGCTTCTTTTACAAGTTTTGAAGCAACCGGGTTTCCTCTTGGACCCATCTGTCCTGCATTTAATTTATAGTTAAAAGGTATAGCATCTCCATGACCTGCTGCAGTTACAATTGGAATATTTAATAGTTTAGCTAGTTTAATTATATCTTTATATTTTGAATTGTATTTAATTCCTCCACCAACGATAATTACTCCTTTATTTGAACCAGAAATTAATTTTACAGCTTTTTTAATTAAATTAGGCTTGGCACTAACTGAATTTTTTTTTTCATAAGAAATTTTATTCTCTTCAATTTTAAATTTTGACTTTTCTGCTAATATATTTCTGGGAAGATTAATAGATACAGGTCCTTTTCTTGGAGACATCGCTAATTTGAAGGCTTCACTAAAAGTTTCAGGTATTCTTTTTACATTTTTTACTAACCATGTTTTTTTTGTAATTGGTTTGAATAATGATTGTTGGTCAAGCCCTTGAAAAGCATCCTCCATTTTATCATTCGTAGAATATGAACCTGCAATTGATACAACTGGTGAAAAAGCTGCTTTAGCTTGAGCAATTCCTGTTACAAGATTAGTTGCTCCAGGACCATTTTGTCCTGCAAGAAATACTCCTGGCCCATTAGATGCTCTAGCATACCCATCTGCCATATGAGTTCCTGTTCTTTCATCTCGAACTCCAATAAATTTTATTTTTTTTTCATGGTAAAGGGCATCAAACATTTCCATTGTTGCTGAACCAATTAATCCAAAAACATGTTTAATTTTTTCTTTTTTTAATGATTTAACCGCAGCTTGACCCCCAGATAAGATCTTTTTTGATTTGATCACGAAACTTTTTTAACTTCAGTATTTACTTTGTCTTTAAATTTAGGGATTACTTTTTCTGTGAATAATTTTATACTTTTCATGCAATCATCATGTTTAACACCTGGAAAATTAGACCAAACTTGAAGATTTTGAAGATTAAGTTCTGATTTTAATTCATGAATTTTATCAATTACATATTCTGGTGTCCCAAAAAGCATATTTCTTTTATGTAAAAAATCATAATTTAATAAATCTAATTTACCTTTTGTTTCTGGCAACTCTTCTTCTGGATCCATATGATTCCCAAGACCTCGCCAGTGACAAACCCATCTCATATAATTTACCATATGTTCGCCAGCTTTTTCTTTAGCCTCTTCCATTGTATCTGCAACAAACATGTCTCTTACTAAAGTTACCCCTTCTCCTAAGTCAACATTTCTTTTCTCTTTTTCAGATCTAGCATTTTTATAAGCTTCAAATTTAATTTTTAATGCTTTTACCGTAGGTATCCACATTATAACGTTTATTCCATTTTGAGCAGCCCACTCGATAGATCTTATACCATCCACAACTTGGTGAATTGGAGGATGAGGTGATTGATAGGGTTTAGGTACAACGCTAATTTTTTTTATAGTGTTATCTTCCATATTTATAAATTCTTCACTTGGTGGACTCATATCATGCTGCCAAACATGGTTTGGATGAGGATAATTATAAAATTCTCCTTGATGGCTAAAGAATTTTTCTGTCCACGCTTTTTTAAGTATTTCTAGAGTTTCTGAGAATAGTCTAAAATTTTTTGCTTGATCTTTAAGGTCGGCTTCTACATTTAAATTTATTGCTTCTCTGCCATAAATTCCTCTAGCAACTCCTACTTCTACTCTACCTTTTGAAAGTTGATCTAAAGTAGCTATATCTTCAGCTAATCTAATTGGATTATGAAATGTAATAACATTTGCAGCTTGTCCAATTCTAATTTTTTTAGTTCTAGCAGCAGCATCAGCGCCTAACATCAATGGATTAGTACATGACTCCATTCCTTCATGATTAAAATGATGCTCGGTAAACCAAATAGAATTCCAATTATTTTGATCACAATATTCAGTTATTTCTTTCGTTTCATCTAACAATTGATGATAGGGCTTGTGAGTCCAATTTGTAGTATTACAAAAATAACCAAACTTCATAAAGTCTCCTTTAAAATCAAATTTAAAGACGACCGATCCCACTTTCGTATATGAAATAACGACGAGTTATGTATCGCTTTATTTAACAACTTTATTATTACTACCTTTGATATTCAACAAATTTCTTTAAGGAACTATTTAAAAATTTTTCATAAATTTGACCTTTATTTAAAGTTTTTCTATTCATTAAATATGAGGGGTGCATTTTAAAATCGAAAGATGGCTCAAAAAAAAATGGAATAGACATTCTTTTAGATCTGTTCCACAAAACACGATGATTTGTTGCTTTAAATTTTCCTTTAGTTAAGTATTCCAAAGCTCTTCCTGTATTGACTACAAAAGCCTTTTTATTAAATGGCATATCGTACCACTTTTTATTTTTACGGTTTTGAACTTGTAATCCACCTTTTTTATCCTGGTATAGAACAGTAAATATTCCACTATCAACATGTGTTTCACAACCCAGTGCAACACCATCTTGTCTCGAAATTTCCACAGGCCTTCTTTGATTTGGATAGTAATTAAATCTCAATGTGCTCAATGTTTTCAGTCTAGAAAAAGCCTGATTTGAAATAGACGGATCTTTTTTATAGTAAATGATTATACTTTTAAAAAGTATTTCGCTTAGGTTAAAAATATCATCAAAATAATTATTTATTTTTTTAATTGAATGTTCTTTAAAACATTTTTGAAGATTTAAATATTCAATGTATTGGTTTCGAATATTATTTGAATATTTCTTTGATACTTTTAGGTCTCCTAAATCTAAACCTTCTTTTCCATTCACATCATTAGGAAAATATCCTCTATAAACATTCTTATTTTTTCTATTCCATTTTTTTGGAGATAATTTTCTTTTATATTCATCAGTCATATTGAAGAATTTATTTCCTACAGTGCATATATTTTTAATATCTTTTGTTTTTAACCCATGCCCTACAACTTGAAAAAACCCTATCTCTATACAAGCTTTTTTAATTTCTTGAATAGTTTTTCTAGACTCTTTTGAAATAAATTTTCCATCTAATAGTGATGATATATTTATTGTTGGTATATATGATTTCATTATCTATTAGGTGTATCAGTTGCAATCATCTGACCTCTTACTTTTTCTCTAAAGTAAATATACACACCTGCTCCGATGATAATACTTGCTCCAAAAAATGTTCTTGGAACAGGAATAGTTTCAAATAAAATGTAACCTGCTAGCACTGCCCAAACTAAGTATGAATACTCAAATAAAGAGACAACTGAAGGTGATGCAATACTGTAGGCTGTAAATACACAAAAGAAAGAAATTGAAGCAACAATTCCCATAATTAAAACATAAGGCCAGGCATACGATGGATTAGTAAACCATTCTCTAACTATAAATTGCATTGTAGGATCGGTAAAAGTATTAAATTTGCCGTCACCACTTACAGCAAATATTATTAAGCCTGCAATCAACGCAAAAATATAAAGCCAGGACATTTGTGTATAAATATTATCTTTTTGTGAAGTATATTTAGTTATTGTCATTGAAATAGAATAACAAAGTGAACAAGCAACAGGAGCTAATTTAAAAAAGTTAAAGTCTTCTAATGTTGGATTTAATACAATTAGCACACCAATAAATCCAACAACAATTGCACTCCATCTTCTAATACCTATTTTTTCTTTCAAAAAAATTTTAGCAAAAATAGACATAAAAAATGGACAAGAAAAAAATAGCGCACTTGTCATAGCAAGCGTCATGAAGGTTAATGAAATATAAAAAAAACTAAAACCAAAGAAAAAACAAACAACTCTCACCAATGTTAAAAATGGATAGTGAGTTTTTAAAGATATTGTTTTCCTTGTTATAAGAACAAAGCATAATAAAAATATTGTTTGAATAAGTGTTCTTCCAAAATAAAGTTCAAATAAAGCAATATCTTCAAATATAAATTTTATTAAAGAATCTTGTATTGAAAAAAAAGCCATACCAGTCATTATAAAAAATATGCCTTTGGTATTTTGATTTACGTCCATCAGACACCTATATCAAATCAGATATGATTATAATATTAATTATTAAGAATGGCTTCAGAACCTTTTTCAGCAATCATAAGGGTAGGGGCATTTAAGTTTGCACTAGGGATTTCAGGAATAACCGACGCATCAATTACCCTTAAATTTCCAATTCCATTTACTTTTAAATCTTGATCTACAACTGCCATATCATCCGCTCCCATTTTGCAAGTTCCACAAGGATGATAAGCGGTATCAGCTTTAGATCTGATATATTCGTTTAATTCATCATCTGACTGAGCATCAAAACCTGGCCCAACTTCATCTCCTGCATGTTCGGCAAGGGCGGGTTGAGATAGGATTTTTCTTGCAACATGTATACATTCTCTTGTTTGTTTAAGGTCTTCTTCCTCTTTTAAATAATTAAATAAAATTTTAGGATAGTCATATGGATTAGATGAATTAAGAGTTATCTCTCCTCTACTTTTTGGATGATTTGGGCTTGCATGCAATTGGTAGCCATGTGAGTCTGGCTCCTCAAGTCCATGATTTATTACAAAAGATGGAAAAAAATGAAATTGAATATTAGCAACTTTTCTTTCAGGCGAGGATTTAGCAAAACCTCCAGCTTCTAAAAATGATTTTGAACATGGTCCAGATTTGAACATAAACCATTGCATACCAGCTAAAATTTTAGGTAGTAATTTTGTATAAGTATAAAGAGTATTTGGCGTTTTACATTTTTGCTGTATGTAAGTTTCAAGATGATCTTGTAAATTTTTTCCTACACCTTTTGAATTATGGACTACTTTAATACCATTATCTTTAAGATGTGCTTCATCACCAACCCCAGATAACATTAATAATTGAGGGGAATTTATAGATCCTCCGCTTAAAATTACTTCTTTATTTGCATAAATCTTTTCAACTTTATTTTTAATCTTTACTTCAAGACCCACAGCTTTTTTTCCTTCAAATAATATCTTTTCTACAAATGAATTTTTTAAAATACTTAAGTTTTTTCTATTTTTTACAGGATTTAAATAATATTTAGCAACACCTGCTCTTTCACCTTGATGCATTGTAGTATCAAACATACCAAATCCTTCTTGTTCTTTTCCATTCATATCTATATTTGTTTTGTGACCCGCTTCAGCAGCTGCTTCAATAAATGCTTTAAATAAAGGATTTGAGTTTTTTGATAAATTTATTGGAAGAGGACCTAAAGAGCCTCTAAATTGATTTTCTCCCTCTGACCAAGTTTCAATTTTTTTAAAGTAGGGAAGTACTTTTTCATAAGACCACTTATTTAAACCAAAATTTTCCCATCTCGTATAATCATCTCTGTTTCCTCTAACATAAACCATCCCATTATGAGAAGAACATCCTCCTATCATTTTTCCTCTTGGACAAAATATACGTCTATTATTTAAATATGGTTCAGGTTCTGAATAATATTTCCAATTATATTTGGGGTCATGCATTGTATAAAGAAGAGCTAATGGCATTTTAACTTTCCAAATATCACTGGATCCACCTGCCTCAAAAATTGCAACTGAATTATTAGAATTTTCTGATAACCTATTTGCAACTACACATCCGGCAGAACCTGCCCCAACTATAAGATAATCAAAATTCATATTATTTTATCAATAATATTCATGAAGTTTATACTGGATGATCACCTTCGATTGCTATTCTATCCATTATTCTTTCATAACCTAGTCCTCTTCCAGGATAAAAGTCTGCTATTGCAAAATGGATTACACTTCTATTATCCCAAATACAAACTGTATTTTCTGTCCATGTAAATCTACAGGTTAACTCAAGCCTAGATTGATGTTCAAATATTTTTTTTAAAATTTCATCGCTTTCTTTTTTATCCATGCCAACTATTTCTTTTGTATAGGTCCAATTGACAAAAAGTATTTTTTTGCCAGTTTCTGGATGGGTTCTCACGATAGGGTGTTCATTAGAATATTCGTCATAATTTCTTTTTTTATTGCCTTCCATTTTTTTATAACTTTCTATAAAAAATTCTGCTCCTAGAGAGCTGTGAATAGCTTTTTTGTCTTTAATTTTTTCTTTTATTTCTTCATCTAAAGTTTCCCAGGCTAGTTCCATATTTGAAAAACAAGTATCCCCACCAACTGGAGGAATTTTAATTGATTTTAATATGACTGCTTTAGTAGGTTTTGCATTGTAACTCACATCACTATGCCAATTTTCTCCCCATTGATTTTGTTCATCTTCAGCTTTAATTATTCTTACTATTTCTGGATGATCATTTAATCCTTTTACATATGCGTGTGTTTCTAAAGGTCCAAATTTCTCTGCTAAAGCCTTATGTTCTTCAGAATTTATTATTTGGTCTCTAAAAAAAATAACTTTGTGTTCTAATAACAAATCATTAATTTTTTTTATATTTTCATCAGAAGTATCTTTCAGATTAATACCTTTAATTTCAGCTCCCAATGCACCTGATAATAGTTTTGTTTCCATGGTTATTTTTTTAGCTTACCAGATAATACTAAATTTTCTGAATTAAAATTCTTTTTATTTTCTTCAATAAATTTATCCATAATTTCTATTTTATCTTGTTCAAACTCAGTAACTTTTCTTTTTTCAAGATCTATATAAAGGGATAAACTTTCCATAGTTGCAGCAAGTTTCTTTGTTTTTTTTTCGTACATTTCACATCTTAAATGTAATCTTTTTTTATCATGATCAAAGAATTTACAAAAAACTTCAACTTCCTCGTTTTCTTTAACTTCATTATTGTATGTGGTACGAGTCTCTACAACCATTGTACTTCTTTTATTAATTTGTGCATTTGCACCACCCATATGAAATTTGTTTAGCATTGTTTCCCACGCCTCATCAAAAATTAGCACGTAGTAAGCCATATTCATATGCTCATTATAATCGGTCCAATCTTTAATTATTTTTCTAGTTGCAAGATGCACTGACATTTTAATTTTTATAACTAGGGTCTTCTTGGTCAAGAATTGATCTAATAGCTTTTAAATGTAAATCTTTAGAGTCGGTTGAATAATCTTCCCATTCTTGAGCAGTTTTTTCTGCAACTTCATCGCTAACTATTTTAAGTTTTTTATTTGTAGATAGAGCAGTTAAATAAGTCTCGCAAGCTCTTTCAAAATAGTATAATTCATCAAACGCTTCAGCTACGGTTTGGCCAGCTGTTAAAACACCATGATTAGACATTAGCAAAACTTTTTTATTTCCAATTTTGGTAGCCATTTTTTCAGACTCTTCTTCAAAACCCATACCACCAAAATCTCTATAAACTCCAACTCTATTAAAAAATCTCATTGAATTTTGATCTATTGGGGGCAAGGTTGGATCATCTAAAGCTGAAAGAGCTGTTGCATATTTAGAATGAACATGGAGTATACATCTTGCGTGCGGTACTTTTTTATGAATTGCTCCATGTATGTATAGTGCTGTTGGGTCAACTAGTTCAGGTTTATTTTTAAGCTCATCCATCTTACTTTTTTCAACTAAGAATAAGTCACTTGCTTTTATATTGCTGAAGTGCATACCAGTACCATTTACGTAAAAATCTTCATTTGAACCTGGCACACATACGCTAAAATGATTTGCAATTGCTTCATGCATGTTCAATTTTGCAGTCCATCTAAAAACAGCCGCTAAATCTTCCAAAATTTCTAATTTATCCATAAGCTTTATGATAGTATAAATATAAAAATAAAATGAACAATAAAGTTTTTATCTCATGTGCGGTTACTGGATCTGGCGACACTGCCGCTAAACACCCAGATTTGCCTAAAACACCAGAGCAAATCGCAACTGCAGCAATAGAAGCGGCAAAAGCAGGTGCTGCTATAGCACATATTCATGTAAGAGAAGAGGATGGAACACCTAGTAGAAGATTAGAATTATATAAGGAAGTTGTAGATAGAGTAAGATCCAGCGAAACAGATGTTATATTAAATTTAACAACTGGCATGGGTGGTGATTTAGATATTGGACAAGGAGCAAATCCATTAGAATTTGGACCTTTCACAGATATGGCAAATGTTATGGAAAGAATTGCAAATGCAGAACAATTTTTACCTGAAATTTGTACTTTAGATTGTGGCACTCTAAATTTTGGAGATAGCTCTGTAATTACAGTAAATACCCCAAACGATTTAAGAAAAGCTGCAAAAAAATTACAAGAAATAAAAGTTAAACCAGAAATCGAAGCATTTGATTTAGGAAATATGTGGTTTGGCGCACAACTTTACAAAGAAGGATTGCTTGACGATCCTCCAATGTTTCAAATGTGTTTAGGAATTCCTTGGGGAGCTCCAGCGACACCCTTAGCAATGCAAGCAATGAAAGATATTATGCCAGAAGAGGGTGTGTGGTCTGGTTTTGCTATATCAAGAAATGAAATGCCATTTGTTGCTCAAACTGTCGTTATGGGAGGAAATCCAAGAGTAGGTCTTGAAGATAATTTATATTTATCAAAAGGAAAATTAGCAACCAATGCTCAATTAGTTGAAAAAGCAATTAGAATCGTAACAGATCTTGGGGCTTCTATTATGACCCCAGAAGAAACAAGAGAAAAACTTAAACTTGTAAAACACAAGTAATGTCAAATATAAAAAAAGTGGCAGTAGTAGGCACTGGTGTTATTGGTGCTGGATGGATAATAAGATTTTTGGCCCATGGAAAAATTGTACATGCTTACGATAAAAATTTAAAATTAAAAAGAAATTTATTATTAGAAATAAAAAGGACCTGGCCTTTTGTTAAGAAACTTTTTAATAAAAAAAAATTAGATTTAAAAAATTTTAAATGTTTTATATCTTTGAAAGAAACTTTAAATGATGTTGACTTTGTTCAAGAATGCGCTCCAGAAAATTATTCAATTAAAATTAAATTAATTAAATTAATATCGAAAAGTATAAAAAAAAATATTATAATTTCTTCAAGTTCTTCTGGTTTACTACCTTCAAAAATTTTTTCTAAATCCTTACACCCTGAAAGAGGAATAATTGGACATCCTTTTAATCCTGTTTACTTGTTACCACTTGTCGAAATAGTTCCTGGAAAAAAAACAAATAAGAAATATTTAAACATTGCAAAAAAATTTTATCAATCAATTTCTATGAATCCAATAATAGTCAAAAAAGAATTACCAGGTTATTTATCAGATAGACTTCAAGAAGCTTTATGGAGAGAAGCTCTTCATATAATAAACGAAGGTTATGCAACAACTGAGGACCTTGATAGAGCTATAGAAGACGGACCTGGATTAAGATACTCTTTAATGGGAACATTTTTGACGTTTCATCTTGCTGGAGGAAAAACAGGCATGAAGCATATGTTGGAACAGTTCGGACCAGCATTAAAATTACCTTGGACAAAATTAAAAGCTCCTCTATTGACAAAAAAATTATCAAATAGACTTATTCATGGAACAAAAAAACAAGCTAAAGGAAAGTCAGTTAGTATGCTATCAAATATAAGAGATGAGTATCTTGTAAATCTTCAAAAATTAAGAAAAAAATATGAAATCAAAATAAGAAAATGACTATGGAAAAAAAGTTTGTAACAAAAACTGGAGGATGTATTTGTGGAGAAATAATTTTTAAAGTTAAGCTAGATGAAGTTCCAAGAGTTTTTAATTGTCATTGTGTAGATTGTAGAAAGAAAATAGGAGGAATGATTACAATTATTGATCTAAGAGAAGGGGCAATTGATATTGATAAAACTAAACTAGGTATTTTTGAACATAAGGCCGGAAGTGGTCAAATAATCAAAAAACATTATTGTAAAAAATGTACTGCACCAGTTTTAACTTATGTTGAAAAATATAATAAATATTATCTTTATGCTGGAATGTTAGATGATATTAGTATTTTAAAAAAAGCTAAAAATATTTGGTATAAAGACTCTCATTTTCCATTCATGGAAATATCTGACGAAAAGTTAAAAACTTAAATTTTAATCCATTCTAAAAGTATTTCCATCAACACTAATAATTTGTCCCGAAACTCTTGAAGCATCATCTGAAATTAAATATCCACATGTTTTTGCAATATCCTCTTCATAAATCCAGGTATTCATCGATGTCATTGATATATATTCTTTTTCTACAAATTTTTTTGGAACCTTTAAAAACTTTGCTTTAGCGCTTATTACTCTATTCATTCTATCACCTTTAATAGTGCCAGGACAGATTGCATTAACTCGTATTTTAAATTTTCCTAATTCCATAGCTAAAGTCTTTGTGACTCCAACCACAGCCCATTTACTAGCTGCATAAGGAGACCTTAATGGGAAACCATGTATTCCTGCCGTAGATGATAAATTAATTATTGATCCACCTTTATTTTTTTTAAGCATAGGAATTGCAAGTTTTGAAAAATAAAAATGACTTATTACATTTATTTTAAGAGTTTGCTCCCAATCTTTTGACTTAAGTTTTTCCAAAGTTCCAGTAGGACCGGCAATACCAACATTGTTAATAAGTGCATCAACTTTTTTTGTTTTTTTTAAAATTTTTGTAAAAAAATTGGAAACTTCTTTTTCATGAGAAGCATCACATTCATAAGAAAAAAGTTTCTTATTACTCAAAGGATGCTTTTTTGATTTATTAATAAATTTTTTGTTTACATCACAAATAAATACAGTTGCACCGTTTTTTAGACACTCTTTTGTAGTTGTCCATCCAATACCAGAGGCCCCTGCTGAAATTATAATTTTTTTATTTTTTAGTTTTAAACTCACTATTTTTAATCAGCCAAACCATCTGATCTAGCTTTATTCCTTTCTATGTGTATTGGTAAAACTTTACCATAAATTGCTTTCGAGTGCTCAGGGGTATTTACTCTCCAGGGGTCCAAAACATACGCTGGAATACACATATATCTAGGTAGATTTCCTTCTATTTTTGTTACTCTGTGCAAAGTAAATCTTCCTTTAAAAATTTGTAAATCGCCAGGTTCTAATTTTAGTTGTTTAACTCTTGCTCGATCACCATTAATTACTTTTCTGACTTCATCAAAGTTTTCATCACCTGGTTTTCTTATATTTGGACAATATTCAAATATTCCACCATTTTCTGGCTTTTGTATCATCAAACTTAATGTAAATTCACAACTATCAAAATGCCAAGGTAAAATTCCTTCAGGTCTCATTACATTATATGCATGACAAGCTAATGGATCTGCCCATCTATAAATTGGAGAAATTCCTAAGCATGAAGATACAAATTTTAAAAGCTCATCAGTTTCATAGAGAAACTTCATTTCAGAGTCTTTGGGGAAACAATCAGAATTTAAATAACCATTATAACGATTCATAAATAATCTTTTTGGATGATCTTTAGGAAGAGCAGGGTCATCTTCAGAATATAAATAAGCATTAATACTTTCTTTTGACATATAAACTTCATCAATTTGTTTTTCCAATTCATCATTCATAATTTTAAGAGATTTAGGCAAAATAAAATTTGGAAGTGTTGAACAGCTATCTTCGTCTAGTTCTGATTTACACTTTTCTAAAATTTTTTTTATTTCTGGAGATTTTAAGTTATGTATTGGATATTTATTTAGGTTAACTATATCTTTTAATCTTTTTGTCATAACTATTAGAATAAAATTATGATTTTGATAAAGAATTTTGCAACTCTTTATTAGTTATAAAACCTTTTGTATTTCCTTGTTTATCAACCACCTCAACATTAGAATTGCTACAGACAACTTGAGGTAGAAATTCCTCAATAAATTGATCTTCTTCTACTTTTAATAAATTACTTTTATCAATTCCATCTGCGTCATTAACTGATGTCATTATAATTTTTGCTTTAATTACTTTTGTTCTATTTACATCTTTAACAAAAGCAGCAACATATTCATCTGCTGGATTCATTATTATATCTACTGGGGTTCCTACTTGTACAAGTTTTCCCGCATTTAAAATTCCAATGTGATCTCCTAGTCTTAAAGACTCATCTAAGTCGTGAGTTATAAATACTATAGTTTTTTTTAATTCTGCCTGTAAATCTAATAATTGTTTTTGCATATCGCTTCTAATCAGCGGATCTAAAGCAGAAAATGCTTCGTCCATTAACATTATATCTGTATCTGTAGCTAAAGCTCTTGCAAGACCAACTCTTTGTTGCATACCCCCTGAAAGTTGAGCAGGATATTGATTTTCAAATCCTATTAAACCAACTGACTCAATTTTTTCCATTGCAACTGAATTTCTTTTTTCAATTTCAATTCCTTGCATCTCTAAACCATAACCTACATTTTGTAATACAGTTTTATGTGGAAATAACCCAAATCTTTGGAAAACCATGCTCATTTTTTGTCTTCTAAAATTTATAAGCTCATCTTTTTTAAGAGTTGTTACATCTTTTCCTTCTACTAGAATTTGTCCAGCCGTCGGATCTATCAATCTATTTAGATGTCTAATTAATGTAGACTTTCCCGAACCAGAAAGCCCCATACAAACAAATGTCTCTCCCTCTTCTATTTTAAGAGTCACATCATCAAGCCCAACAGTGTGGCCTGTTTTATCTAAGACTTCTTCTTTGCTAGCTCCATCTTTAACCATCTGAAGTACATCTGAGGGTTTTGGTCCAAAAATTTTATAAACATTATTTATTTCTATTTTTGACATTGTTATTATTTATGTTTCTTATAATAAATTCTATTTCTACCAAAACTTCAAAGTAAATATAAAAAAATTAAATATTTATTTTACAACTAATAATTGAATTGCAATAAATAGTCTTTTATATAATCATCAAATATGAGTTCGATTTCAAAAATAGAAAAAAATAGCTCCTATTTAAAAATTATCTGGAATGACGGGGAGGAAAGTAAGTTTAATTATATGTGGTTAAGAGATAATTGTCCTACAGCTCACGACAAAGATTCAAGACATAGAATGTTTAACATTTTAGAAGTTTCTCAAGAAATTAATCCAAAAAACTATTCTATAAATAATGATGGTAAATTAGAAATAGAATGGAGCGAAGGAAATCACAAAAGTTATTATGATCCTAAATGGCTAAGAGATAATTGTTACACTATAAAAAATAATAACAAATATGTTTCGCCTTACCAACTTTGGGACAAATCTTTAGAAAATAATTTTGACTCAATTTGTATAAATTATGATGAGATTCTTTCTTCTGATGAAGGTTTAATAAAATGGCTGGAACTACTTCATCATAAAGGTATTGCGATTGTTAAGAATTCACCGGTAGAAAAAAAATCAGCTTTTCCAGTTTTAAACAGAATAAGTCATACTAGAGAAACTTTTTTTAATACACCTTTTGAGGTTATTAATGTTCCAAAACCGAACAATTCTGCATATACCGCTCATGCCTTAAGAAATCACATGGATTTACCCTGGTTTGAGTTACCACCTGGCTATCAATTTCTACATTGCTTAATTAATGCCGCAAAAGGAGGAGACTCTTCAGCAATAGATGGATTTGCAGTTGCAGATTATTTGAGAAAAAATGAAAAAGAAATTTTTGAAACTTTAGTATCTATTCCTCTTAAATTTAGAGACAAAGATTATACTCAAGAGTCACACAGAAGTTTTCATGCGCCAGCAATAAGCTTAACAAAAGATAAAGACTACCACGATATTAGATTCAGCGTTGCTACAATGGACGCTTTAGATTGTCATCCAGATGTTATGGAAAAAGTTTATAAAGCACATCATAGATTCGGAAATCTTTTACATGATGATAAATTTCAAATAAATTTTAGATTAGAACCTGGAGATATTTTTTCTTTTAATAATAGACGGGTATTACATGGAAGAACAGCTTTTGATCCAAACTCAGGACATAGACATCTACAAGGCTACTATATGGATCGGGATGAGATTATAGGAAGATTAAATTTTTTAAAGAAATAAAAAAAAAGGGCTCTGTTTTCACAAAGCCCTTAATTTAAATTAATTTAAAAAAGTGTTATTTTAACCAAGACTTCCATTTATTTGGATTATTGTCTAACCACTCATTAACTACTTCTTTAACATCTCTTTTTTTAATATCGACTTCAACTAACATTTTAGCTTGGTCAATATTTTGTAAAGACATATTCTCGAAGAATTTTTTAGCATCAGCGTGTTCAGGTTTAGCAAATGTAGCTGGATTACCATAGTTCATTGTATAATCCTTTGCCCAACCAGTTGCTGGCCATCCTTTTGTTCCACAATCTTTCCAGTTTCCTGCTTCAGTAAATGTGTCAGGATCACAAACTTTGTGATCTGGAAGTTGAACTCCAACCATGTCAAATTCACCAAAGAACCAGTGCGGTGACCATAGATATAACATGAACGGTTCTTTTCTCATATAAGCTGCTTTTGCTTCTGCAATAGCTGCCGCTTCAGTACCTAGCTCATCTGCTTGGAAATCAATTCCTAAAAGATCAAGTCTTTTTTGGTCATGACAGTTCCAACCTGCAACAGGACATGCTATCAATCTTCCTCTATTACCAGTCTCGATTGTAGCAAATTCTTTTTTATGATTGTTTAAATCTTTCCAAGTTTTGATGCCAAACTTTTCAGCAGCGTATCTTGGTATCCAATAATCTGAAAGACCAATGATACCAGCTGTACCCAAAAGATCTACGCTTCCATCTCCGCTGTAAGAGCCCACAACTTTGCCTTCGTATATTAAATCTTCATTAAGCATAACTGAGTCTGCCTCAGCATAACTTGGCCAACTTTCACAAGCAAAATCTAATTCACCAGCAGCAATTGCTTCCCATAAGCCAGTTCCTGATGGAAATACGGTTTGTTTAATTTTATAACCATATTCTCTTTCAAGAATTGCTACAGCTACTTCACATGTAATTATCCCACCAGTCCAATCTGCTATTGCTGCATGAAGTCTTTTAGCTGCATTAGCATGACCAAAAGTTCCAATTAACAGCACTAAAGATAGAATTAGTGTTGATATTTTTTTTGATAACTTCATTTTTTATTTCCCCTCTTTTAATTAATTAAAACTTATTTTAGATCAAAAACGCATGTAATGTAAAGGTGTCAAAAAACTCTAATCTTTTCTTTAGAATGGTTATAAACCCAAGGCTTCTCTTTGTTTTTTTGTCCAAGCAAGCGAAATTCTATCAATAATTATAGCCAATAAAACAATTCCTATACCTGCAGCAAGTCCTCTTCCAGTATCAGACCTAGCTAAACCATTGAAAACTTCTAATCCTAGACCCTTTCCTCCAATTAGAGGTGTTACAATTTGCATTGCAAAAGCCATTATAACTGTTTGATTAAATCCTATTACCAAACTTGGAATTGCTAGAGGAAATTTAACTTTATTTAAAGTTTGTAAAAGTGTACCTCCAAAGGATCTTGATACCTCAGAATATGTACCTGATACTTGTGTTAAACCTAATGCTGTTAATCTTATAATTGGTGGGATCGAATAAATAACTGTTGCTAAGACTGCTGAAACAATACCTCCACCAAAAAACATTAAAACTGGAATTAGATAACAGAAATAAGGAAGTGTTTGCATCGCATCCAACACAACATTTTGAATATTTCTAAATCTCTCGTTGTAAGAAGCTATTATTCCAAGAGGTACTCCAATAACAAAACACAAAATAACAGATACCAAAACAGAAGAAAGAGTTATCATCGACTGGGGCCAAATTCCACAAGCTCCAATAAAAAGCAACAACAGTGCAGTTATAATTGCAAATCTTATACCGACAGTAAAGTATGAGATTGCAACAAACACACCCAATGTATACCACCATGGAATATGTGTTAAAAAGATATCTAGAGGACGTAAAAGATTAAGATACACAAATGCCCTTAAACCTTTCGTAAAAGCAATAAATCCAGGATTCACAGTCAAAGCTTCTACTGAATTTGTTATTGGTTGACGTATTGACAATCTCCATTCCTCAGGAAAAGAACCAAAGGTGAAAATATAAGAGTCGACAAAAGCAATTGCAAAAAAAATAAAAAAGGATGGTATTATATAATATCGTCTACTTATAAATTCTCCAATATCATTACCAATCTTCTTATTAAAAATTGAAATTAAAAATTCAGAAATGTATGCAGTAAAATTTGTAATTTTTAAGCAAATATAATTTATAAAATTATAACTTAAACTTAATGGTTTTTCTAAGATTCTAGCAATTGAGTATTTTTCCCAACTTTGGGGAAGTAAATAAAATTTTTGAACATCAGATGGTAGTTTTTCTACAGATTTGCTAAAAGACATACTAAATCTATCAAACATTATAGCCATGAACAAAATACAAAGTCCACCTTCCATTGCCCATCCAACATCGAGTCTTCTTATTGCTTGCCAAACTTGTCCACCTATGCCTTCGGCCCCTATGAAACATGCCAATACGACAAGAGCAAGAGCCATCATTATAACTTGATTAATTCCCATCATTATACTTGGCAAAGATAAAGGTATTTTTATTTTAAATAAAAGTTGCAATTTGCTTGAACCAAATGAAGTAGCCGATTCAATTGTTTCGCTAGAAACTTGCCTTATACCTGTATTTGTTAGTCTTATTATTGGCGGCATTGCATAAATCATTGTTGCTAAAATTGCAGGAGCTCCACCAATTCCAAAAAAGAATAAAGCTGGAAATAGATATACAAATGCAGGCATTACTTGCATAGTATCTAAAATCGGTTTCATGAAATTTTCAAATTTATCACTTTGAGAACATAGAACTCCTAATATGACTCCAAAAAAAACACACATTAAAACTGACAAGCCCATTAAGGCCACAGTCTGCAAAGATGGTTCCCACATTCCTGTTGCGCCCCAAAAATAAACTACAAATAGTGAATATAATCCTAACCTTAAACCACCAGCTATCAAACAAGGTAAAAAAATAATTGAGGTAATTAATATCCAAGGTGAGTCAATTAAAAAATCCTCAACAAAGTAATAAGCTCCTTTAATATAACTTGCGATAATCTTAGTTATCCATCTGTAATTTTTTTTAAGATAATCTTCGCCTTCATTTACCCATGCAGTAAAAGTAAATTCATCTGTTACGACTTTGGGAAATTTTGATGGACCCTCACTTTGGGATGACAACCAAAGTGAAACTAGGAATATTAGCAATATTATAGAATATGTTACTAATTTTTTTGATTGATTAGGTTTCTCTAAAATTTCTACACCATTTGCCATAGTTTATATTGAGTTTAAATAAATTATTTTACTTTTAAAGGAAAATATTGTCTATTTTAATTATAATATTTTATTAATTATCATGAGTAATAATGAAAAAATTACATGCTCAAATATTTGGAAACTTTTTGGGCCTGACGAAAAAAGAATTATCAAAGAATTAGATAAAAGTTTATCTATAAAAGAGGTTCAAGAAAAGACAGGTCATGTCGTTGCAGTAAAAGATGTTAGCTTTTCAATACAAAAGGGAGAAACATTTGTTGTTATGGGTTTGTCCGGAAGTGGCAAATCAACATTAGTAAGATGTATTTCGAGATTAATTGAGCCAACATCAGGAACGGTTAAAATGGATGATACTGATGTAACCAAAATGAGTGCCAAAGATTTGCTGGATCTCAGAAGGAATAAAATGAGTATGGTATTTCAACATTTTGGTCTTTTTCCCCACAGAACAGTAGTAGATAATATTGGCTATGGTTTAGAAATAAGAGGAAGTAAAAAACAAGAGCGTATTGATAAATCAATGGAAGTTCTAAAAATGGTTGGTTTAGACGGTTGGCAAAATAATTATCCAAGAGAATTATCAGGCGGTATGCAACAAAGAGTTGGTCTAGCCAGAGCATTAGCTGTCGATCCTGAAATTTTAATTTTCGACGAACCTTTTTCCGCTTTAGATCCTCTGATTAGAAGAGAGATGCAAGATGAGCTTTTAAAAATTCAAGAAAAATTGCAGAAGACAATGGTTTTTATTACCCACGATTTTTTAGAAGCAATTAAAATGGGAGATCATATTGCAATTATGAAAGATGGAGAAGTTTCTCAAGTAGGAACCCCAGAAGAAATTGTTGCAAATCCTAAAGATCAATATGTAAAAGACTTTTGTGAAGATGTTCCAAAATACAAAGTTTTAAGTGCAAGTAAAGTAATGAGAGAAGAATGTTGTGAAGATACAAAAAAAATGTTCAAAAATGGATCTAATAATATTGATCAAAATTCAAAGATTGAAACTTTAATAGATAAACTTGTAGATACAGATCAGAAATTTCCAGTAGTTAATAGCGAGACAGGGGAGCTAGTTGGTGAAATTGACAGAGCAATTGTCATGAAATCAATGAAATCTACTAATTAATTTCTCTACTTACCCTAGTACTTTTTTGTTTTACCTTATCTCTCCAAATTATAATCATACCCGCAAACACAATTACAAAAACCCCAGGGAATAACTGCTCCCATGGTGCTTCATTAAAAAATAACCAACCTAAAATAAATGAAGAAGGAATACCAAAATATTCAAACGATGCCATCTTGCTTGCTGATATTAGTCGATAAGCATAAATAAAAAGTATTGCAGCGGTTCCTCCAAGAATTCCAGTTAATGTCATGAGAAAAAAGTCATCAGTGCTTTTAATTTCTGAGTGTCCTGTTGTGATTAAAAATAATATTACTGCACCTATTACATTAAATATTAATGTATATAATTGAATTTTAGCTGTTGAATGTCCATCAGGAATAAACTTTAAAATTATAACTGTAAAAGCCCATGCAATCGCGGTTAAAATTGGAAAAATAGAATAATAACTAAATATATCACTTGTTGGCTGCACGATAAGAACAACTCCAAAAAATCCAATAAAAATTGCTGACCATCTGTAAATACCCACCTTATCCTTCAAGAAAAGTATTGATAGAATTACAATAAAAAAAGGAGATGAAAAAGTTAAAACCATCGCGGTAGCAAAATCTAGGTTAATAACAGAAATAAATATAAAAATATTCATAGATAAAAAACCCAATCCTCTAAGAAAACTTAAAATAATAAATTTACTGTTTAAATATTTAAAAACCGAAATGTACTCTTTGGTAAATAAAATAAGTAAAATTAAAGGAATTATACCTGCAATATTTCTAAAAACCGCAAGCTGAATTACAGTGTATTCATCACCTAAGAACTTTATTACAACCATATACATGTCCACACATAGAATTGCTAAGAGCATTGTAACTATTGCTAAGTAAGTTTTTTTTAAATCTGCTTTTTCTGAAGAAATATTCATTTATAATTTTTTAAAATTGTATACTTTATAAATAAAATGCAAAGTTTTAAACTGAATGAAGCTGATATTCTATCCAATCAAGATTGGACATTTCCGACTAATATTGCATACGGTCCAGGTAGATTGAAAGAAATAGGAGGTATTTGTAATAATTTAGATATTAAAAACCCTTTAATTGTTACAGATAAAGGCAGCACAAAATTACCATTTATAATTAATTTACAAAATTATTTAAAAAGTTCTGATGTAAAATCCGATTTATTTTTTGATATATCTCCAAATCCAAGAGAAGATGAGGTTTCAAATGGTGTTAGTAAATTTAAAGATGGAAACCATGATGCTATAATTGCAATCGGTGGAGGCAGTGCTATGGATGGAGGAAAATTAATTTGCCTCACAGCAAACAATGACGTTCCATTAAGAGATTTTGAGTTTGAATTAACTCCGCCTAAAATTAGCAAGGATAACCCATTCCCAAAAATTATAACTATTCCAACAACTGCTGGAACTGGAGCTGAAACAGAAATTTCAGCTATGGTTACTTATTTAAAAGAAGGCATGAAATTTTGTATGTGGCATCCAGATGTTAGACCTTCATTAGCATTGTTAGATCCAGAACTAACTATTGGATTGCCAGCAAATTTAACGGCATGGACTGGTGCAGATGCTTTAATCCATGGTATAGAAGGTTATTGCGTTCCTGGTTTCAATCCAATGTGTGATGGTGCTGCTTTAGAAGGATTATCATTGATTTCAAAATCTTTGGTCACAGCTGTAGAAGACCCTAGCAATATAGTTGCAAGAGGTGGAATGCATGTTGGATCTTGTTTAGCAGGAATTTCTTTTTTAAAAGGTTTAGGATTAGTACATGCTATTGCTCATATGGTTGGAGCCGAATACAATACTCATCATGGTTTAACCAATGCAATTATATTACCTGTTGTTCTAAAATATAATCTACCAGGTATGGAAGAAAAAGTTAAAAGAATGTCAGAGGCTATGCAATTTAAAGATCATTCTGTAGATGCTTTTATATCAAACATTGAAAATATTCTTGATAGAATTAAAATTCCAAAAAGTTTAAGCGAAATTGGAGTACCTGAAGATTGTGTTGATAGAATTGCTGAAAAATCAATGAAAGATCAAGCCTATGCACAAAATCCTAGAAAAGCAACTTTAGAAGAAATAAAGGAAATTACTCTAGCATCCATTAAAAAGGCTAGGTAATAGTAAATTCTCATGCTTGAAAATAAATCAGTTAAAGAAATTATTTCTTTAATTAAGAAAAAGGATGTTTCAGTAAAAGAAATAGTTGGCTTATATTTTGAAAGAATAAAAAAATTTAATCCATCTTTGAATGCTATTGTTTCAATTAAGGATGAAGAAGAAATAATTAAAGAAGCTGAGATTAAGGACAAAAATTTTGACGAGAATAAGCCATTATTTGGCTTACCTCTTGCCTCTAAAGATTTGCTAGATGTAGTTGGTTTTCCAACCACTTATGGTTTTCCTGGATATAAAGATTATTTTCCAAAAAAAAATTCTATAATTGTTGATCGTCAAATAGATGCCGGTGGAATAATAATTGGAAAAACAAACACTGCTGAATTAGGAGTGGGCGCTCATACAGCGAATAGATTATTTGGAATAACACCAAACATTTATGGAAATAGTCAATCATCTGGTGGATCAAGTGGTGGAGCTGGTGTTGCAGTTGCATCAAATTTACTGCCATTTGCTGATGGTACAGATATGATGGGTTCTTGTAGAACACCTGCTGCTTATGCAAATGTTTACGGTTTTAGACTAACACCAGGATTACTTCCCGATTATCGAACAAATGAAAAAAAGAAAAATCTTCCGGTTATTTCAACACCAGGATGTCTTGCAAGAACACCTGATGATATGTCTATTCTTTTAGATGTTATAGCTGGAGAACATAAAGAAGATCCAATTTCTTTTAGTTTAAATAGTTCATTTAGAGAAACTAATTTAAGTGACCAAGATTTTTCAAAAATAAAAATTGGATGGTTATCTAATATGAATGATAATTACCAATATGATCTTGAATTAATCGAAATATGTAACAAAAAGTTAAAAAGTCTTGAAAAAAATAAAATTACAATTGAATACTTAAAACCAAAATTAGATGTCCATAAATTGTGGAACTGTTGGGGAACATTAAGAGCCAAAAGTATTTATGAAGATATTATTACTATGAATATCAAAGACATTAATGAAATGACATCGCAGGCAATATGGGAATACAATAAAGGCATCAAGCTTTCAGAGGAAGATGTAAAATCTGCTCTTGATTCTAGAATTGAACTATCAAATGATGTAAATAATTTATTTGGTAATTTTGATTTTTTAGCTTTACCATCTCAACAAGCATTTCCTTTTGATAAAAATTTAAAATACCCAGAGAAGATTAATGATAGCCCCATGGATACTTATCATAGGTGGATTGAAATACATATATTTGCAAGTCTTTTTTATTTACCCTCAATATCAATTCCTATAGGATTTAATAAAGATGGATATCCAATCGGTATACAAATTATTGGTAAGCGAAGTGAAGATTTAAAAGTATTAGCTTTTGCAAAAAAATATGAAGAAATATATCAATACTCAAAAATTAAACCAAATTTATCATAATGGCTAGACACCCTCATCACTACAAAATTGCAATAGCCTTAGCAATTTCTGCAGGAGCCTGGGGAATTTATTGGTTGCCGCAAAGAATTTTAGAAGAAGGTGGACTAACGGGAGGCTGGGGCACAATTGCACAAATGGTAATTGGTGTATTGCTTTTAACGCCTATTTCAATCTGGAGAAAATTTAAAGGAAGAACTTCAGGTTTAGAATTACCTTTCACTGGATTTCTTATTGGCTCAGGTTTTATTTGTTATGCATTAAGTTTTCTTTTAACAGATGTTGTTCGTGCATTGATCCTTTTTTATATGACACCTGTCTGGACAACTATTTTTGAAATTTTATTTTTAAAGAAAAGACCAGGACTAGAAAGAATTTTAACTCTACTTTTGGCTCTTGGAGGTTTGTGGATTGTTTTTAGCAAACAAACTATTTTTCCATTGCCTGAAAATTCTGGTGATTGGCTAGCATTTGCAGGAGGCATATTATTTGCGGGTGGAATGATACGTTTAGAGGTAGTTAAATACGATGGTGTATTTCCTTTAATTTATTCTTTCTTTGTTTATGGCGCTATATTTAATATCTTTGCTGGTTTTTTGTTATCTGAATATTTGGGTCCTATGCCAGGTGCCGAAGCGTTCATATCAATGGCTTCATTTTTAATTATTATTTCCGTTTTTTATTTTATTCCAACAGGTATAGTTATCCTTTGGTCTCCAAGTAAATTAGGCGCAGGATTATGTTCAATTCTTTTTCTTTCAGAGATTATTGTTGGAGTAATTAGCTCAAGCATATTAACCGACGAACCATTTGGTTGGCGTGAAATTATTGGTAGCTCTATGATTGTAATTGGAGGAGTTTTAGCTGTTGTGCTTGCTCCAAATGAAAAAACTAAATAATTAATGACAAGAAATATTAAACTTTTTTAATCTCCAATAATTATATGGCCAAGGAGTCAGGAAACCTACTGTTAACATTATAGGCACAACCCACCAATTTAAAACCGCTCCACCAGTAAGAATAACATCTGTGATATTCATTGTTAACTCCATACCAATCATAGAAATAAAACTCATTCCTATTGCTGTATTAAAGGCTTTGGAAAAGTTAAAATTTTGCCTCATTAATATAAATGTTTCAAGAATTATACTTGTTATAAGTCCATTTATAATTGCCAAAGTCATTATAGCTATAACTGGAAAGGGTATATTTGATATTTGAAAAAATAAAATTGTTCCAAAATCGCCTATCGCACACCCTAATAGACACCATAGTGTGTTCTTTGCACTTTTTTTCCAGGTGTGTTTACAGTTCCAATTAAAATTTAAAGCTTCAGAACTCATAACTATTAATTAATAGTTTTTATTAACAATTTCAATTAGCATATTTATCATATCAGTTTTGTAAATTTCATTTGTTGCAGACTTAGTTTCAAGAACAGAAAAGAATGCTGCAACATTTCCATTTTTTAAGTTAATTGCTAAGAACTGACCACCATAACCTGAATGACCTATCATATTTCCTGATACCATAGTTGAATTTGAATAGTATAAATATTTATCCTTAGATAACTTCATATATTTTGGGCCTACATTCTTAATAGTTTTATTTAAAAAAGAAGAAGAACCAATTTTTCTATTTCCTACACCTTTACCTTTTCTTGCAAACAAAAGTCCCATCCTTAAAAAGTCACGAGTAATTAAACATCCACCACCAGACATCCAAGGCATTCCAAATCTATCTGATGCTATATATAAACCATCTTCAAAACCTGCAGCTTCAACAGCCGACAAAATCCAATCTCTTAATGTTTTACCACTTACTTTTTCTACAATTAATCCTACTACATCTGTATTTGCAGATTTATAATATGCATATTCAGAATTATTTTTTAAATTTCGATTTTTTAAAGATTTAATTGTATTTAAATATTTTTCTTGGCTTAAGGTAATATTGCCAACTTTAGGTAGTCTCCATCCACCAACAGGTTCATGAAGAAAAGATGATGAAAAAGCTTTTTTATAATCTTCTGTATAAGAATTAACAATATTCATATTTAAAACATCTTGCACTTTTGCTTCTGCATAACCACTCCCAATTTTAGGAAGATAATAAGAAACTTTTTTATTTAAATTTATAGATTTATTTTTTACTAGTTCACCTATAAATAAATTTACAAACATTTTTGTTATCGACATTATTGTTTGTGGCTGAATATTGGAAAAGTCTTTAGCATATTTTTCATATAAAATATTTTGACCATTTCCAACAATTAGAGAACAAAACGACTTATGATTTGTCATTTTTTTTACTAATAAATTTTTCCCAATTTTTTGATTTTTTTTTGTTTTAAGCTTTAGCACTAAATCTGATCTTAAGAAAAGTCCATATCTATTGATTTTGTGTAAATTTCTATAACCATACCTTCTTGTTTTCGGAAGATTCCAAAGAGCCTTATTATCTTTAAGTGTTATTAGCTGAGGATTAGGAATGGAAGTTATTTTTTTATTTTTCAATATTTTAAAGATTTTTTTTGTTCGTATTTTTGATGATAACCTTCAGCTTTACAGTAATTTTTTTCTTTTGATATTTTGGTAGAAACTTTGCCATCTAATTTTTTATTCATTTCATTCAATACTTTTTCAGCAATATTTTTTTCATCTTCAGTATTATAAAATATTTCTGATCTATATTGAATTCCAACATATGTTCCTTGACGATTTACTTGTGTTGAATCATGTAATTTAAAAAATAATCTTACCATTTCTTCATATGATTTTATTTTTTCATCATATTCTACTTTTACGACTTCAATATGTCCTGTATCTCCACCACATACAGCTTTGTAGGTTACATTTGGATCTTCTCCACCACAATAACCACATTCTGTTGAGATTATACCTGCTATACCATCGTATTTAGCTTCATCCCAAAAGCAACCGATACCACCAATAAATATTTTCATAGATTTTAATATTTTTCAGCATTTATACTTTAATCTTTTAAAATTGAAATTGCTTTAATTTCCTCAACTCCCACACCACAACATCCACCTATAATTTTAACTCCATTTTCGACCCAAGATCTAGCTTCATTCAAATAATCTTCAGGGCTCATATTGTCTACAAATTTCCAATGAGGTTTTTCATAGTAACCTCTATTTGGATAAACTCCTAAAACTCCATTGAAATTATTTTTAGCAGTTTTTACAGCATGTCCTGTAACATTAATATCAGAGTGCGCTATTAAAATTGGTCCTTTATGCAATTTACTAAAATTTTTTATAGCTACCTCAAAACTTTCATAGATATGTGTATCTGAGTCAACTGTATCGTTGTAGCCAAGCATCACTTTTTTATTTTTATCTTCCATTACACACGAAATAGATAGCCAAACAGGTAAATTTATATTTGATGAGCATTCAATAATTGTCTCTACTATGTCAGCTTGAGAAGACATAGCTTCTAATATAATTAGATCGACTCCTTCTTCAGATAAAATTTTAATTTGTTCTTTAAATCCTGGGATCATAGCTTTAAGACCTAGTTTATAAAAACTTCCAAAAGTTGAAACACTTCCGGCAACAGCAACATTTTTATTTTTTGATGCATCTTTTGCTATTTGAACACTTTTTTTATTATATTCCTCAATTAAATTATCATAACCATAATGCTTCATTGATATAGGGGTAGTTCCATAAGTGTTTGTAGTTATTACATCAGCTCCTGCATCAATATAATTTTCATGAACTTTCTTAACTAATTCTGGATTGTCTACAGAACATTTTCCACACCATAAATCTTTATCCATATTAGCACCATTTTTTTCAAGTTCTGCGCCAATCCCTCCATCAAGAATAATAATTTTTCCTTGATCAAGTCTTTGTTTTATAAATGAATAAGACATTAATTATTTGTGAAAGAACAAATTTTATTATTATCCAAATCACGAATATAAGAATAATAAACACCAGAGCCTTCTGGCCTTTCTCCTCCGCTACCTTCGCTTTTTCCACCTGCTTTTAAACCAACTTCATGAAATTTATCTACTATTTCTCTCGACGATGTAATAAATGAGACTTGTGTACCATTTCCAAAAGTTGCTTTCTCTTTATTCACTGGTTCAGTTACATAAAACTCAACAGTTCCGTCTCCATTTTTTTGTGCATAACCTGCGCAAACTTCATCAGTATAGTTTCTTTCCAGATTTAAAACTTTCAAAACCTCATCATAAAAAATGATTGCTTTTTTCAAATTATTAGTTCCGACCATTACATAACCAAGCATAAATATTTCATTCTATTAAAAAAATTTACAACTAAAGATTGTTTTTTTTTTTAATTTTTCCATTTTACTAGTAATTATGAATATCATTTTAATATAAATTTAAACATTAAGTAATTAAAATTTAATAAAAAATAATTAGAACAATTTAATTATAAATAATTAAAGAGAGGAAATAATGAAAAAAATAATATCAATATTAGCGTTATTATTTACATTTTCTTTTTCATCAACTAGTTACTCTAAGACTGAAATTCACTGGTGGTATGGTAATAGTGGTTTCCTAGGTGATGTTATTATTGAAATTGCAAATAGATTTAATGCTTCTCAAAATGAATACACAGTAATTCCTACAGGTAAAGGAAGTTACGAAGATAACATGGCAGCAACAATTGCTGCTTTTAGAGCAGGAGATCAACCGCACTATTCACAAGTTTATGATGCCGGCGCTGCAATTATGGTAGCACAGGTAAAAAATGGTGTTGTTATCGGTTTTGAAGAAATGGCAGAGAAATATGGAATCAAAGTAGATGCCGACAATTATATTCCAGGTATTAAAAATTTCTATGCAGACTCTAATGGAAAAATGATTGGTGTACCTTTTAATAGTTCAACATGTTTAATGTACGCTAACATGGATATCTTAAAAAAAGTAGGTATTGAAGCAGTTCCAAAAACTTATGAAGAATTTGAGGCTATGGCTCCAAAAATTAAAGCAGCTGGATACATTCCTTTAGTTCAAAGTCACTTCCCATGGATTTGGACTGAAAATTTCTTTTCAAGACATAACTTACTAATGACTGATGGAAATAATGGCTACGATGCTGTTCCTACTAAAACTTTATTTGCTGAAACAGATGCATTTGTAATGCACTGGAAAAAAGTTAAAGAATGGTATGACAGTGGTTTATATGGTTATAAGGGTAGAGCATGGGGAGATAATCAAGCTCCTTTTATAGCTGGTGAAGCTGCTTTTTGGTTTGGTTCTGCAGCATCATTTGGTGGAATGAAAGGTGTTGTGCCTAACTTTTCAGTTAATCATATTCCTTATTGGGATTCAGTAACTGGAGGTAAAGAGTATCCAACATTTATTGGTGGTGCCGCTAACTGGATCTTAAATGGTCATACAGAAGAAGAATACAAAGGACTTGCTAAATTTATAGAATTTATGGGTTCTCCTGAAATGGATTTATATTATCACAACATGACAGGTTATTCTGCTGTTACTAAAGGTGGTATAGCGTTAGCTGAGACTATTAACTTTTATAGAACTTCTCCTTATCACAAAGCTGTTGGTGAACAACTAAGCTTGGAAGGTTCGACAATTCCAGGAGGATATAGAGCTGGTAACTGGCCACAAATTCGTGAAGTAATTTATGAAAATGTTGAGCCTATGTTAAATGGTAAGATATCTATCGAAAAAGGATTGAAAAACATGGATAAGGGTGCAGCTAAGTTGTTAAAACAATTTGCTAAAACTCTATAAATAACAATTTAAATTAGGAGGGTATTAATTTACCCTCCTTATTTTTATTTGTATGAAAAAAGTTCAATTCAAATCCAGTTATTCGCAATATTTATTTTTAGCTCCACAGCTAGGAATTTTATTAATTTTTCTATATTGGCCAATAATACAAACTTTTAAAGATGCATTTACAATGCAAGATGCATTTGGATTTGGAGCTAAGTTTGTAGGATTTGATAATTTTTTATTTATTTTCGATGATCCGGCTTATTTCATAGCTTTTAAATTTACTATTATTTATAGCTTTGTAATAACACTTGTTACTGGATCCATTGGATTGTTACTTGCTGTTCAAGCAAATAATGTGATGCGTGGTAAAAGTGCATATAAAACCTTTCTAATTTGGCCTTATGCAATTGCACCTGCCGTAGTGGGAGTTATGGCAAATTACTTTTTTAGTGAAAGATTTGGACTTCTTTATCATTTATTTAATAATTTATGGGGCTTTAATTGGTACGAAAGTGTTTTTGACGCTTATATTTATGTGATCATAGCTGGTGCCTGGAAACAGATTAGTGCTAATTTTATTTTTTTCTTAGCAGGACTTCAAGCCATACAAAAATCTGTAATAGAAGCATCCATGATTGACTGCAAAAATAGTTTTAGAAGATTTTGGACTATTACATTTCCTTTATTAATGCCTACTACATTTTTCTTAATCATTATTAATATAACTTATGCTTTTTTTGATACATTTGGAATTATTGATACTACAACGATAGGCGCTCCATCAGGTGAAACAAGAACTCTTGTTTATAAAGCTTACATGGATGGATTTAGAGGATTGGATTTAGGAAGTGCTGGCGCTCAATCAATAATGATGATGTTGATTGTTTTAGTAATTACAATTTTTCAATTCAGATATATTGAAGGGAAAATACATTATAATTAATGACTAGATTTTTTACATCAGGTTTTTCACATTTAATTTTATTCATAGGAATATTTATTATGATAGCTCCTGTTTGGATGATTTTTGCAAGCTCAACGCACACAAGTTCAATTATCAACATGGATGGTTTACAATTATTTTTAGGTGATAGTTTTTATGAAAACTACTTAAGAGTTTTATTATATCAGGGAGGTTTTTTTAAAGAAATTACTGCTTTAAAAATGTTTTTTAACAGTTTTATAATGGCGACGGGAGTAGCGTTATTATCAGTTGTGACTTCTTTAATGGCTGCATACGCTTTAGTTTATTATAGAATAAAATATGCAACATTATTATTTTGGATAATCTTCATTACTATTTTGGTTCCATTAGAGTTAAGAATTTTTCCTACATATTCTGTTATGGCTGAACTTAATCTAGTAAATTCCTATTTTGGATTAATAGTTCCTATTTCTGCATCAGCTATAGCAACTTTATTTTTTAGACAATTTTATAAAACTGTTCCAGATGAAATGCTTGAGTCTGCAAAACTTGATGGTGTAAATACTTGGAGGTTTTTTATTGATTTTTTAGTTCCTTTATCAAAAACAATGATTGTAGCTATGCTAATATTTATGTTTGTATTCGGCTATAACCAATATCTATGGCCATTATTGGTGACATCCTCTGAACAATATTGGACAGTAGTTATGGGATTAAAGATGATGTCAGGATCGATTGTGCATCGATTTGCTTTTGTAATGATGTCTATGGTGCCGCCAATTTTAATTATAATTATTTTACAAAAACATTTTATTAAAGGAGTTTTTCAAGATAAATGAAAATTAAACCTCTTCAGATAGTTGCTCATATCATTCTTATATTGGGAGTCTTATTAATGGTTGTTCCAATCTGGATATCTTTTGCTAGTTCTTCACATGAATCGGTAACGATACTTACCGAAGGTATGAAGTTTCATTTAGGAGATCAACTTACAAGGAACTATAATGAAGTTTTAAATGAGAAAGGTGGTTGGTCAGAAGAAGTTACAGCTGCAAAAATGTTTATTAATAGTTTTATAATGGCATTAGGAATTGCAACTCTTAAAGTGGTTATTTCTGCAATGTCTGCATATGCTTTAGTTTATTTCAGATTTAAATTAGCAGTGCCAATTTTTTGGGTAATTTTTATTACTTTACTTGTACCTTTGGAGGTAAGAATTTTTCCTAGCTATAAGATTGTATCAGATTTAGGTTTAACAAACTCTTATACAGGTCTTATTCTTCCACTGGTTGCATCTGCAACAGCAACATTTTTCTTTAGACAATTTTATAAGACAATCCCAGACGAACTTTTGGAGTCAGCAAAGTTAGATGGTGCCAATAGTTGGAGATTTTTCATAGATTTTTTAGTTCCATTATCTAAAACTATGATTGCAGCAATGTTTATATTTATGTTTGTGTATGGGTATAGCCAATATCTATGGCCATTAATCATGACTACAGCCGAAGAATACTGGACTGTAGTTATGGGAATGAAAATTATATACACAGAAAGCTATGAAGGTGTTGCTCTTCCAAGAACAGCAGAGAGATTTGCTTATATTATTTTATCAATGATACCTCCAGTTTTAGTGGTGGTATTTTTACAAAAATGGTTCATAAAAGGACTAATTCAAACGGAGAAATAAATGAGTTTTTTAGAATTAAATAAAGTTACCAAGGTATATCCAAACGGAACAAAAGCTGTTCATGAGACAAGTATGAATGTTGAGGATGGTGAATTTATGGTTTTTGTTGGTCCAAGTGGATGTGGAAAGTCAACATTATTAAGAATGATTGCAGGATTAGAAGATATAACCGAAGGAGATATAAATCTTGATGGAAAATTAATAAATAAAGTTGACCCTTCAGAAAGGGATGTTGCAATGGTTTTCCAAAACTATGCGCTTTATCCTCACATGAATGTTTATAACAATCTTGCATATGGATTAAAAAACAGAGGTATTGATAAAAAATCTATTGAACAAAAAGTAAATGATGCGGCAAAACTTTTACAGATTTCTGAATTCTTGCAAAGAAAGCCATCAATGTTATCTGGTGGACAAAGACAGCGAGTTGCAATGGGAAGAGCAATAGTGAGAAATCCTAAAATATTTTTATTTGATGAGCCATTGTCTAATTTAGATGCAAAACTAAGAATACAAATGAGACTTGAAATTAAAAAACTTCAACAAAAAGTTGGGGTTACTAGTATTTTTGTAACTCATGACCAAGTAGAAGCTATGACTTTAGCTGATAGATTAGCAGTAATTAATAATGGTATAATAGAACAACTAGGTACTCCTATTGAAATTTATAACAATCCTAAATCGTTATTTGTTGCAGGATTTATTGGATCGCCCCAAATGAATTTTATTGATGGAGAATTAAAAAACAAAACTTTATTTGCTGAAGGTTTTGAAATTAAAAATGTTCAAAGTGATTTCAACGGTGAAATTACATTGGGTATAAGGCCTGAACACATGTCACAATCTGATAATGGTTTGATAAATTTATCTGTAGATTTAGTTGAACAATTAGGATCTGATAATCTTATTTATGGTGAATTAAAAAATAAAAAAGATTTTTGTTATAGATGTCCTGGAAATCAAGTAGTTGAAAAAGGTAGTAAATTATCACTAAATATCAATGACAATAATTATTATGTTTTTGATAAAAGTAGCGGTAACAGAGTTAATTAAATTTGATTTTATCTAAACCAAATCATATTAAAATTTATGGTCATCGGGGAGCTAGAGGCGATCTTCCTGAGAATACTTTAGAAAGTTTTAAATATCTTTTTGAAAATAATATAAGTGCTTTTGAAACGGATATTTTAATCTCTGAGGATTTAGTTCCAGTCATAACCCATGACTTTCGTTTAGATATTAGCATGACAAAAGATGCTAATGGTGACTGGATAAATAATGAAAATATTAAAATTTATGATTTAACATATGATGAAATTCAAAATTATGATGTTGGTTCTATAAATAAATTATCAAAGTATGGTAGGAGATTTTTAAATCAAAAAAACCTTCCCGATCAAAGAATACCAAAATTAAGCGAAATTTTTGATTTAATAAATTCAATAAATATAAAAGATTTAATTTTAAATTTGGAAGTAAAGTCAACTCCAGTTGAGGATGATTTGACGCCACCCCCAGATGAAATGGTTAAAATTATTATGAGTGATATTGAAAAATCTAATCTAACTAAAAATATTCTAGTATCATCATTTGACTGGAGAATATTAAAAGAATTCAAAATACAAGCTCCAGAATTGACAAGGGGTTATTTATCTTACCAACAAAACTCGGGAGTTAAAATTTCAAACACGATATATAAAAATTCTCCCTGGATGGATTTAGCTCTTTCATTTAATGAATTTGAATTACCACATCTAATTAAAGATCTAGGGGGAAAAGCATGGTGTCCTTTTTATAAAGATATTCAAAAAAAAGATATTGAGGAGGCACACAATCAAGGCTTAGTAGTAAATGTTTGGACTGTAAACAAAGAAAACGACATGATGAGGATGATTGAATATGGAGTTGATGGAATAATTACAGACTATCCTTTAAAGTTAAAAGAGCTCTGTGAGAGAAAAAATATAAATTGGTTCTAGTTTATTTTTAATGGATATAAATATAATCAATAATGAAGAAAAATTTTTATCAGGAAATTTCGAAGGTTATGATTTAAGAGGCGCAGAGAATAAGTTTGATATAGAAGGAAATCCTTTGCCTTCTCCAGGATGTACAATCGTTTGTGACATTCCATCAAACAGCGATCTATCAAATGAGATAACTAATTTTCAAACAAGATTAAAAGATTTTAATCCCGAAAAGTCTTATGTTTATTTGCCACCTACAAGTTTTCATATGACTTTGTTTGACTGTTGTAATTTTAATACAAAAAACACAAAATATTGGCCAGAAAATATTGATAAAAATTTAAATTACAACCAAATAGCAATAGAATTAAATAAAAGAATAAAAAATTTTGTTTTTCCGAGAGAGTTAAATATGAAATTAAAAATATTTTATGGCGGCTATAGTATTGTTCTAGAGCCCTTTTCAGCAAAAGATGAAAAAATCCTTAGGGAATGCAGAGACGAATTGAGTAAATTATTAAGAATTAAATTTGAAAATCATGAAAGATATACTTTTCATATTACATTAGCGTATATTTTAAGAGAATTAGCACAAGCTGAAATTAAAAAATTATTAGAATTTAACAAAAATTTATTTATAGAATTTAATAAAAAATTTCCCAAAATTGTTTTAAGCAAACCTGAAATGTGTACTTTTGAAAATATGTTGGCTTTTAAAAAAATTTAATATTTAGTTCCAACCCGTAATAGCTTTAACTTCTAAAAATTCGTTAAAACCCCAAACTCCACCTTCTCGACCATTTCCAGATTGTTTATATCCACCAAAAGGTGCACCGGTATCGGTTCCTTGACCATTAATGTAAACTGTTCCAGCTCTAACTTTACGTGCAACTCTTTTTGCTTTTTCTTTGTCCTCAGTTTGTAAATAATTTCCTAGTCCATAAGATGTGTCATTTACTATTTTAATAGCCTCATCTTCAGTTTCAAATGGTATAATAGAAAGAACTGGTCCAAATATTTCTTCTCTTGCAATTCTCATATCATTATTAACATCTGTGAAAATTGTGGGTTTAACAAAATATCCCTTGTTTAAACCATTTGGTAAATCTGGTCCTCCTGCAGCTAATGTTGCTCCTTCTTTTATTCCAGCATTTATAAGATTTATTACTTTGTCATACTGAACTTTTGAAACTAAAGGTCCTATGTGATCTCCTTTTTTTGAAGCTAAATCTACTTTAATTTTATTTGCTTCATCAACAGCTTCCTTGACAGCTCTTTCATAAATTGATTTTTCAACAAGCATTCTGGTTGGAGCATCACAAGATTGTCCTGAATTACTCATTATATTTTTCACTCCATCTCTTACTGCATCTGGATAAGAATCTGCAAAAACTATGTTTCCACCTTTTCCACCTAATTCAAGAGTGACTTTTTTAATTGTGTCAGCTGCATTCTTTTGAATTAATTTTCCAGCTCTTGTCGAACCAGTAAATGAAACCATGTCTATATCAGGATGTCCTGAGATGTGATTTCCAACAACTTCTCCGTTTCCATTTACTAAGTTAAAAACTCCTGGAGGAAAACCAGCTTCATCAATCATTTCAGCAAATAAAACTCCTGATACAGGAGCAATTTCAGAAGGTTTTAATATCATTGTACAACCTGCAGCTAAAGCAGGAATAACTTTTAATACGATTTGGTTCATTGGAAAATTCCACGGCGTTATTAATCCACACACTCCAATTGGCTCATATCTTATCTGATTATTGGACTTAGGGTCAAACTGATGTTCAAAATTAAAATCTTTTAATATTTCTATTGTATTTTTCGAAATATCAGCACCCATTTTTGTGTGAGTTTCTGAGGCAAAATCAAGAGGAGCACCCATTTCAGTTGATTGAGCTTTAACCATTTCATCCCATCTTCTATTATAAATTTCATCAAATTTTTCTAATAACTTTAATCTTTCTTCTTTCGTAGTTTCTCTCCAACTTTCAAAAGCTATTTTAGCAGCGTTGATTGCTTTGTCGGCATCCTCTTTAGATCCAAGAGAAATTATCGCAAAAGATTCTTCAGTTGATGGGTCAATTACTTCAAAGTCATTTGGTTTTGTAGGAGAAACCCATTTACCGTTTATATAAAAATTTTTTTTCTCAATCATAAAAATATTGTAACATATTATTTAAATTTCATAACCTTTTTCTTCAGGTTCATTATCAGTTAATTCTTCTGGGAAACCATCGGCCCTAAATTCTATATTATTCAAATCTTCCATTCTTTTAACTATCATTGAAGACCAGGCTCTCGAACCATATTTTTTCTCTCCATCTTTAAAAATATCTACAATCATCGGAGAAATTTCTAAAGATGAATTAAGTTTCTTGGCTATTTCATTAAAAATTCCAGTGTCTTTTAAAACAAGATCCATTGTAAAATTTATATTATATGATCCATTTAAAATTACCTGACTTTCAGTTTCATGAACAAAAGAATTTCCAGAAGATGCAGCTATTCCTTTATAAGCTTTAGATAAATCAAGTTTTGATTTTTTTGCTACTGTCCAAGCTTCCCCTAATGCTACTAAATGAACTGATGCTAGATAATTTGTTATAACTTTTAATATTGATGCAGAACCAAGTTCTCCGGTATGTAATATTTTTCTTCCCATAATGGTAAGCACAGGTAATATTTTTTCAAAAATCTTTCTTTCTCCTCCAACAAAAATTGCTATATTTCCTGTTGAAGCCCTATGACACCCTCCACTAACTGGCCCATCTAAAGGAATTGCTTTTTTTTCTATTACTTTTTTTCCTAGTCTTTTAACTTCTGCCTCATCAGTTGTACTCATCTCCAACCAAATTTTATTTTCTGAAAGACCGTTTATTATCCCATTTTCACTTTCCATGACCTCTGCGCATATTTCAGGAGAAGGAAGACAAGTAATGATAAGATCAACTTGTTTTGCTAATTCTTTAGGAGAATTTGCTACTTTAGCACCTAACTTTTCAAATTTATTAGTTAAATTTTTCTCTAAATCTCTTACAGTTAAATCAAATTTATTTCTCAACAAACTACCTGCCAATTTTCCACCAACATTTCCAAGCCCTATAAAACCAATTTTCATTATAATCTCCTTAATTTTGATGATTATTCAAAAACGAATGATATATTTGTTTTTAAAAAATGCACTCTGTAAAAATAGAACCTAAATACATTACAAAATCAAATCCAAGAATTGGTCTAATTGCTTTAGCAAGTGATTTTATGATTGAAAAAGACTTCATAAATGTAATTAAAAACAAAGATATAGATTTTTTTGTTAATAGAATTGAATGTTACAACCCTTTGACAAAGGAAAATTTGATTAAAATGTCAGAAAAAGTAACAGAAGTAACTAACGATATACTACCAGATCAAAACATAGATTGTGTTGTATATGCTTGCACTTCTGGAACAATTGCTGCCGGATATGAATCTATTGAGAGAAAAGTTAAACTGGCAAAACCTGAGGCAAAAGTAACAACACCTAGTACTGCCGCTATAAAAGCCCTAAAAAAATTTGATATAAAAAAATTATGTATTTTCACTCCATACAGTAAAGAATTAAATGATGAAGTTGTTGAACATTTTAAAAATCAAGGTTACGATATTACCTCTAATTCATATTTCGATATTCAATCAGATTATGATATTGGAAAAGTAGATCAAAATTATTTGTACGATGTCTTATCTGAAATTGATTTGAAAGATGCAGATGCTCTTTTCATTTCATGCACGGCTTTACCTGCTTTACCTATAATAGAAAAACTAGAAAAAAGATTAAATAAAATTGTTTTATCTAGTAACCAAGCTTTAATATGGGATACTTTAGAACGAATTGGAAAAAATGATTCAATTGCAGGTTTCGGAAAATTATTTAAATCAAATTAATTATGCTTTTCAATAAAGAAGAATACAAACAAAGATTAAAAAAAGTTAAGTCAATGATGCAAGAAAAGGGCATTGAGTTGCTAATTTCTCATGACACAAACAATATGAATTATTTAACAGGATATGATGCTTGGTCTTTTTATTATGCTCAGTGTGCAATAGTTCATGTAAATTCTGATGAACCTCTTTGTTTTGTAAGAGCGCAGGATGCTGGAGGAGCTTACATAAAAACATACTTAAGAAATGATAATATAATTGTATATGATGAGAATTATATTCATACTTGGCCAAAACACCCTTACGATTATTTAGTTGAAATTATCAAAGAAAGAAAATGGGATAAGTTATCAATTGGGCTAGAAATGGATGCTCATTATTTTACAGCTTTTTGTTATGAAAAAATAAAACAAGGTTTACCCAATGCAAAAATTAAAGATTCAGAAAGACTAGTTAATTGGGCAAGATTGGTAAAATCTGATGAAGAAATCCAATTTATGAAATCAGCAGCTATAATTTCTGAAAAAGGAATGAAGACTGCAATGGAAGTTATTAATCCAGGTGTAAGACAGTGTGATGCCGTTGGAGAAATTCAAAAATCTTTGTTTTATGGAACAGAAGAGTACGGCGGTGAATATTCAAGTATTGCAACACTGCTTCCAACAGGAAAAGGGACTTCTGCTTCCCACTTAACAGCTACTCAAGACAAATTTGTAAGTGGAGAGGCAACAATAATTGAACTTTCTGGTGTTTATAAAAGATATCATGCGCCAATGGCTAGGACGATATTACTAGGAAAACCAGATCAAAAAAAAATTGATACAATGAACAAAACTATTGAAGCTCTTCAAGCAGGAATAGATGCAACAAAACCAGGCAATACTGCAAATGATGTAGCACAGGCATTTTGGAAAATATTAGACAAATATGGAATAGAAAAAAAATCTAGAACAGGATACTCCATAGGAATTGGTTACCCTCCAGACTGGGGAGAGCATACTTTAAATATTTACAAAGGTGATATGACCAATCTAGAGAAAAATGTGTGTTTTCATATGATAGCGGTCATGCAATTTGGTGATTGGGGGGTAGAAGCTTCAGAAGCAATACGAGTTACTGATAATGGATGTGAATTATTCTGTAATTATCCAAAAGAACTATATATTAAAAGCTAATTAACTATTGCAAATAATTTAAACAAATGTTTTAAAAACCTTTTATGTCTAAAAAAAATGCATTCGTAAAATTTGAAAAAGTAGATAAGAGTTATGATGGAAAACTCTTAGTTGTAAAAGATCTTAATCTCGATATAGCCGAAGGTGAGTTTATCACTATGTTGGGGCCATCTGGTTCTGGAAAAACAACTTGTTTAATGATGCTTGCAGGATTTGAAACACCAACTAATGGAGAAATTTTTTTAGATTCAAATCCGATTTCAAATATTCCTCCTCATAAAAGAGGTATAGGAATGGTATTTCAAAACTATGCTTTATTTCCACATATGACTGTTTATGAAAACTTAGCTTTTCCATTAAAGGTAAGAAAAATTTCAAAAGATGACATAGATAAAAAAGTTGATAAAGCTTTAAGTATGGTTTCTTTGTCAGGCTTTGAAAATAGAATGCCAGGACAATTATCGGGAGGACAACAACAAAGGGTAGCCGTAGCAAGAGCATTAGTGTTTGATCCTGCTGTAGTTCTAATGGATGAACCCCTTGGAGCGTTAGATAAAAATTTAAGAGAAAGCATGCAATATGAAATTAAACACATCCACGAAAGTATTGGAGTAACAGTTGTCTATGTAACTCATGACCAAAGTGAAGCTTTAACAATGTCAAATCGTATTGCAGTATTTAATGATGGTAAAGTTCAACAACTTTCAAGCCCCGATAAATTATATGAAGAACCAGAAAACTCATTTGTTGCAGAATTTATTGGAGAGAATAATAGATTTGATGGAGAAGTCTTAGATGTGTCTAATGGTGTTTGTAAGGTAAAAATAGGACAGAGTGAAATATTAGCAAATCCAATTTCAGTAAAATCTAAAGGTGAAAAAACAAAAGTGTCTATTAGACCAGAAAGAGCCTTAATTAATCCAAAAGATAAAATGGATAATAATCAAAAAGGCAAAATTGAAGAAGTAATTTACCACGGAGATCACACAAGGGTTAGAATAAATTTACTTGGAAATTCTGACTTTATATTAAAGGTTCCTAACAGTTCGCAAAATTTAGATATAAAACTTGGCAACGATATAAGTATAGGCTGGAATAGCCAAGATGCTAGAGCTTTAGACCCTAAATAGCTTCGATAATTATAATAGTTTTATTAAAATCAGCTGTTGACTCTCTATTCCTATGTTGCTGTAATCCCGTTTTTATAAAAAACGTTTAAACGGAGGATAAATGAGAAAATTAAGTAAATTATTACTTACTCTAACTTTTGCTCTTTCAATAACTTCATCTGCATTTGCAGTTACTGTTGCATCTTGGGGTGGAGCTTATACAGAGTCACAAAAGTTAGGATACGGTGATCCTACTGCCAAAGCTTTAGGCATTGAAATTAACTGGGTAGATTACTCAGGTGGATTATCAGAAATTAAAGCACAACAAGAAGCAGGTGCTGTTAACTGGGACATTATGGACGTTTTCGCAATGGACACTATTACTGGATGCGACGAAGGTATATTTGTTGAATTTGATTTTGACAAAGACTTCCCACCAGCTCCAGATGGAACTCCAGCAAGTGAAGACTTCTTTACTAGCATGCCTTCTAAATGTGCTGTAGGAAATATTTTGTATTCTTGGAACTATGCTTACAATAGCGAAAATTTAGCAAATAGCCCTAAGACTATAAAAGATTTCTTTAATACAAAAAGATTTCCTGGAAAAAGAGCTATCTACAAGAGTGCTTTGACGAATTTAGAAATCGCTTTAGCTGCTGACGGTGTAAAAATGGGTAAAGGTGGAGATTTTCTTTACAAAAAATTAGAAGCCGACGGTGGTGTTGATAGAGCAATAGCTAAAATTAAAAAACTTTGCACAGATCCTAATGGAGGATGTGTATTTTGGTCTGCAGGTGCTCAACCACCAGAATTGTTAATGAGCGGTGAAGTTGTAATGGCTACTGGTTGGAATGGTAGATTCTTTAATGCTACAATTGGTGAAGGTGCTCCTATTGTTCAAGTTTGGGACGGACAAGGTCTTGACTATGAATATTTTGCACTTGTAAAAGGTGGTCCAGATGAAGCAAATGCTAAAAAAGCACTTGCCATGATGACTAACACTGAGATGTTAGCAGGAAGTGCTAAGTATATTGCTTACGCTCCTTGGAGAAAATCTTCAATTGCAGTTATGGAAGCAGGAGAGCCTTGGTATAAAGATGGTAAAACTAACATGGTACCTCATATGCCTACAGCTCCAGCTAACTTAAAAAAATACTTCTTAGTTAACGCAGATTTTTGGGCTGATAACAGTGCTGAGATCGGTGAAAAATGGGAAGCTATGAAAGCAGGACTATAATTTAAGTTTTAAAGACTAAAATTATATATTATATTTAGGGCGGTTATTTTTAACCGCCCTTTTTTTATGAGCAGCGAAACACAAAAAATTTTAACAACAGACGGAATTCCTTTAGAGGAAAGCTTAAAAAAAGCTGAAAGGAAAAATAAGATTAAAGCATTTTTGCTAGTATCACCATTATTACTTTATTTATTAATTACTTATATTTTTCCAATAGGAGATATGTTTTTAAGAAGTATAGACGATAAGATGGTTACCAAAATGCTTCCTAAAACATTTATAGCAATGGAAAAATGGGATGGAAATGAACTTCCTGAAGAGGAGGTTTTTGAAGCTTTTTATCTTGATTATAAAATACTAGTTAAAGAAAAAACTTTTGGAAAATTAGCTACCCAGCTTAATTATGAAAAGAATGGTTTTAAAAGTATTCTTAAAAAATTAGCCAGAAAACAAAAGAAATTTACAGAAGGTAATTATAAAGAGCAGATTATGAAAGTTCACAAAAGGTGGGCTAACGTTGATTACTGGAGAGCAATTAAGAGGAGAGCTCCAAATTATACATATTCCAAATATTTAAAAGGAGTTGATATGTATGAAGACGAGAATGGTAAAATAGTCCAAGTAGAAGAAAGCAGAAGAGTTCATAAAAAATTGTGGATGAGGACTTTAGAAATTGCATTTTTTGTAACAGTATTTTGCTTTCTAATGGCTTATCCAATAGCCCATTTGCTAGCAACTTTACCAATGAAATATAGTAATTTGCTTATGATTTGTGTACTTCTTCCATTTTGGACTTCTCTATTAGTTAGAACGGCGAGCTGGATGATTTTATTGCAACAGCAAGGTATCGTAAACGACTTTTTTGTTTGGATAGGACTGGTGGCTGATGAGAACAGGCCTGAAATGATGTACAACAAAACAGGCACATATGTTGCAATGACACAAATTCTTTTACCTTTTATGGTTTTGCCTTTGTACAGTGTGATGAAAACTATTTCCCCAAGTTTAATGAGAGCAGGAAAATCACTTGGAGGAACTCCATTCGTTGCTTTTTGGAAAATATATTTTCCATTAACTATACCTGGTATTGGAGCAGGATGTTTGCTTGTGTTTATTCTTGCGATTGGATATTACATCACTCCTGCATTAGTTGGGGGAGCATCAGGAACTCTTATAAGTAACCAAATAGCCTACCATATGAAAAGTACTTTAGATTGGAGTTTTGCATCAGCAATGGGTTTAATGCTTCTGCTAGGAGTGTTAGCAATCTATTGGGTTTATAATAAACTTGTAGGAATTGATAATATAAAATTAGGATAAATATTTATGGCTTTACCAAAGTATACCGAAACTCATTATAGAATATGGCACTATTTTTATTTGCTTATTTGTACTGCTGTATTTATATTTTTGATTGCTCCTTTGTTTGTTATTTTTCCACTTTCATTTAATGCAGAAGAGTTTTTAGTTTTCTCAGATGGTATGAAAAGACTTGATCCAGATGCATTTTCTTTAAGATGGTATCACGATATGGTTTATGGTACCAAAAATCCTTGGGGGCTTGCTGCAAAAAATAGTTTTATAATTGCAATTTTTGCAACCTTAGGGTCAGTTTTGCTTGGAACCGTTGCAGCTTTAGGTTTAAGTAGTAGGCATATGCCATATAAAGCCTTGATTATGGCAATTTTAATTTCTCCTATGATTGTTCCTCTTATTATTTCTGGAGTTGCTATTTTTTTCTTTATAGCAAAAGTTGGTTTAGCAGGAACTCATCTAGGAATTATTTTATCACACATAATACTTGGAACTCCATTTGTAGTTATAACTGTTACAGCCACACTTTCTGGTTTTGATCACAGCGTAACTAGAGCAGCTTCTAGTCTTGGAAGCGATCCAGTCAATACTTTTATGAAGATTACTTTGCCTTTAATTTTACCAGGTGTAATTTCAGGCGGATTGTTTGCATTTGTAACATCTTTTGACGAAGTAGTTGTTGTTTTGTTTTTAGCTGGACTTGAAAATACAACAATTCCAATACAAATGTGGACTGGTTTAAGAGAACAATTAAGTCCGACTATATTAGCGGTGGCAACATGTTTAATCGTTCTTTCAGTATTAATACTTGTAACAGCTGAACTTTTAAGAAGAAGATCTGAAAGATTGAGAGGAATTAATAGTTAATTATAAACTGTTTATTAAATCTGGTGCAATTTTTTTTGATTTAGAGGAAAATCTTAATTTTTTTATCTGTTCTAGATTAGATTTATCTTCTCCAACTACCACAAAACCTATCATTCCCATATTTTTATGCGGTGTACACCAATAAGCGTAAATTCCAGGAGTTGCGAACTTATACTCAGCATCTTTGTTATATTTTGATTTAAATTTACCAACGCCTTCTGGAACTCCTTTTTTTATGAATTCGACATTGTGACCTTTATCAGTAGCTTTCCATAATACTGTGTCACCCACGTTTACTCTCACGATTTTTGGCTCAAATACCATAGACTCTTTGTTTAGTCTGTTAAGCATTTCTACAGTTTGGTCTGCAGCAATGGCAAAACTTGAAAATAGTAAATAAGCAAAAAATGTTAATATTATTTTTATTTTCATATTAAATGTTTTTTTGAATAACCCATAAAAGCTATATGGATATAAAAGTTTTAATATCAATAAAGATTTATGTAACAAGTTGCCACACAAAGAATATTTTTTAATTAATTGCCTCAATGATAGTTGCGATGCCCATGCCCAAGCCTATACATTGAGTAGATAGAGCGTATTTTTTATTTTCTCTTTTCAATAATTCAGCAGCTTTACCTGTAATTCTTGCTCCAGTAGCTCCAAGCGGATGACCTAATGCTAAAGCTCCACCATCTATGTTAACTTTTTTTTCATTTAGGTTTAAATCTTTAATACAAGCTAAGGATTGTGATGCAAATGCTTCGTTTAGTTCAACAATATCAATTTCGTTTGGGGATAATTTTGCTCTCTCTAAAGCTTTTTTAGATGCACCTATTGGTCCTAATCCCATATAATCAGGCTCACAACCTTGCACCGCTGTAGAAACTATTCTTCCTAATATTTCTAAATTATTTTCTTTAGCAAACTGTTCTTCACATATCAAAGTCGCAGCAGCTCCATCAGTTAATGGAGAAGACGTTGCAGCTGTAACAGTTCCATTTTGATCGAATGCAAGCTTTAATCCATCCAAAGTTTCATGATTACTGTTTGGTCTTATATTGCCGTCTTTAGAACAGTTTCCTATTACTGTAATTTCATTATTAAAATTTCCCTTTGATTGTGCTTGAAATGCTTTATGATGACTTAATATAGCAAAATCTTGCTGTTCTTTTCTGCTAATATTATATTTTTTTGCAACATTTTCTGCAGTAATTCCCATTGAAAAATAAACATTTGGGTTTTCTTTATCAGAATATGGATAAGGTATAGAGTTAAATCCTGTAGTCACTCGCGTCATACTTTCAACTCCTCCACAAATAAAAGCTTTGCCTGATCCCATAGCGATCTTCCCAGCCGCTATATGTATAGCTTCCATTGAGGATCCACACCATCTATCAACTGTCATCCCAGAAGTTCTGATATCCATTCCAGTTAAAAACGTTACTAGTTTTCCAATATTGAAACATTGTTCGCCAACTTGAAATGCGCATCCAATAACAATATCCTCTATATCATTTGGGTTCACTTTAGATTTTGAAACAAGATTTTTTATAACTTCAGCTAATAAATTTACTGGCTTAACATCTATTAATTCGCCCTTTTTTGCCATTGTAAAAGGTGATCTTGAATATCCTGCTATTACTGATCTATACATTTTTCTTTATACTTATAAGATTATTTTGGAAATGGTAAAGTAGTTATAATGCCTTTTCTTTTTTTTCCATCATAAGTTTCAACATTTAATTTTTGACCAATATCCCAATAATCTTTTAAAATCATTGATAGACCAATATTTTTCTTTAATCTAGGCGAATATATGCCTGAAGCAATCTGACCAATTTTTTTATTTTTTTCTGAATATACTGAAAGCGGTTTTCCTGTTGCTAAACATGGCTCGCCTTCAAACAAAATCCCTCTCATCTTTTGTTTAATGCCTTCTAATTTAATTTTTTTTAAAGCTTCTCTTCCAATAAATTCGTGGTTTTCACATTCAGAACAATATTTTTCTAGATTACATTCTAGAGGATTGTTCTCTTTAGTAAAATCATTGCCATATGAAAGTAGGCCAGCTTCGATTCTATCTATTAAATTGGGACAACCAGGAGAAATATTAAACTTTTGTCCTGCTTTCCAAATTATATCCCAAAGTTTTTCTCCTAACTCGACTCCGTTAAAGTGTTCTTCAAAACCTTTAAAATAAATTTCAAACCCATCTTGTCTGCTATACCCCGATCTTGCTATAATTTGTTTTGTTCCTAAAAAATCAAATATTTTAAAATTAAAAAACTTTATTTTTTTTATATCTTCTCCAAATATGGATACCATTAATGCTTCTGATTTGGGACCTTGAACTGCCAAAGGATAGACATCAGGTTCAACTATATTTACGTCAAAATTAGATCCTAACGCAAGACCTTTTGCCCACAACAAAATGTCAGAGTCAGCAATAGAAATCCAAAACATATCATCATCAAGTTTAAGTAAAACAGGATCATTTATCATTCCTGCATTTTCATCAATTATTGGAATATAAAAACATTTACCTGTTGCCATATTTTTAATTGAACGTGGTGTCATTTTTTGTACTAGTTTTTGAGCATCAGGACCACTTATTTGTACTTGTCTTTGGCATGAGACATCCCAAATTTGAACATGTTCATTAAGGTGCCAGTAATCTTCTTCTACAGATTTTTTAAAACCTTTTGGTAAAAGCATATGATTTACAACAGTAAAATCTGAAACGCCACACTGTTCAACTTTATTAGTAAAAGGTGTTCTTCTTATACGTCTTGACATATTTAATTTTATATTTTTTTTCATAACTGAAGTTTTAATTGCTAATTTTAATCAGACCACCAAATTGAGTAGCCATTGGGTGATACAATTATTGGTATATGATATTTTTTATCTGGGTCTGTCATTTTAAATTTAATTGTAATTTCTGAAACTATTTTTTTTTCAGAAAAATAATCTCCAGTTTTACAAACCATTTCATACTCAGATTTACAGTCATCATCACTAAGGTTAAATTCTTTTAAAACCCTACCTCCATCATCAGTTTTAGTTTTGCAGAAAATTTTTTTTTCACCATTTGATTTAATTTGATAGATAATTATATCTACATTGCTTGCGTGAGTACCGTTAACTGAATTTAATAAATGTGAAGATAAAGTTGCCATAATTATTCTATTGATGACTTTTCTCTTTTTGTTGCAACAGCAGCAACTATTGGGCTCAATACAGGCTTTGCTTTAACATTTACACATGCAGTTTTACCACTTTCTATTGCTCTTTTTAAAGCTGGAGCAAGTTCTTCTCTTTTTGTAACGAGTTCACCATGTCCTCCAAAACCTTGAAAGATTTTATGGAAAGGAATATCTCTAAAGTCAGTTGCTACACGTTTTCCACTTTTAAATAACCTTTCTTGTTGCTGTCCTATAGAAGCCAAACCCTCATTATTATCTATTACAACAGTAATTGGTTTTTTTTCATAAAAAGCTGCCTCTATTGACATTCCACCAGATAAAAAAGCTCCATCTCCACTTATAAGAACAACATTTGAATTAGGATTATTATTTTTTGCGGATAAAGCAAAAGATACTCCAACACCCAGCATACTAAAAGTACCAGGGTGTAAAATTCCTCCAAGCTTTTTTCCTTTTGCTCCAGCAATATTTATGGCAATTTCTGACCAAAAATGAGTGTTTCCTCCATCAATTACTAACCAATCCTTTTCTCCCATTGCATCTTGAACATCTAAAGCGAGTTGAAGAGGATGTATTTTACCACCATTTTTTTTTGCTTTTTCTGCTTCTAAACTTAAATCTTTTAATGAACTTTCAACCCATTCATTTTTTTTAACTTTATTTTGATCAAACCATTTACTGTCTAAATTCCATTTATTATTTTTTTTTAAATTTTTTAAAGTATCTAAGAAAACTCCTGGGTCACATAAAAGATTAATATCCGCAGCTCTATTGATTTCTATTTCTTCATGAGAACCATTTATGCATACTAATTTAGTAGATTTTGGAAAAAAGGGAGGATTGCCAAAATTCATTTGATTATCCAATCTTGCCCCAACCATTAAAACTAAATCGGAGTTATTTAATGCAAACTGTGATGGAGGGAATTGATGAATATCAGCTAAACCCATGTAGGCGTTGGCCTCTTCCCCTAATAATTTTTGATGATAAGGAATATTAAAAATTGGAATATTCAAATTATTGCCAGCTTCTTCTAAATTTTTTTCAGATTTAGACCACCATACTCCATGACCTCCGATTAATACTGGCTTTTTTGCACTACAAGCAAGTTCTAAAATTTCAGAAATTGAATTTGGATCGGGCCAAGCTTTCGCAATAGGTTTTGCTTTATGAGAAAATGGTCTTTCTTCTAATCCTGCCTCTTCTGGAAACGAAGAAAACATTATATCAACAGGTAAACTTAAATGAACAGCGCCTGGATATCCATTTGTTGCAATTCTATAAGCCTTATCTACAAATTCTCTTATTCTATTTCCGTCAGTAATACTTGCGCTGTATTTTGTTAATGGTGCAGCTATTGAAACATCGTCTATTTCTTTAAATCCACCTGAACCCTGCCTTTTTAGACTACTTGATCCGGTAATATAAATTATTGGTGTTCTTTCTCCCCAGGCCTCCATCATGGAAGGAACGGCATTTGCAAATCCTTCCGGACCAACTAAACAAACAGATGGTTTTCTTGTTATTCTAGTATGCCCATCAGCTAAATGTCCAGCAATTTGTTCGTGAGGACAATTAATAACTTCCATTTGGCATTCCATAAAACCTTCAATTGCTGGATTACAAAAACCCCCAGATAAAGTAAAAACTTTATCAATACCTTTGTCTCTTAACGCTCTAGCTATTAATGCTCCACCTCTAATTTTTTTGTCCATTATTTAATATTTCATATCCTTAAAAAACTTCTGAGCTATAATATCAGATGTAATTTCATTAATATCAGTTAATCCTACTAAACCAAGTGTTGTGCTCAATTCTCCTTTAATAATATTTAAGATTTTTCTCAAACCTTTTGCTCCATCAGCTCCTATGGCGTACATTAATGGCCTACCAATCATGACATAATCTGCACCGAAAGCAAGAGCTCTAACTATATCGCCACCACTTCTTATACCACTATCAAAAAGTAATGGAAATTCTTTCCCTAAAGCTTTTCTTATCAAAGGCAAAGCATTAATCGCAGATGTTGCGCTTTCCAATTGTCTTCCTCCATGATTTGAAACTTGTATTCCATCTGCACCTAACTCTTTTATTTTTATAGCATCCTCTTGAGACATAACACCTTTAACAATTAATTTTCCTTTCCAAGCACTTCTGATCCGTTTTAATGTATCCCAATCAGTAGAGCCTCTGCTTTCACTTCTCACAAATTTATTTCCCTTTTTTGAAGTTTCGTAGTTCATTGGTTTTGGTATTCCATATAATAGAGTTGAGATAGACCAATTTGGATGAGTTGCAAAATCATAAAATTGTTTAGGTCCAATCTTAAATGGAACTGTAAAGCCATTTTTATCATCTTTGGCTCTTCTAAATTGAATTGGAACATCTACAGTTAATATCAATACTTGATAGCCAGTTTTTTCCGCTCTTTCTAAAAGTTCCATCACAAAATCTTCATCTTGAAATATATATAACTGCAGCCAAGAATTACCTTCTGATAAATCAAACATTTTTTCTAGGGAAGTAGATGAAGCCATGGATACACATGTTGGAATATTGTTAATTACACTTTCTTTTGCAAGCATTGTGTCTGCGCCCGGCCAAGTTAAATTACACATTCCCATAGGCGCAAAACCAAAAGGCAGATCATACTTAATTTTAAAAAATTCTTTACTTAAATTTCTTTTTTCAACATTCCTAAGAACTTTTGGTTCAAGTCTTATCTGGTCTAATGCTGTACTGTTTAATTCACAAAGTTTTTCATCTCCTGAAGCACCATCTACAAAATCAAAAAACATTTTTGGAAGTCTTTTTTTGGCAAGTTTACGTGCATCCTCAAGACTATGTATTTTTTTACTTGGTGTAATTTTTTCACTCATAAACTATTTTTTATATGTTCTTTTAGACTAATTTTTTTATTTTTATCTATAAAATAAGCATCATGATTTTTTCTTGAAGAATAAACTTCTGATGGTTTTCCGTCAATAAAAAGCACTGCTACGCCATCATCAATGGCAATTCCTTTGGGCATCTCGCTATTTTCAATGTCATTTTTGAACTTTTTTAATCTTTCATTTTCTGATGAATGAGGCGTACAACTTCCTGAAATTAAATTTATACCCCTTAACGCTTTTAATCCTATACCTTCTGAGTCTGACAATATCCAATCAAACCAGCATATTGCCCCTGCACTTACTCCAGATAAAATTATTCCTTTATTGTAAGCTTCTCTAAAAATTTCTATTAAATTATTTTTTTTCCAAATTTCAAGCATATATGAAGTATTTCCTCCACCAACATAGATAATGTCTTTGCTTAAAATCCAATCCTTAAAACCTTCTACTTTTGAGCAGAGGTTAAAATGTGACAATTGTAAGTAATTACTTTCAAATCTTTTATAAAATAAATCAATTTTTTTTTTATCATCTTTGCTTGCGGTAGGTAAAAATCCAATTTTAAAGTTTTTTATATTTACTTGATTTAAAACAAATTGATCTAGACTTTCATCTGTTTCATTAGTAAAGCCACCTCCGCCAATCGAAATTATTTTTTTTTTATTCCTGTCCATGGATTGGGTTTATTAGGAATATCTTTATTTTTTCCTCGAACTATTTCTCCTTTGAAGTCATACATTGGAAGTTTGCACAATTCACCTTTATATGTATTACCATTTGTGCAATCAACATCAAGAATTGTTCCAGGACCTAAGTTACTATTTTGCATATGAACAATTCCTACGCCACAAACTTGATAAGGCGACCATGTGCTTGAAGTAACTTCTCCAACAATTTTTCCATTTATTTTCAAACTTTTTCCTCTTATAGCAGTTCCTTTTTCAACACGTATACCCCAAGTTAAACATTCTTTATTAGATTTTTCTAAGGCTTCTTTGCCAATAAAATTATTTTTATTTATGTCAATGAATCTTCCAAGTCCTACAGAATATGGGTTCGTTTTATTTGTAAAATCTTGACCAGCTGAAAGAAGACCTGCTTCAATTCTTCTACAACGAAAAACTGGAGTAGCCGTTAAGATCATTCCAATCTTTTTACCTTCTTCAAGTATTAAATCTCCCAATTTTTCTATATTATTTTCTGGGCGAAAATATATTTCCCATCCAAGCTCGTTACTAAATCCGGAGCGACTTATTATAATTTTTTCTCCTGACATGCTTACTTCTTTCCAGTCAAAATATTTCCAATCTGAAGATATATTAGACTCTGTTAAAAAATCTAAAAGTTGCATTGATTTTGGACCTTGTATTTGACTTACCCAAACATTAGGTTCGGTAATATTTACATTTAAACCTTCTGCCTGAGCTTTATACCAAGAAAACATATCGCCCTCAGCTTGAGCAAACCAGTATTTGTTTTGATCTAGCCTCAACAATACTCCATCAGTGATCATCCCACCATCATGATAACAAGCAAATTGATAAGAACATCTTCCTATTTTAACTTTTGAAACATCTCTAGGAAAAATTTTTTGTAAAAGTTTTAGTGCATCAGATCCAGATATCTCATAAGGATGCTCTCCTGTATGTCTAAAAATTAATTCCTGTCTTATTTTCCAATACATTTCTTCTGCAGAAGCATTAGAAAGTTTTTCTGGTGTAAGTCGACCTGCATAAATAGAATACTCTGGATCAAAAGGTAATTCTTGATAAGTTAAAGGATGTAAACCTATAGTTCTTGCTAACTCTAAAGCACTTTCTCCTTCAGAAATTATTGGTTTAACAGAAAATCTGAACTTACTTAAGTTTTTATTCATTTATTTAATATATTTAGGCAAGTTAGTTTAACTATTTAATACAATCAATAAAAACGTAACAAATTTGACTGTTGCCATAAAGGTATTGAATTGTTAACTTTCTTTTTTTTAATAGAGAGGGAAATATATGAAAAACATTTTTAAATTGATATCATTTTACTTGATATCACTATTTTTATCATTTTCTTTAGCCAATGCATCAAGTGGGGTTTTTAAACTATCACATGACCTTGGATTTGGAAAAGATACAAATTTAGATGCGATAACTAAAGGTCGTTTGTTTCAAGTTGTTATAATGACACAAAACCGTTTAGTTAGAAAAAACCTTGACGGAGTAACTTCGCCGGAATTAGCAACTGACTGGACAGGTAATGCAGATGCTACAGAGTGGACATTTAATCTTCGTAAAGGAGTTAAATTTCATGATGGTTCTGACTTTGATGCAGAAGATGTAAAATACTCTTTAATGAGAGTTAAAGATCCTGACATTGGATCGCCTGCTAAAAAAAGTATGAGCTCAGTTACAGATATAGAAGTTGTAGATTCACACACAGTTAAAATGAAGTTAAATACTTCTTTTGCAGATTTTCCACTTCTATTAACAGATTATAGGTTAAGAATGATACCTTCTGGTTCTGGTGACACAATAGGAAAAACAGGTATTGGAACTGGTCCTTTTATTGTCGATAAATTTGATGCAGAAGGAACAACTATTCTTAAAGCAAATCCTAATTATTGGGAAGGAGCTCCAAAAATTGCTGAGGTTCATGTAATTGCCATACCTGATGGTGAAGCAAGAGTGCAAGCTCTCCTTACTGGACAGATTGATATGAACAGATATGTTAAATTTAATCAGAAAAAAATATTTGATGGTAATTCCAAGTTTAATGTTTCTGTAATACCCACAGGGAATTGGAGAGGTATGGTTATGAGAACAGACACTGCTCCTTTTGATAACCCTAAAGTTAGAAAAGCTGTACGTTTGGCAGTAGACAGACAAGAGCTTGTTGATCTTGTAATGGATGGAGCAGCAACTGTATCATGCGATACTCCAGTTGCACCATCTGATCAATATCGTCTAGATATGGATTGCCCTCAGGATATTAGTAAAGCCAAAAACTTATTAAGAGAAGCGGGATATCCAAATGGAATAGAAATGGTTATCCATGTTTCAACTAAAGAGCCTACTTGGCCAACAATTGGTGAGGTACTTCAACAACAATTTGCAAAAGCTGGAATAAAGGCTGAAGTTAAAATGACTCCATCAAAAAGTTATTGGAAAGAAACTTGGATGAAAAAAGCAGTATCAATGACTCGTTGGAATGAAAGACCAGCCGATAGTATACTACATGAAGCTTATCATAGTGGAGCAAAATGGAATGAATCTTTTTATAAAAGTTCATCATTTGATAAAAATCTAGCAAATGCTAGAGGACAGCTTGACTTTAATAAGAGAAAAGCAGCTTATCAAAATGCTCAAAAGACTTTATGGGAAGAAGCTGGAACAATGATTCCATACCATGTATCGAGATTAGTTGTAACTTCTTCAAGAGTAAAAAATCTTGATGAAGTAGAATTTTTCTCAATTAGATGGCATACATTATCAGTAGATTAATATAAAATAGTGTTTTACAGGCCTAGTTAAAGGCCTGTAAAACTTGTTTCATTTATTAATAATTAATTTTAAAATCGAGACTAGTAATCTTAATTATGTTGTTTTTAATTATTAAAAGAATTTTATTAGGCTTTATAACCTTATTTATTGTATCGTTAATTACTTTTGTAGGTACAGAAGTGTTACCAGGGGATGCCTGCACAACTTATCTTGAAAGAGAAGCTTATGGTGCAGCATTAGAAGCTTGTTACAAAAGATTAGGATTGGATATTCCTGCTTATGAAAGATATTTATCATGGGCATATAATGTTATCCAAGGAGATTTTGGGTATTCATTAAGCGGTCAAATGCCAATTAATGAAGTTTTAGGACCGAGAATAAAAAATTCAATGGTTTTAGCATCTGCTGCAATAATTATAGGAATACCATTAGCTTTAATACTAGGAATAATCACAGCTCTTTGGAGAGATAAACTGCCTGATTTAGCAATTTCAACAATAACCATTTTTGCAATGACAATTCCAGAATTTATAAGTGCAACTTTGCTAATTTTAATAGTTGCTATTTGGCTGCAATGGTTGCCAGGGATTGTGATAGTACCCACAGACGTTACGTTTTTTGAATTACTTCCAAATATAATACTGCCAGTCATAGCTATTGCTATGATAATGACAGCACATATGGCTCGAATGGTTAGGTCAAGCGTCATTCAAGTTATGGCAAGTGATTATATACAAATGGCAATTTTAAAAGGTGTACCATATTGGAAAATGGTTTTTAAACATGTTTTACCCAATGCATTATTACCAGCAATTAATGTTGTGGCGTTAACTATTGCTTGGCTTTTAGGAGGAGTTGTAGTTACAGAAGTTGTATTTAATTATCCAGGTCTTGGTAGACTTGTTATAGAATCTATTTCAAATAGAGACTTACCAACTGTACAGGCGTTAGCAATTATTCTTGCTTCAATTTATGTGAGTATAAACTTAATTGCAGATTTATTGACATTAGCATTAAACCCTAGATTAAAGAGTTTACAAATAAGAAAATAAATATGGATATAGATAAAATTTCTGAAGAAGAACAAAAAAATTCACTTTCAAAAGTTTTAGAGGTATTAAAAACAATGGCCTCAAAACCCTCAGGCTTTATTGGTTTATTTATTTTAGTTTTTCACGTTGTTTTAGCATCTGTAAGTCCTTTTTTGGCACCTTATGATTATAAAGCAATCGATCCTACACTTATGCTTCAAGCACCATCTTCAGAATATTGGTTTGGCACTGATAGTTTAGGTAGAGATGTTTTCACAAGAACAATAATGGGCGGAAGAACTGCTCTGACCATAACTTTCTTTGGCTCTCTTATAGCTTTGCTTTGGGGAGGTTTGTTAGGAATATTTTGTGGATTGGTAGGTGGAAAAATTGATGATGTTGTAATGAGAATAGTGGATGCTTTCTTATCTATACCATGGATATTAGCAATGTTATTGATAGTATCTCTTCTAGGAACATCTACAGAAGTATTAATTCCTGCTCTTGGTTTTTTTTATGGTAAAGGAATAGTAAGAGTGGCGAGAGCCGCAACTCACGATGTAATTGCAAAAGATTTTATTGTTTCTGCTCGTGCCAGAGGACATAGTAATATGTCAATTATTTGGAATGAAATTATACCAAATGTCAGAGATGCAATTTTAGTTGAAGGTGCTATGAGATGGTCATGGATGTTACTTGGATTTAGTTCCTTGTCTTTTTTAGGATTTGGTGTGAGCCCACCAACACCAGACTGGGGACTAATGATTTCAAACGCAAGAGGATTAATGTCATTTGCTTATTGGGCTGTTATAGCACCAGTAGTAGGGTTAAGTAGCTTAATTATTGGAATAAATTTGACAGCCGATGCATTTGCAAAAGCACTTGGTATTGATAGATCAACCAAAGCACCAGTTTAATTTTATGAGCGATATAATTCAAAAAGTTAAAAATCTTTCAATTGGTTTCAGAAGTAAAAAAGGTGAAGAAATTCTTATTCTTAGAAATATTTCAACAAATATCAAAAAGGGTGAAACAGTGGGCATAGTAGGAGAGTCTGGTTCTGGAAAGAGCACATTAGCTTTGGCTATGATGGGATATGTAAAACAAGGCCTTTATACTATTGATGGAGAATGTTTATTTGAGTCTTCCAATTTGCTTAAAAAAAATAATAGAGAACTAGAAAAAATTAGAGGGAGAAAAATAGCAATGATACCTCAAAATGCAGGTCAATCTTTAACTCCAAATTTAAAAATAGGATATCAAATAGACGAAGCATTAAGATTACACACAAACTTGAAAAATATTGACAGAGATAAAAGAATTTCCGAATTATTAAAAAAAGTAAGACTACCTTCGCCTGAAACAATTGCTTTGAGATATCCTCATGAGCTTTCAGGAGGTCAACAACAAAGAGTTGCAGTAGCAATGGCTTTGGCAGGCAATCCAGAATTGTTATTGTTAGATGAGCCTACAACAGGATTAGATGTAACAACTCAAGCTCATGTTTTAGAATTATTAAATTTTATTGCAAAAGATACTGGCACATCAATGGTATACGTTAGTCATGATCTTGGTGCAATAGCACAAGTTAGTGACAGAATTATAGTTATGTACTCTGGAGAGATTGTTTTAGAAGGCCCTTCAAGAAGTATACTAAAAAAACCAATTCATCCTTATACTTATGGACTTTTAAAGTCTATACCTAAACTTTCATTGGCTGGATTACCCGACTCAATGCCGGGCAGTCAACCACAGCCAGGAAGTATATTAAAAGGATGTAGTTTTTTTAGTAGATGCAATATAGGAGAAGACAAATGTAAAAATAATTCACCTGAACTTGAGTATATAAGCGATTTAAAAACTAGCGTTAGATGTTTTAATTATAAAAGTTTGAAAAATAAAGATGATATTTCTAGCTCAATATCAAGAAACGAGGCAATTATTAATGAAAAAGAAATTTTAAATTTAACCAATGTATCAATTAGCTATGCAAAACAAAAATTAATTGACCAAATCTTTAATAAAACAGTAGACACAAACCCAACTGTTAAAGATATTAACATTAATATAAATAAAGGAGAAACAATTGCGTTAGTTGGAGAGTCGGGAAGTGGTAAATCTACTATTTTAAAATCTATTGCTGGATTACTTAAAACAAAAGATGGAAAAATTAGGTTTGAAAAAGATAGAGATTTATCTTCAAATTTAAAACAAAGAAAACCAAATGATCTTCGAGCTATTCAATTAATTTTTCAAAATCCTGATGAATCATTAAATCCAAATCACAACGTTGAAGAAATACTTTCACAACCTTTGAAATTATATTTTGGACTATCAGGCAAAGAATTAAATAAAAATATTATTGAATTGCTTGAAAAGGTAAGGCTTGGAGAATTTTATATGTCTAGATATCCTAGACAATTATCTGGAGGTGAAAAACAAAGAGTTGCAGTTGCTAGAGCATTTGCTGCAAAACCAGATATAATTTTGTGTGATGAAGTTACATCTGCTTTAGATGTTTCAGTTCAGGCAGCAGTATTAAATCTTTTACAAAAACTTAAAGATGATTTTGGTACGACCTATATCTTTGTTTCACATGATCTTGCTGTTGTTAGAGCTATAAGTGATAGAGTAGCTGTATTATATCAAGGAAGATTATGCGAAATTGGTCCTTCAAAAAATGTATATCAATTTCCTTCACATCCTTATACGGAGGTTTTGCTTGGAGCTGTATTAGAACCAGATCCAGATATAAAACCAAAACTTGTGGCAGAAGACATTGTTGAAGAAAAACCACCTGAGCAAGGCTGTTCTTTTCAAGGCAGGTGTTCAAGGATATTGGGGGAAAAATGCAAAAAAGAAACACCTCCATGGCAAATTACCAAAAGTGGTAACGCTATTAAATGCCATATAAATGTAAATGATTTAGAAAAACTACAATCATAAAAAAAATACTAAACATTTTTAATTATCTATGTTTTAATAGATTAAGTTTATGAAAAATAATGCCATACTAATTAAACAAATTCTTTCAGATTATAAAATTAATCTTTATTTTAAAAATTTTTCCATAATTCTATTTGGTACTTTATTTTTAGCATTATCATCCAAAGTTCAAGTTCCATTCTGGCCAGTTCCAATGACAATGCAAACTTTTGTAGTTTTTATTATAGGTATGGCGTATGGCACCAAGTTGGCTTTTTTTACTCTTATTTTTTATCTTATCGAAGGAGCTTTAGGTTTGCCTGTTTTTGCTAAAGGAGGTGGGTTATTGTATTTGACAGGACCAACAGCAGGTTACTTATACGGGATGACAATTGCCGCAGGTGTAATTGGTTATTTTGCTGAACGTGGTTACAACGAGTCATATTTTAAAAGCTTTATATCTTTGACAGTTGGAACTTTTATAATTTTTTTATTTGGAGTTGGCTATCTAGGATCGGTAATAGGATACGACAAAGCATTAGCAGGAGGATTATATCCTTTTATTCCAAGTGAATTTTTTAAAATAGGCTTAGCGATAGCAATTATTCCATCGATAAATAAATATATTAATAAATAAAATTTAGTTTTTTTATTTTCTTTAAGTTGCTCTGAAATGAATATTTTACTATAAGCATTGTTTAAAATATGAAAATTAAAAATGTAGTAGTAATAGGATCAGGCACTATGGGTTGTGGAATAGCTGCACAGCTTTGTAATGCAAACATTCCAGTAACTTTATTAGATTTAACTACCGAAATAACTGAAAAAGCAAAAGAAAGAATCTTTAAATCAAGACCTCCATTATTAATAGATAAATCAAAAATTGATAATATAAGTATAGGCAATATCAATGATAATTTTGATACAGTAAGTCAGGCTGACTGGATAGTTGAAGCGGTAGTTGAAAGAATTGATATTAAACATAATATTTATGAAAAGATTTTTAAATCAAGAAAAAATGGATCGATAGTTTCATCTAATACTTCGTCAATTCCTATTAAAATACTTTCAGAAAAATTAAGCGAAGACGAAAAAAAAGATTTTTGTATAACTCATTTCTTTAATCCAGTTAGATATATGGATCTTTTAGAAATTGTTAAAAGTGAAAATAATGATTTAGAAAAAATTAATTCTTTAAAAACATTTTGTGAAAAAGATTTAGGCAAAGGAACAATAGTTTGCAATGATACACCTGGCTTCTTAGGAAATAGGATAGGTGTTTTTGCAATGCAAGTCGCTATGACTGAAGCATTTAGGATGAAGCTTACTATAGAAGAAGCAGATGCTGTATTTGGAAGGCCAATGGGAATACCTAAAACAGGAGTTTTTGGCTTATATGATTTGATAGGAATAGATTTGATGGCCGATGTTTTGAAAAGCTTTATAAAAGAATTACCTGAAAACGACGAATTCCAAAAAGTAGCAAAGGAAATACCTTTGGTAAAAAAACTTATAGAAACTGGTTATACGGGAAGAAAAGGCAAAGGTGGTTTTTATAGAATAAATAAAACGGATAATAAAAAGACTTTAGAAGGAATTAATTTAGAAAATGGTGAATATTCTATATCAAAAAAATTTAATTTAGGTTCAGAGAGAATGGACATTGTAAATTTGATTAACAGAGATGATAAATATGGAGAATATGCATGGTCAGTTATTTCCAAAATAATTAAGTATGCATCTTCGCTAGTGCCAGGAATTACTGATAAATTTAATGATATTGATGAAGCAATGAGGCTGGGTTTCAATTGGACCAAAGGGCCTTTCGAAATGCTAAAAGAGATAGGAGTCAAAAATTTTTTTGATAAAATTGATTCTTTTGAAAATAATAAATTTTTAGAAAATCTTTCAAAAACTAAAGATGAAAATTTTTATGGTGAAAGACAATTATATACAGATCTAGAGACACTTGGTAAAATTAAACCGAAGGCAACAAAAATAGATAAAAATAATTCAGCTGAAATTTATAGATTTAATGATTTCAATATTGTTGAATTTACAACAAAAGCTAATGCATTAGATTACGACTCTATGGATAGTCTAAAAAATGCTACCGACAAACCTTTAATAATTATTAATGAAGCAATGCAATTTTCTGCGGGTGTAAATTTATCATATACAATGGACTTTGCTGACAAGGGAGATTTTAAATCAATTGAAAAATTTGTAAAATATTTTCAAGAGACCTGCAAACACTTAAAGTATTCTAAGTATCCCGTGGTATCAGCTCCATCTGGTTTGGCACTTGGAGGAGGTTTTGAAGTTCTTTGCCAAAGTAACTTCGTTGTATCCCATACCAATATTGTTGTGGGACTTGTAGAAACTATTGTTGGTTTAATTCCTGCAGGAGGCGGATGTAAAGAAATGTTATGGAGATGGTCGCAAACAGACGAAGCAAGAAATGACCCAGATTATGCACCACTAAAAGTTTTTGAAATTATAGGTTATGCCAAAACTGCAACTTCACCTATAGAAGCTGAACCTTTCAAGTATTTAAAACCAGATGACAAAAAGATTATGAGTAGAAATAGTTTGTTGTCAGTTTCAAAAAAAATTATTGAACAAAATAAAGATTTTAAAATCCCACAAGAAGCCAGTTTTCAATTTTCTGGAAAAGTAGTTTATGAAAAAATGATCAAGATGTTAGAAAAATTATATAATGATAAAACTATATTAGACCATGGAGTGCAAGTTGGAAAAGAACTGGCATATGTATTAAGCGGCGGAGATACAACTGTTGATAAAAAATTAAGTGAAGACGATCTTTACAAGTTAGAATTAGATGCTTTTATGAGATTAATAGAAACTCAAAAAACTCAAGATAGAATTAAACATACTTTGGCAACCAGCAAACCCTTGGTAAACTAACCTCTGTAAGTCAATATTACTCATTTAAGCATTTTTAATAATTTGTATAATGATTAAATGACAAAAAAATTAACAAAAAAACAAATAAAAAATGCATCAGATATTTTGATTTCTTGGAAGAAGAAAATGCCTTTTTACTATGCTACAGCAATAATAATTGTTTTTTTAATAGTTCTATTTCAGTAATTTAAAATAATTTATATAATCTGGCCTTAAAACATATTCAGATTTTGCTGCTGACTTAATTTTTTTTAAAGCATCCAATCCATAAATTACTTTACCAACAGGTGTAAACTCACCATTGAATAAGGGTATATTTTTTAAGATTATAAAAAATTCACTATCTTCGGTATTTAAACCATCACGTCTAGCAAGCGCTAAAGTTCCTTCTTCAAAATTATATTTATTACTGAGTTCTGATTGCAAATTTCCAAGACCCGATTTACCACTTCCAATTTTAAAATAATTTATATTATCAATATTTCCATATTCTAAGTCACCTGCTTGTATTAATGTATCTTTTAAGACTCTGTAGAACGCTGAACGATCATATGATCCTTTTTCAATAAGACTTTTAAATCTTTTAACTGAGTTTGGAGAAGTATTTGAAAAAAGTTCAATTATAACATTTCCACATTCAACATTCATCACTACAATATTTTCAGATTTACTAAATTGAATTTTTTCAAGATCAACTTTTTTAACAAAAAAACATTTATTTTTAGTTATAAAAAAAAAGCTAAAGGAAAATATTCCTAAAGTAATTAAAAATAATAATAAAAATTTTTCAGAAAGTGATGCTTTTACTTTTTTTATCATTTATTTAAAAATTATAAATTTTATTAATTCCATCTTCTATAAATTTAATTTTGTTAAATAATATCAAATCTTTTTTAGACTTATTTTTTATATTAATTTTATTTGTAATTAAAAAAGAATAAACTTCGGCCATATCCTCAGAAGGTATAGATTTAGAATATTCTGTTAAAAAACCATTTGTTTCATCATAAAGATTTAATGCCAATCTATCTGAACAGGTCGAACATTCTGCATATTGAAATTCCTTATTGTTAAAATTTGACCAAATTTCTTCATCAAAAATATTTTTAAAACTATCATTTATTATATGAAATACTTCATGGTGCAATACTCTTTCAAAATATTTTTCATTAAAATTTAAATCTAAAATTAATGTTCTTTTTTTATGATCTGGTATTCCTGCAGTATTAATTTTAGATATAAATAAATTTTCACACAAAACTATAAATCTTAAATTAATTTTTTTTAGAAATTCAGATTTATAAATGTCTAAATTTTTTTTAATTAAGGGAAATTTTTTTTTTAAAAGTTCTTTAGTTGTTTTATCACAAGTTATGTTGTTATTAGTTCCAATCCTAAAATTTTTATAAGTATTTAAATATTTTAATCCGTTGGCATTATTTAATTTATAAGTCTTTAAGTTTGGAATATTCAACAAATAATTAATTTCGTTAGCCTTTAATAAATTTGTTTGTAATAATAAAAGTAAAATTAATAATAATCTCATTAAATAAATATAGACGAATTCGTTTAGATAATATTATCTTAGATTATTATAAAATGAAAAAAGAAAGAAATAAAAACCCTATTCAGCCCGTAAGTGGAACTAAAGTTCCAAGGTATGCTGGACCAAACACCTTTGCGAGACTTCCTGAATTAAGAGATGTTAAGAGTTGTGATGTTGCAATAGTAGGTGTGCCATTTGACTCTGGAACAAGTTATAGACCGGGTGCTAGATTTGGTCCACAAAGTATAAGACAAGCTTCAAGACATTTAAGAACTAATTACCATCCAAATTATGATGTTGAACCATTTAAAGTACAACAAGTAGCAGATGCTGGAGATATCGCATGCAATCCATTTAATATAGACGAAGCAATTAAACAAATTGAAGTAGGAGCAACTGATTTATTAAATAAAGTCGGTGGTATTATTAGTTTAGGGGGAGATCATACAATTGCTGTACCTTTATTAAGAGCTGCTAATAAAAAAAATAATGGTCCAGTTTCTTTAGTCCATTTTGATGCACATCTAGATACTTGGGATACATATTTTGGAGCACCCTATACTCATGGAACTCCTTTTAGAAGGGCACGTGAAGAAAATTTATTTTTAGATGACGCATCTATGCATGTCGGTATAAGAGGTCCACTATACAGCAGAGACGATATAAAAAATGATGAAAGTTTTGGATTTAAAATTATTCATTGTGATGAATTTCAAACTGAAGGGACAGATAAGATCGCCGAAAGAATAAAAAAAAGAGTAGGCGAAAATGCTCTATATCTTTCAATTGATATTGATGTTTTAGATCCTGCATTTGCTCCAGGAACAGGAACACCAGAAATTGCAGGAATGACTACAAGAGAAATGGTAAATGTCCTAAGAGGATTATCTGGTTTAAATTTAATTTCTGCAGATGTTGTCGAGGTTGCCCCAGCTTATGATCACGCAGAGGTTACATCTTTAGCTGCAGCTACAATTGTATATGAGTTAACTAATTTATTTGCAAAAACTTAAGGAAAGGATAGCTTCAAAAAATGTTAGAAAAAAGAAATTTTTACATTAATGGTGAATGGGTTGCTTCAAAAAATCAAAAAGATATAGAAGTTATTAACCCAGCTAATAGTAAAAGTTGTGCCGTAATATCTTTAGGAGGCAAGGAAGACATAAATGATGCAGTCACAGCAGCAAAAAAATCTTTCGCTACTTGGGGTTATTCAAAAAAAGAAGAAAGATTGACTCTATTAGAAAAGTTTTATGAGCTTTATAAAAAAAGATGGAATGATATTACAGAAGCAATAATGTTAGAAATGGGTGCACCTAAAGATTTTGCATCAAAGTTACAAACTGGAACTGGAGCTAGTCATACAAAGTCTTTCATAAGATATCTAAAGTCTTTTGAATTTGAAAAATCATTAGGAGACCATGCAGAAGATCAAAGAATTATATACGAACCAAAAGGAGTTTGTGCATTAATTACTCCATGGAATTGGCCAATGAATCAGGTTTGTTTAAAGGTAATTCCTGCTCTAGCTGCTGGATGCACAATGGTCTTAAAACCATCTGAATTGGCTCCACTTTCTTCAATGATACTTGCTGAATTAATTGATGAAACTAAATTTCCTAAAGGAGTATTTAATTTAGTTAATGGCGATGGTGCAATTACAGGAGACGCATTAACAAGTCATCCTGATGTAAACATGATATCTTTTACCGGCTCTACAAGAGCAGGAGCTTTAATTTCAAAAAATGCAGCAAAAGATTTTAAAAGAGTCAGTCTTGAACTTGGTGGCAAAGGTGCAAATATTGTGTTTAAAGATGCAGATAATGAAGCTATTGAAAGAGGAGCTCTTAGATGTTTTAGAAATTCAGGACAATCTTGCAATGCTCCTACAAGAATGTTGGTTGAAAAATCAATATATAGCGATGCTTTAGAAAGATTAAAAAAATATGCAGATGAATTTAAAGTTGATACACCTGACAAAGAAGGAGATCATATTGGTCCTGTAATTTCTGAAACTCAATATAATAAAATTCAAACACTTATAAAAAAAGGAGTTGAAGAAGGTGCTAAATTGATTTCAGGAGGTCCTGGAAAACCCGAAGGATTAGAAGCAGGATATTATGTTAAGCCAACAGTTTTTGCTGATGTCAAAAACAGTATGGAGATAGCAAGAACAGAAATTTTTGGACCAGTATTATCAGTCATACCATTTGAAACAGAAGAAGAAGCAATAGAAATAGCAAATGATACTCCTTATGGTTTGACAAATTATATTCAAAGTGAAGATCAAGAAAAAGTCAAAAGAGTTGCAAGAAAATTAAGATCTGGAATGATTGTTGCAAATACAGCATCACTTGCTGTAGATGCTCCTTTTGGAGGTTTTAAACATTCTGGTATAGGAAGAGAAGGGGGCAAAGAAGGTTTGTTAGAATTCTTAGAATTAAAATCAATCGGAGGCTGGAACTAATTTATTGATTTGTTTTTTACACCTTCTAAAAAAACTAAACATTTTTTTAATTCGTCTAATTTAATAAATTCATCAATTTTGTGAGCTTGTTCTATTGAGCCAGGTCCACATACGACAGTGCTAATCCCAATCTCTTGAAAAAGACCAGCTTCTGTGCCAAATGAAACAACTTCTCTTGAATTATCTCCTGTAATACTTGAAACAAACTCACAAGCTTCAGAATTTTTAATTCTATCAAATGCTATTATTTCACCAATAATATGTTTTTTGATAGATGAATTGGGATAAACTTTTTTCATCTCAGGCAAAAGAACTTCATTTGCATATTTATCTATTTCTTTATTTAAATAAATTCCATCTTCTTTGGCAACAGGTCTAGTTTCCCAATTAACATGACATTTATCAGCTATAACATTATGAGCAATACCACCAAAAATTCCTCCAACTTGTAGAGTGGAGTATGGGGGGTTAAATATTGAGTCTTTAGGCTCTCTTTCTTTAAGTTTTTCTCTTAATTCAACCAGTTTATTTGTGTATCTCGCAGCATATTCTACCGCACTAACTCCTTTATTGGGTTCAGAACTATGTCCCGCCAAACCTTCGAAATAAGTTGTATATTCATAGCAGCCTTTATGAGAATCTATGATTTTCATATTTGTAGGCTCTCCAACGATGCATATTCCATTTACAATTCCTCTTTTTTTTAATTCTTTAATTAAAATTGGAGCTCCAATACAAGCGGTCTCTTCATCAAAAGTGAAAGAAAAGTGTATATCACGATCTAAATTGGAATTTGAAAGAATTGGTGCATAAGCTAATGCGCATGCAATAAAACCCTTCATATCGCAAGATCCTCTACCATATAGCTTATCATCTTTAATTGTTGCTAAGAAAGGATCTGTAGACCATCCTTTAGAAACTGGCACAACATCAGTATGACCAGATAGTATTATTGGCTTTTTTTCACTTTTTTTTTTAGATTTTAAAGTTGAAAAAAGGTTTACTCTTTTTTTTTCATCGTCATAGGTTCTAAAACTTTCAGCGCCCAAAGATTTTAATATATTTTCACAATAATCAATTAAAGGGGAATTATTTTCACCAGATATAGTTTTGAAAGCAATTAAATCTGTTAATATTTTAATTGAATTCTCATATAAGTTTTGCAAATTATTTTCTGTACTCATTTATATTTAATTATATATTAATTTTATGAAAGAACAAATAACCTATGATATATTTGATAAAGTAGATATTAGAATTGGAACAGTAATATCAGTTAAGAAAAATGAAAAAGCTAGAAAACCTTCTTTGGTAATCGAAGTTGATTTTGGAAATGATATAGGAATCAAGGAGTCTTCCGCGCAAATAACTCATTATTATGATGAAGATAATTTAAAAGGAAAACAGGTTGTTGGAGTTTGTAATTTTCCTGAAAAAAATATAGCGGGAATTAAATCTCAATTTTTAGTATTAGGAGCAATTGAGAAAGATGGAAAAGTTGTTTTGTTACATCCTTCTCAGCCAACTAAAAATGGTTTGCAAATAGCATAAACATTAATGATACATTCTGATTTAATAGCTTTTATTTTATTTTGTTCAGCTGCTGCATTTTCGCCTGGGCCAAATAACTTTATGGCATCTTATTCAGCATTTAATTTTGGTATAAAAAAAACTCTTCCAATAATATATGGCGTAACTTTTGGTTTTCCATTACTTATAATTTGTATAAATTTTGGTTTATCTATTATCTTTAAAAAATATCCAGATATACAAAATATTATTACAGTAGCTGGAACTATTTTTCTTGTTTATATGGCATATAAAATTGCAACTACAAAAAATACTCAAAATAAAGAATCTAAAAATCCTGCAACATTTGTTAACATAGTATTATTTCAATTTATTAATCCAAAAGCTGTTATTTGTGCCGCATTTATAACTTCTACATTTATAAGCCAAGAAAATTTTGTAAAAGACTCAATAATAATTATTTTACTAGCTATAATAATTAGTTTTTTAAGTATTGTAACTTGGAGTTTGTTAGGTAAATACATGACCATAGGAGAAAGTGAGAAAAAATTGTCAAATTTGCCAATAATTTTATCTTTACCTTTAAAAATTATTGCAAAAAATTTTAATTTTTTAATGTCAGGCATGCTTATTTTGACCATAATAATTCTTTATTTATAAAATATTAAAAATTATGAAACCAGGATCAAAAAATACTTTCAACTCTCTTAAAAAAATTAAAATAAAAGGAGTAGAATATAAATATTATTCTTTAAATGAAGCTGAAAAAAATGGTTTAGAGGGCATAGCGAAACTTCCAAAATCAATTAAAATTTTATTAGAAAATTTATTAAGATTTGAGGACGATTTAAGTGTTAATAAATCTCAAATTTATGCAGTTCAAGAATGGCTTAAAAACAAAAAATCTAAGACAGAAATTGCTTATAGACCTGCTAGAGTTTTATTACAGGATTACACTGGAATTCCAGCGGTAGCAGACCTTGCCGCAATGAGGGAGGCTGTAAAAGAAAAAGATAAAGATCCAAAAACTATAAACCCATTGTCATCTGTAGACTTGGTAATAGATCATTCTGTACAAGTAGATAAATTTGCTGGAGCAAATTCATTAAAAGAAAATGTAGAAATTGAGTTTCAAAGAAATGCTGAAAGATACTCTTTTTTGAAATGGGGACAGAAAGCGTTTGATAATTTTAGAATTGTTCCTCCAGGAACAGGAATATGTCACCAAGTAAATTTAGAATATTTATCAAAGGTTGTATGGATAGAAAAATTTAAAAATGAAAATTATATTTTTCCAGACACTTTAGTGGGAACTGATAGTCATACAACTATGGTTAATGGATTATCAGTTTTAGGATGGGGAGTTGGAGGAATAGAAGCGGAAGCAGGTATGTTGGGACAGCCAATATCCATGATAATACCAGAAGTAATAGGGTTTGAAATGAAAGGAAAGCTTTCCGAAGGTACAACCGCAACTGATTTAGTTTTAACTGTTGTTAAAATGCTAAGAGACAAAGGTGTTGTTGGAAAATTTGTAGAATTTTATGGAGAAGGTTTAAAAAATTTAACATTGGCTGATCGGGCAACAATTGCTAACATGGCTCCAGAATATGGTGCAACATGTGGTTTTTTTCCAATTGATAATGAAACTTTAAAGTATCTAAAATTTTCTGGGAGAGATAGTCAATCTGTAGATATTGTAGAAATATACGCAAAGGAACAAGGACTTTGGATTAGTGATGATATTATTTTTACAGATACTTTAACTTTAGATATGTCAAAAGTTGTGCCTACGATTTCAGGACCAAAAAGACCACAAGATAAAGTTTTGTTGAATGAAGCTTCAGAAAATTTTAAAAATGTATTTGAAAAAGAAACGAAAAGAAATAAACCAATTGTATCTGAAGTTAAAGATGAAAAATTTAAAATTGAAGATGGACACATTCTAATTGCAGCAATCACATCATGTACAAATACATCAAACCCAAATGTTTTAATTGGGGCAGGTTTGCTTGCAAAAAAAGCTGTTGAAAAAGGATTAAATACAAAACCTTGGGTGAAAACCTCTTTGGCTCCAGGATCTCAAGTGGTTACAGATTATTTAGAAAAAGCAGGATTAAATTCTTATTTAGATGATCTTGGCTTTAATCTTGTAGGATACGGTTGCACTACATGTATTGGAAACTCTGGTCCTTTACCTGAAAATATATCAGAAACAGTAAAGAAAAATAATATTTATGCGGTTTCGGTTTTGTCTGGAAATAGAAATTTTGAAGGCAGGATTTCACCTTTGGTTAAAGCTAATTATTTAGCTTCACCACCATTAGTGGTTGCTTATGCAATAGCCGGATCAATGAAAATAGATTTATACAAAGAACCGCTTGGCAAAGATAAACAAGGAAAAGAAGTTTTTTTAAAAGATATATGGCCAAGCAATCAAGAAATTGATGAAGTTTTAAAAAATTCTTTAAATCCTGAAATGTTTATAAAAAGATATTCAAATATTTCAGATGGTCCAGAACAATGGCAAAAAATTAAAACTGAACCAAGTAGTATTTATAATTGGGATGATAGTTCTACTTACGTAAAAAAACCACCATTTTTTGATAATCTATCTGACGAACCAGAAGGCTTTAAAGAAATAAAAGATGCAAGACCACTTTTAATTTTAGGAGATATGGTAACAACAGATCATATTTCTCCTGCAGGCACTATTCAAAAAGAAAGTCCTACAGGAGAATATTTTATGCATCACCAAATATTGCCAAAAGACTATAATTCTTATGGATCAAGAAGAGGAAATCATGAAGTAATGATGAGAGGAACTTTTGGAAATATTAGAATAAGAAATGAAATAGCTCCAGGAACTGAAGGTGGTTTTACAAAACTCTTTCCTGAAGAAAAAGTAATGCCAATTTATGATGCAGTTGTAGAATATAAAAAAAGAGGAACAGACTTGGTAGTTATAGGAGGAAAAGAATATGGAACTGGATCATCAAGAGATTGGGCCGCCAAAGGAACTAAGCTTTTGGGAGTGAAAGCAGTAATTGCTGAAAGTTTTGAAAGAATACACAGATCAAATTTAGTTGGAATGGGCATATTGCCATTGCAATTTATAGAAAATATTAATAGAAAAAACTTAAATTTATTAGGATCTGAACTATTTAGTATTATTGATATTGAAAATGGAATAAATCCTGGTGATAAAGTTGAGGTTCAAATAAAGTATCAATCAGGAGTTATAAAGAAAATAAAAATGTTATGCAGAATAGATACTAAAAATGAATTAGAATATTATAAAAATGGTGGCATTTTACAATATGTGCTTAGGAAAATGATATAATGGATCAAGAACAAGAAATAGAAATTATTAATAGCAATACACGTAAAGAAAAAATAAAAAATTTTTTTATTAATTACAAAAAAAAAATAATTTTTATATTAATTTTAATTGTTTTATTGCTAATAAGTTTTTTTCTCTACCAAGATTATAGGTTAGGAATTAAAGAAAAACTTTCAGATAAATATAATATTGTGGTTACTAAGTTTGAATCTGGCAAAAAGGAAAATATTGAAAATGAGTTTAAAGAAATAATAAATGAAAAAGATAAAACTTATTCACCACTGGCATTTTATTTTTTAATAGACAATCAATTGATCAGTTCTCAAGATGAAATCAACAAATATTTTGATATCTTAATAAATGAATTAGACCTTGAAGATGAAATAAAAAATTTAACAATATATAAAAAAGGTTTATACAATTCAGATTTTGCTGATGAAAATCAACTATTAGATATATTAAATCCTGTCATTAAATCTCAAAGCATATGGAAATCTCATGCCTTATTCTTAATGGCAGAGTATTATTTAGCAAAAAATGAAAATCAAAAATCAAAAGAATTTTTTAGCCAAATAGCAAACCTTGAAAATGCAAACTCTAAATTAAAAGTAGCAGCTCAAAATAGACTGCGTGCAAACTTCAGTGAGTAAATATTTATTTTATATTTTATTATTATTATTTTTATCCAGTTGTAGTTCTTTAAAAAAAGAAGCAACTGAAGAGAAAAATGAAGAAATAAATTTATTTCAAGAAATAGAGCCAATTAAAAAAGAACTAAACCCTGGATTAACTGTAAATATATCTAGATTAAAAACAGATAAAGTATTTTTAAATAATAATAGTAACAATACTGGAAATATTAATTTTGAAACAAATTTTGATAAAAAATATTATTATAAATTTAAAAAAATTGAAAAATTTAAAAATTATCAACCAGAATTAATTTTTACAGATAAAAAAAATATAGTTTTTTTCGATGGCAAAGGTTCTATTTTTAAAATAGATGAAAACTTTAAAAATATTTGGAAAATAAATAATTATAAAAAAAAAGAAAAAAAATTAAATCCAATTTTATATTTTGCACAAAATGGTAAAAATTTAATAGTTAATGACAATATATCAAAATTTTATTCAATAAATTTAAATAGCGGAGAGATTTTGTGGTCAAAATATAGTTTGTCTTCATTTAATTCAAATATAAAAATTACTAAAGATAAATTCATAACAATAGATTTTGATAATGTAATAAGATGTTTTCTAATTAAAAATGGAAAAGAAGTATGGAATTTTCAATCAGAAAACTCGTTTATTAAATCAGAGAAAAAATTATCTTTAATTTTAAAAGATGAAATTGTTTTTTTTATTAATAATTTAGGTGATGTTACTGCATTGAATTCTATTGATGGAACCCTTTTGTGGCAAACACCCACCCAAAGTAATATAATTTATCAGAACGCTTTTAGTTTAGAAAACTCAGATCTAATAATAGATAATGATACGATTTATTTTTCAAATAATAAAAATGAATTTTTTTCAATAGATTCAAGGTCAGGGATTATAAATTGGAAACAAACTATTAATTCAAGTTTAATTCCAACTGTCGTTGAAGACCTAGTTTTAACAATATCCAACGAAGGTTTTTTATTTGTTATTGAAAAAAATACAGGAAATATCTTAAGAATAACAAATACTTTAAGTAATATAAAAAATAAAAAAAACCAAATAAAACCAGTAGGATTTGTTCTTGCAAAAAATAAAATATATTTATCTTTAAATAATGGAAGATTGGTTAAAATTGATTTGAAAACCGGTCTTCAAGAAAATATTTTTAAACTACATGGTTCAAAAATTTCAAGACCTTATATTTTTCATGGAAGCATGTACCTAATAAAAGATAATTCTATCATAAAATCTAATTAATGTTTTTTAAGTTACTTGAAAAATTAGGTAGAAAAAAATTAGTTCTAGATAGGGGACCTTCTCATCCAGAATACAATAAAGCAAAGCCATGGATGAATAGATATTATTTATTATTTAGAAATAGACCTAAGTGGTTTCCTTTCAATATTTTGATTCATGAAATGTTGGATGATGATCATGGAGAAGGAGTTCATAATCATTTATTTCCTTATTTAACAATAGTTTTAAAGGATGGTTATTGGGAAACGTTAAAAGACGGTAAATTTTGGAGACGTCCAGGGTATATAGGTTTTAGATCTGCAAATAATTTTCACAGAGTAGATTTGAAACCTGGCACTAAGCCAGTTACAGTTTTTATTGCAGGACCTTACGGTTTGAGAAAAGGCCCAAGATCAAAGTATGGAAAAGATTTTAAATAATTTAATGAAGCAAGAATTTTATTATTTAAGCATAAATACCAAAGGTCAAAAACTCTATGAATTTACAGAAAATACATTGTCATGGATAAAAAAAAATAATTTTAAAAATGGTATTTTAAATATAAGCATTCAACATACCAGTGCATCTCTTATTGTACAAGAAAATGCTGATCCTGATGTACTAACTGATCTTCAAAATTATTTTGACAAATTAGTTCCAATGGAAAATAAATTATATATTCATACAACAGAAGGTAAAGATGATATGCCCGCACATATCAAATCAGCATTAACTAATAATCAAATATCTCTTAGTATAAAAGATGGAATTTTATTATTAGGAACTTGGCAAGGATTATATTTATTTGAACACAGGATAGATAATCACCTTAGAAAAATAATTCATCACTTTATAGGAGAATAATAATTTTTAAATTAAGGGATCATAGGCCCATTGGAGTATTGCCTGTCTCTGTCTTCTCCTACAACTTAAATCTCCATTTTCACAATTTTTTTTAATTGCTTTTACGTGTCTTGTAAAATTTTTCCATCTTTTGATTTGTATTTCATCAATATGTTGTAAACGTCTTCCCATTGCAAATCTACAGTACCATTGAAACCATCCAAGTGGGTCTTCCCTAAAAATCCATCCTTTTTCAATCCAATGTTCTCTAGACAATCCAGCTTTAATTTTAAATCTATTTAAACTTACATCAAAATCTTTACTTAATTTAACATTTTTAAACCACGATTTAGGAAATTCATTTATTTTTAAACCAAAGTATGATCCTCCAAAAACACCAAGCTCCAACATTTGTTTAGGTGTTAAATCAGGTTTAAAAATTTTATAAAAATCAACATTTTCAAATTTTTTTTTAATAATTTTTTTCACAGTTTATAAATAATTATTCTTTTAAAAGTTTTTGGTACATTTCTTCGTCCGTATCACCTTCACAGCCAATAAGAAGAACATTAGAATTTGCACCAAGATTAATTTTATTTTTTATATTTTCATCATTACAGCACGCAATTAAACTGATTACTCCAGGGGCAGAATTTTCTCCAGCTATTATTTTTTTATCGCTTAAATTTCCATTTCCCAAAAGTTTCATTGTTCTTGCAATATCTTCGTCTGGGAGACTAATGCAGTAATGTACTGATTTTTTAAGTATTTCCCATGGTACTAATGACGGCTCTCCACAAGACATGCCACCCATTAAACTTTCTCTTGTAATATTTATTTTTTCAATTTTTCCTGTTTTTATACTTTCCATTACACATGCCGCACTATCAGGCTCAATAATGATAATTTTTGGAATATATTTTAGATATCTGGCTATTCCTGCAACCATTGCTCCAGCCATTCCACCAACTCCAGCCTGCAAAAAAATATGAGTAATTTCTTCATTTTCGATTTTGTCTACTATTTCTTTCATCATTACAGAATATCCAGCCATAGTTAATTTTGGTACTTCCATATAATCTTTCCAAGCAACATCCTGGACTATTTGCCAATTATTTTTAGTCGATTGCTTAATACACTCAATTAAAGATTTTTCATAATTACCTTTTACTTTTACTACTTCTGCACCTAGATCTTCCATAGCTTTTCCTCTTGCTTCGCTTACATATTCACTAATAAAAATTTTACATTTAAGGCCCAATCTTTTCGCGCCCCAAGCCACTGATCTTCCATGATTTCCTGCTGTAGCAGTTGAGATAGTTATATTTTTGTTTCCTTTTGTTATTTTTTCAACCGCATAAGCTCCACCTAAAGCTTTGAAAGATTTTAGATCAAATCGTTTTGACTCATCTTTGTAAAAAATTTTATTCAAGTTTAATTCTTTAGAAAGTTTATTTAAAAGCAGAAGAGGCGTTGTCCTATATTTTTCCCATTTTGATATTGTTAAATAAGCATCATCAATTTCTTGTATAGAAATATTTTTTAAAATTTCTTCTTTGTTAAATGAAAAGTTTTTGTTTTCTATAAATGAAGAATATTTCCAAACATGTCCATTAGATATAATTGACATATATTAACAATCTAAAGTATTTTCTTTTTCCCATTTTGTAATTGGTTTAGTTTTATTAAATATTTCTTTTTTTTTAAATTCTTCAATTTCAGAATTTCTTAATTTTAGATAGCTATTTATTACACTTTCTCCAAAAGACTTATTCATTTTTTTATTATTTTTTAACTTTTCTAAAGACTGTTCTAAATTATCAGGTAATTTAGGCAAGTTAGGATATTTTTTATAATCTGTGTACATATTACAATCCAAAGGTTTGCCGGGATAAATTTTATTTTTGATGCCGTGTAATCCCGCAGCCAGCACTCCTGCTTGTAATAGATAAGGATTTGCTGAACCATCCATTAATCTTAATTCAAATCTTCCTGGATCAGGAATTCTAATCATGTGTGTTCTATTATTCCCAGTATAAGAAATACTACTTGGAGACCAAGTTGCACCTGACATAGTCGGTGGAGCATTAATTCTTCTATAACTGTTTATAGTAGGGTTAAAAAATGCTGATAATGAGTCTGCATTTTTTATTACTCCACCTAAGAAGTTATAAGCAATTTTACTTAGTCCAAGCTTGTCATTATTATCTAAAAATACATTTTTTTTACCTTTCCAAACTGAAATATGCGCATGACATCCGTTTCCTGTAAGATTTTGAAATGGTTTTGGCATGAATGTTGCTCTTAAGCCATGTTTTTCCGCAATAGTTTTAACCATGAATTTAAAAAAAGTATGTCTATCAGCTGTAACTAGACAATTTGAAAAATCCCAGTTCATCTCAAATTGTCCATTTGCATCCTCGTGATCATTTTGGTAAGGATTCCAACCCATTTCAATCATGCAATCGCAAATTTCTTTTATCAAATCATATCTTCTCATTAATGCAGATTGGTCATAACAAGGTTTTGACTGGGTATCTCTAGGATCAGCTATATTTGATCCATTTGAAGATATAAGGAAATATTCACATTCCACGCCAGATTTCATTGATAATCCTTGAGAATTTAGATTATTTATTTGATTTTTTAGCATTACTCTAGGAGACGCCTCTACTGGTTTGCCATTCATCCAAAGATCTGATGCAAGCCAGCCAACTTCTTTATTCCAAGGAAGCTGTATTAAGCTATTAGGATCAGGAATTGCAAACATATCTGCGTCAGCAGGCGTCATGTCCAACCATGCTGCAAATCCAGCAAAACCTGCGCCAGATTTTTGCATTTCCTTAATTGCTCTTGTTGGAACTAATTTTGATCTTAAAACTCCAAAAAGATCTACAAAACTTATTAGAAAGTACTTAATTTTTTTTTGTTTCGCAATTTTGAATAGGTTTTTTCCCATAACTTAAGTTATCATAATTATTTCAAAAAAGATAAAAAGAAATCTTTATAATAAATTAAATTAATTAAAATTATAATTATTATTGCAATAATTACACCGTACTTAGCCTTAGGCCACGCTAATCTAGCCATTTTGCTAGGGGTTTTGTTAAAATTATTTTCTGAATTTTTTTCTGTCATATTAAAAAGGGCACATATTTACTATGCGCCCTAATTAAAATTTAGTTATCCATCTGTAACATTGTTCTTCCAGGCATTAGAACTTGGCCTCTTTCTCGCAAGTTTAGAAAGTTTTTCATTTTCTTGTCTTGCTGAAAGTACATGCCATCCAATCCAAAGAACAAAAGCAATTAGAACTAAAATTCCTTCAGTTCCAACTCCAGGATAAACAGCTCCAGCAACTTCTTCAGCGCTAAGGTGATCTATCCAATTAGATACTGCCATATTATCCTCCTTTAACTAGATGAAGCGACAGATTTTTCATCATCTTTAGCCGCCTCCATTACATCATAGTCTAGACCTGCTAATTCAACTTCTCTTGGAATTCTAAGTTTACCCATTCCATGAAGTACTTTAGCAATAATCCAGCCCGGTATCATTCCCAGAACAAAGAACATTATTAATGCTCCTATAAACATTCCTAGTGGATTAATTGCAGCATATGTGGCTCCATCCCACATAGCTCCAACGCTATATCCTGACGAAGGATATCCGTTTAGAACAAATCCACAAATCACAAGTCCTGCGAAACCAGCATAACCATGTACTGCTACTGCTCCAACTGCATCATCAATTTTGAACTTACGTTCAACCCAGTAATGCATTTTGTAAGCTATCACAACACCGATCATACCTATGATCATTGATTGTATTGGATGGTATAAGTCATTTCCTGCAGAAGCACATATTATACCTGCTAGTCCAGAAGAGTATGTCCAGAAAGGATCTCCTTTAGAAATCAAATATCCAGCTAACAATCCTCCAGATAACGACATTAAGAAGTTCATAGTAATTCCACTTAATGTTGTTGGGGTTACATATATGTTTGTTGCAGTCCAATACGTTACGCCTTCCATCCCATATTCAGGTCCAAGATCAAAAATTGGAATATTACAAGCTGCGTAAAAACCCCAGAAACCTGTATAAATTAGAAACAGTCCTATTGTTACTAACCAAGGATTTCTCGGTCCAATATTTCTTGGTTCTCCAGAAGATGAGAATTTTCCTATTCTCGGTCCTAAAACAGCAAGAACACCTAAAGCAAAACCTCCTGCTACAGCATGAATTACGCCAGAAGCATAAGCATCATGATAGCCGAGTAGTTTAAGCATCCAACCGTCAAAGTGCCATCCCCATGCAGCATCTATCGTCCAGAAAACTGAACCAATTGCAATTGCTAAGATACCGAATGCGAAAGTTGTTATTCTTTCGATTACCGCACCAGAAACAATTGAGGCTGCTGTCCATGAGAACAATAAAAACGCTGCCCAGAATACTCCACTTATATGATCGCCTAAGTTAACTGCCATTAAATCACTATTGGGCACGTACCACTTAGCACTAAAAGCTGAGTCATCTGTTATCAAAGCTGCGCTTTCGTTCATTATTGATGGTGCAAGACCTGGTCCTGTTGGAAAAGCCCAATAAATCCACCAACCAAATAAAAACCAAGTAACTGTTACCAGAGGTATCAGCATTGTATTTTTCATTAATGTGTGTTGATGATGTTTGTATCGGGAAGCTCCAACCTCATACATACAGAATCCGACGTGAATTAAAAACATCAGCACTACTGTTACCCAGTAGTAAAATTCTGTAAATATGGTTGTCAATGCACCTAGTTGATCAGTCATTTCAAACCTCCATTTGTTTAAACAAATTAGAATGACTCTATTAGATGCGTCATTTAGTACAATGATTAAAAATACAGATAAAACCTTTATGTAAATTTTAGATTAACAACTTCAGGTAGATTTTTTTTTATGATTCTTAAAATTTTAAATATGCTTTTTTAAGATCAACCAACGGATGATTTGGAGACATTTGGAATTTAACTAATAACTCTCTTGCTATCATATCTCTATCTTGTTGATTATTTGGAAGTTTAATTTTACTTGGAATTGTTACCCAACCATTTGCATTTCTATCAAATACAGCTGGTCTATTTTCTTCATAACCCATATGTACATCCTCTAGCCAATTAAGGTCATCCCATCCCATTGCCTCAATATATTTTTTTAAAAATGGAGTTAATCTTTTGTAGTCAGGCAAAAGGTTAACGTCATAACGGTAACCAATTGTCTGACCAATCATTTTTTCTCTGGCCGTTTCTTTTTTCTTTCCTAATTGACCTTTAATTTCTTTTTTTAATTTTTTAATCTTTTTTTTTTTTTTAACCATAATAATATTTATATTTTATGATAATCATCAACACCAACTGTATGATTTGTTCCAGACAAAGGAACTTTTGCTAAAGCTGAAGCTTCCATTGTTAATGCAGCCATATCTTCAGGCTCTAAAGAATGAATATTTGTTTTACCACAAGCTCTTGCTAAAAGTTGAGCTTCCAAAGTCATAGCATGTAAATAATTATAAACTCTTAAAGCAGCATCATCAGGATTTAATCTTTTTCTTAATTTTGGATCTTGAGTTGCAACGCCTACTGGACATCTTCCTGTATGACAATGATAACAGTGACCCGCAGGGACTCCCATTTCTTTTTCAAAATTTGATTCAGGAATTTCTTTGTTGCAATTTAAGGCTACCATTGCGCCAGTTCCAATTGCTATTGCATCAGCCCCTAGAGCAAGAGCTTTAGCCATATCGGCACCATCTCTTACACCACCAGCATAAATTAAAGTTACTTTTCCTGTTTTACCTACATCATCCAAAGCTCTTCTAGCTTCTCTGATAGCTGCGATTCCTGGAATACCTGTATTTGCAGCAGCTATATGGGGACCTGCGCCTGTAGATCCTTCCATTCCATCTAAATATATAGAGTCAGGATCACATTTTGCAGCCATACGAACATCATCATAAACTTTTGCGGCTCCTAACTTTAATTGGATTGGAACTTTATTTTTTGTTAATTCTCTTAATTCTTGAACTTTAAGAGCTAAATCATCTGGACCTAACCAGTCAGGGTGTCTTGCAGGTGATCTTTGGTCAATACCAGCAGGAAGTGATCTCATCTCTGCAACTTGGTCAGTTACTTTTTGCCCCATAAGATGACCGCCCATTCCAACTTTTTGACCTTGTCCAATAAATACTTCAATACCATCAGCCAACTGTGCATGATGTGGATTAAATCCATATCTTGATTGAATACATTGATAGAACCATTTTTCAGAATATCTTCTTTCATCAGGTATCATTCCACCTTCACCTGAGCAAGTTGCGCTTCCTGCCATTGTTGCTCCTCTTGCTAAAGCTGTTTTAGCTTCATAAGATAAAGCTCCAAAACTCATACCAGTAATATAAACAGGAATATCTAATTCAATTGGGTTTTCACATCTAGGTCCGATTACAGTTTTGGTTTCACATTTTTCTCTGTATCCTTCAATTACAAATCTAGTCAAAGTACCTGGCAAAAAAACCAAATCATCAAACGTTGGAATTTTTTTCATTAATGCCATACCTCGCATTCTGTATCTACCAAGCTCTGCTTTTATGTGAATATCATCTATAACATCTGGAGTGAAAATAGAGTTATATCCTAGCAAACTTTTATTTCTTTTAGAAAATTCAGTTTTATCGTTTGTACTACCGTTAGTTTTTCTATTTTTTTTCTTTGCCATTATATAGCTCCTTTTTTCTCAGTTGGCTCCAGTGCATCGTAATTCCAGAGTTTTTTGCCAGCTACAACTTTTGTCATTTTAGAAACATCAAAATTATCACCAATTTCAGCTACTTTCAGTTTTCTTTTTAACCAACCTATATCTGAATCTGTGAGTTCCGCTTCAATGGCATCACTACCATAAGAACCAATTTTTCCACCTATAAATATTGTCCCATCATACATAGAGTCTCCCAAGTTAATTCCAACATCTCCAAGAATTATAATTCTACCTCTTTGCATCATAAAACCTGTAAATGCTCCAGCATCTCCACCCACAATAATAGTTCCACCTTTTTGGTCAATTCCAGTTCTTGCACCAACACTTCCTTTACAAATTAAATCACCACCTCTGATAGCTGCTCCAAAACAAGATCCTGCATTTTTTTCTATAACAACTTTTCCTGCCATCATATTTTCTGCACAAGACCAACCAACTCTTCCATTAATTCTTACTATTGGACCATCCATTGATCCACATCCAAAATAACCTAAACTTCCTTCGAAAATTAAATTTAGTTTGTTTAATATTCCAACTCCTAAACTGTGTTTTCCTTGAGGATTTTTAACTACTATTGTTCCGTATCCTTCACTCATTAATTCGTCAATTTTTCTATTTGCTTCTTTACAATCCATTTCTTTAACATCTATTTCTGTTCTTTTATTAAAGTCTACGTCGTGCGTTCCAAAGTAGTAAAAATTTTCAGCCTCATCAGGATTGAAGAATTTTTGTTGAGTTTTACCTGTTAGAACTTCAGTATGAAGCCCCATTGACTGTGCTTTTGTTTTTTTTTCAGAAGGTTTTAAATTTGCCATACTTTAACCTCTCCATCAAAAGGATCATAGGTATCTATTTCTTGAGGAAGAATAGATCTAATTGCAATTTCTTCTGATCCCATTGCTACTAATTCGTCTGACTCATATAAAACTAAAGGTTTAGCAGCCATTGTATCTTTTGCCATTCCTAGTGAGTCTTTTGTTGCAACAAAATATGTAAATACTCCATCAAGTCCAGTTAAAGAGTCTCTCATTCCTTCTTCAAGAGTAGCTCCATTTCTCATTTTTTCAGCTAAGTAAACCGCTATAAGTTCAGAGTCACATTCAGACATAAATCTCATACCTTTATTTTCAAGCGCTCTTCTATTATTCCAATAGTTTGTTAATTGACCATTATGAACAACAGATACATCACTAAAAGGGTAGCCCCAAAATGGGTGAGCAGATTTTATATCTACGCCTGACTCTGTAGCCATTCTTGCATGGCCTATCGCATGAGTTCCATGAACTTTATCTAGTTCATATCTATCAGATACTACTTTTGCGTCACCAAGATCTTTGATTAATTCTAAAGACTTACCAATAGATAAAATCTCAACACTTTCAATACTTTCAATTTTTTTTGAAAATTCCATTAAATCTTTTTCATATTTCATTTCGTATCTAAATGAGTATGGAGTTAATTTATCTTCCTTAACAATCTCAGCACCAAGATCAACTAGCATTCTATCAACAACCTTTTTTCTCTGGTCGTAAACACTAGCATCTTCATTTACAGAAGTGCTTCCTTCTCCAACATTTTCACCAACTTTGAACCTCATTATAAAATTTTGCCCATCATTTTCAGCATAAAGAGCGTATCCTGTAGAGTCAGGACCTCTATGTTTTAATGCTTGAAGCATTTGTTGAAGTTCAGTTCCTACATTTGAAGATTTTCCTCTATGAATTAATCCAGCAATTCCGCACATATTTTTTAAAACCTTTCAATTCTTTAGCTTATGGCAAGCAATCCAAATAAGTATCAAGATCCCATTGAGTTGTTGCACCAAGAAACTTTTCCCATTCATCATTTTTATACCAATGGAAAACTTTATACATTTCATCTGGCATTGCAGATTTAATAACTTCATCTTCAGCTAATCTATCCAATGCTTCACCTAAACTTAATGGAAGTTTTTTTACATCTTTACCTGCTTTTTTAGCTTCATACATACTTCTAGACTCAGGCTTAGAAGGTTTTAGTTTTTTTGAAATACCTTCATCACAAGCTTTTAATAAAGCCGCACCCAACAAATATGGATTATGCATTGAATCAACCGATCTATATTCAAATCTTCCTGGAGCAGAAACCCTTAAACCACAAGTTCTGTTTTGGTATCCCCAGTCTGCATAAACCGGCGCCCAAAAACCTTGATCCCAAAGTCTTCTATAAGAGTTAACTGTTGATGAACCTAATGCTGTTAAAGCAGGCAAGTGTTTCATTATTCCTGCAATTGATTGTAAACCTATTTTTCCAGGCATTTGCATATCTTTAGTATCAGGCATAAAAGTATTTGTACCCCCCTGTACATAACCAAACACTTCCTCTACTCCAGGTAATTTTTTATTACCTAATTTGTTTGTTACAACTTTTCCACCTTTCCACAAAGACATGTTCGTATGACAACCGCTTGCCGAAACACCCATAAATGGTTTTGTCATAAAGCATGCTATTAAATTATGTTCTCTTGCTACCTGGGCACAAATTTGTCTGTAAGTAGAAAGTCTATCAGCATTTCTTAAAACATTATCATATGTCCAGTTTAATTCTAATTGTCCCGGGGCGTCCTCATGATCTCCTTGGATCATATCTAAACCCATGGCTGAAGCGTATTCAATTACTTTCATAAAAACTGGTCTCAATGACTCAAATTGATCAATGTGATAACAGTATGGTTTAGAAAAACCTTCTCCAGTAGGGGTTCCGTCGGGGTTTTTTGTCAACCACATCATTTCAGGTTCTGTTCCAACTCTTAATTCTAACCCATGTTTTTTCTGAAATTCATCCATAAAAATTTTCAAGTTACCTCTGCAATCAGAAGTTAAATGACCTCCTGGATTTTGTCTTTCTTCTCTATTTCTAAAACACGTAACAAAAACTCTTCCAATTCTTTTGTCCCAAGGTAATTGACAGAAAGTTTCAGGGTCAGGTATACCAACAAGTTCCATAGCTTCAGGACCGTAACCGATATAATTTTTGTGTCTGTCTACAAATAAGTTGGCTGTAGATCCATAAACTAATTGAAAACCTTTTTCTGCAGTTCTTTCCCAATGATCTGCGGGAATACCTTTACCAACAACTCTTCCTGTTACAGAAATGAATTGATAATAAATATAAGTTATTCCTAATTCTTTAATTTTTTCTCTTACTTTTTTAACTTGTTTCGCTCTACCTGGTCGATTTACATGTTTTTCTAAATCTGTCATCTCGCTCCTTTTATCTTTTAAGTATAAAAGTTAACTGAAAAAAAATATTCTGTCTACTTAGATTAATTAACTCCATGGAAATGGACTATTAGAAGTAGGGTGAAGTTCCCCTTTCTCGTATCGGTTGAATCTAAATGGTTTTAATAATTCACTTTCTTTTCCTAAAATTTCTTGAGCAACTAAGTGCCCAACTCCTATCATTTTATATCCATGATTTGCGTCTGCTATCATATATACGTTTTCAAAAAATCTATCAAAGATAGGAAAAGAGTCTGGAGTTAAACATCCCAAGCCACCAGAGGGACCTCTTCTATATAAATTTGATTTACCAACAAAACGTTTTTGACAATGAGCTAGAGCTGAAGTCCACATATCAGCAAATTTATCTGTAGTCTGATATTCAGGTGACTCAATTCCATATGGATCAACATTAACTTCATCGAAATGTTTTTGAACAATATAAGGAGAAGTTCCTCCTTGAACCCCCAAACCTTCAATATCTGGTTTATAATATATTCCCCACAACTCATCTGTTAATAGTTTTCCGTCTGTATCGGAGTGTAATGGCGCATCAGTATCAACATGAATTACAGGAGGCTGTTTCCCTTCATTAGTTCTCAAATAATTTGCGTCAACACCTAAAACACCTTCTTGTAAAAACCAATATTTCCACATGTCAACTTCATGCGTTTTTCCATCTTTACCTTTTATTTCAGTTTTTTTTGGTAGTTCTAACATGTTCCAAAAGTCTCTAACCCAAGGTCCAGCACCAACTACTACTTGATCACAATCTATAGTTCCTTTGTCTGTAAGAACTCCAGTAATAGAATTACTATTACTTCCTCTTTTAAAACCTGTAACCTTAACACCTTTATGAACATTAACTCCATTTGCATTTGCTTTACTCTCTAAAGCTTTAATAGAGTTCACATTAAATGCATATCCACCTTTTTTTTCATGAAGCACAGAAGTTATACCTTGAGCTTGCCAATCATTAAAAATTCCTTTCATATAGTTCATACAATCTTTTTCACCTTCAATAAAAACAGATTCATAACCTATAGCTTTTTGTTGTTCATAAATGCTCGCTACATCTTTATGCATAACCTCAGGTGAGATTTGCATATAACCAACTGGATTATATTTGAAAGCTTTAGGATCACTCTCCCAAACGCTAACAGAGTGTGCCATTAACTCTCTCATAGCAGGTTGAAAATAATTATTTCTTACTACACCACATGCAATCCCACTTGCACCTGCTGCTGTATCTTTTTTTTCTAAGACAACAATATCATTTGGATTTTTATAAGTTTCAGATAATTTCCAAGCAGTACTTAACCCATGGATTCCTCCACCAATAATTACTACTTTTGCTTTTGTCGGTAATGACATATTAAAATTCTATTTTTTGAGGTAGGGAAATATATATTTTTTTTTATATATAAAAAATATAAGTATTAAATTATACAACTTAAGGTGTGTTTAATTTATCTCTAAAAACTTAAGCTTTTTAAAGTCTCTAAATAATCATTAAATTCTTTTATAAAAGATTGGCTTGGTTTTATGAATTTTTTTCTCTGATCGTTAGAAGTTTTTTCTAAAAAGAAGAAACCTTTTTCACAAGCTTCATTGATAATTAGTGCCGATTTTGGTCTTGAGGTTTTAAACAATTTTGTTTTGAGCACTTCAACAGAAAGGCTTTGATTTAATTTATATGCAGACATTACTAAAAGCATCATGTGATAATGAGAAGGCGATTTTCTAAAAAAATAATTACTTGAAGTATGAGATTTTTTCATTTGGTCTTCCCAAAAATCTAATAAATCAATTGAGTTTTTGTTCATTTATGATTTTACTCGCGTTTTTTGAGGATCGTAATGTGGGAAACCTACTATTTTTGCTGGGATTCTTTTTTGTTCACCATCAATTTTTCCAACCTCAACTTCTGTTCCAATTTCAGAGTGGCCAATATCTATTCTACATAAAGCTATATTTTTACTAAGTACTGGAGAGATACATCCACTGGTAACAACACCTACTTGGGATCTACCAATATGAACACAGTCACCATGATTAGCTTTTTCTTTACTAATTAATTCAAGACCAACTAATTTTTTTTGTGGATTTTCTTTTCTTTTAATTAAATTTTCTTTTCCAATAAAATCATTAGTTTTTGTTTTAAGAGGAACTGTAAATCCTACTCCAGCTTCAAAAGGATCAACTTGTCCGTCAAATTCATTTCCAAATAAAATTAATCCAGCTTCAATTCTCAAAAGGTCTAGTGCTCCAAAACCTGCAGGAATTAACCCTTCATCTTTGCCTGCTTCCATAACTTCATCCCAAACCTTAGGTGCATCAGATGGATGACACCATATTTCATAACCTAATTCTCCCGTATAACCTGTTCTTGAAACCATTAAAGGAATTCCATTCAATTCTTTAACTCTGCAAATTGTAAATCTGAACCACTGTAACTCAGAAATAGAAGGTTGCGTTGGAGGTGTAAAAATAAACTTTTCTAGAATTTTTCTACTATTGGGTCCTTGAAGTGAAATATTGTTTATTTGATCAGTCGAATTTTTAATCAAAACATTATAATTTTTTTTCTTTGCTTGTTCTTTTAACCAGTCACCAGCATATTCATCTCCACAAACCCATCTAAAACCGTGATCACTCATTTTAAGTAATGTTCCATCATCAAACATACTCCCATTTTCATAACACATTGATGAATAAACAATCTGACCTACAGAAAGTTTTTTTACATTTCTTGTTAGTGTATAATTCATTAATTCTTCAGCATCTGGACCTAGAATTTCAAATTTTCTTAAGGAAGATAAATCAATTACAACAGCTTTTTCTCTGCAAGCAGTATATTCATTAATAACCCCATGCTTTGTATAATCATTAGGCAACCAGTAACCTCTTGCATCAACAAAGTTTCTTGTAAGTTTAGATGTTTTTTTATAAAAACCTGTGTTTTTGGTTAGCTTAGTTTCTGAGTCTGCTTTCATTCTAAATGCAAAAGATTTTGTAAATTCTTTTTTTTTATCATAAGTTCTAACAAAAATATCAGTTGGATTCCATGAATTACAAGGGTCAATATCACTAGGACAAGCAGAAGTGCCACAAGTTAAATCTTTTAAAGCTCTCATCAAAACATAATCACCTGGTCTAGCAAAAGATTCATCCGAAAGAACCGAATTTTGACCTCCTGAAGATGTATTAAAAAAAAGATTTATGGCGTGCCAACCTTTTTGCTTTTCAAGTCCAAATTTAGACATAGAGTCACTTAAGTTGTCAGAACAATTTGGATGTCCAAAATATCCAGCATCTTCATAGTATTTAGCTGTACAAGCCAAATTAAATGTATCGTGTCTTCCAACAGTATCTCTAATAACTTCCACTAAAGGTTCGTGATCAGTGTCATAAAATTTGGAAAACAAACCTGGTCCAGGAAAAGTATTCCCCATAAATGTTCTTGTAGTTTGCCAATCAAGACCTTTTTCAATTCCTTTATTTAATTTTGATGTATCAAAAGCTACAAAATCAGAACACTGTCTTCCCGTTGGGCAAATAATTTGAATATAATCTCCTTCTTTAACTTCAAATGATATTGCAGTTTTTCTATCAATATTTGTTTCATTTAAAGGCTCAAATAAAGGATCAGGTATTATCGAATGTTCTTTGTCATTAACAATATTTGCTCTTTTGATAAAAACAGTTAAATCAGTTGTAGGATTTTGTTCGTATATTAACATTTCTGGCCCTGGAGCTGAAAAAATGCAATAACACTTATCCTTGGAAACCAGCTTTATTTTGTCTCCTTGGGATGCATCTTTGTCAAAAATTATTGCTGAATCAGATTTTTCAATATTTAAATTTCTTTTTTTTAATTGATAAGCAGTTATTAGTGAGTTTTCATCTTTTTTTAAAAGTATTTTATTTATTTCAGAAGAATTTTTATCCTTCTTTAAGTTTAAAATTCCTAATTCAGATTTACCTTCTTTATTAAAAACAGCAATTTCACAAATTTGATTACCTTCATCATTTACAATTTCAATCTCATCATCTGGAAAAACTTGAATACCAGTAAGACCACCTCCTACAACAACATGTCTTTCAACTCCAAGTGGTAAAACATTTAAACCAGGTTCTCTAATATTTAAACTTTGCATAACAAAAATTTATTTATTTAACCATAGTACAAAATTTATATATATTAAATATATATATCTCTTGTTGACTGTTACTTTATTTAAGAACATACTTGGTCTACTTAATATTAAGGAAAGGGGAAATAAATGAGAAAATTAATATCTCTACTATCAGCTTTGGTGATTTCTCTTGTAAGTTTTACAGGAATTTCTAACGCAGCAGATAGTAAAAAACCAATTGTTATCCCAACTCATAACTGGTCAAGTCAAATTGTAATGGCTTATGTTATTGGTGGAATTATGGAAAGCATGGGAAACAATGTAAAATATGTAAACGCTGACTCTCAAGCAGTTTATGAATCAATTCGAATTGGTGATGTACATATATCACATGAAGTTTGGGAATCTGCATTTGGTAAATCATTTACAACAGCTTTAGACAAAGGTGGTTTGCTTGATTGGGGTGATCATGAAGCAAGAACTCTTGAGGATATGGGATATCCAAATTGGGTTGCTGAAAAAGGATTGTGCCCAGGTCTACCAGACTGGACAGCATTAAAAAATCCAGACTGTGCAAAAAACTTTACAACACCTGACTCTCCAAATGGAAAAGGAAGAATGTTGGAAGGTCCACAAACTTGGCATGGAGACTTGATACCTCAAAGAGTTGACGCATTAGGCTTAGGAGATCTTTGGTGGGTTAAATTTGCTGGAAGTGCAGATGCGCTTTGGGCAGAGTTAGCAGCAGCTAAAAAAGAAGGAAGAGGAACTATCATATTTAACTGGACACCAAACTTTACTGATGGTGCTGGTTTTACATTTATAGACTTCCCTCCATACACAGCTGGTTGTAGACCAGAAGATGGTGGAGATGGAAAATGCGGTTCTCCAGATGGTTATTTGAAAAAAGCAGTTAACGCTGATTTTCCAAAAACTCATCCAGCCGCAGCTGCAATGTTCAAAAAAATGTCATTCTCTACAAGTCAAATTGGTGCAATGGCAGCTTTAGTTGACGTTGACAAAATGACTCATGAAGATGCAGCTAAAAAATGGTTAGCTGACAATAAGAGTGTTTGGCAAGCTTTTACTAAGTAAAGGTTTAAGTTAATAAATTTATAATCTTCCCCAACATTGTTGGGGGAGATTTTTTTATTTTAAATTCAAAATGATGGTAAGTAAAAAGCCAAATATTTTATTAGTAAAATATTTTTTTTATATATCTCTAAGCTTAATGTTTTTTAATATTTCATTGGCAAAAGACGTTGATATTCAAGAGGATATTAATTTAAGTTTTAAATGTGATTTAGAAAAAAAAATAATTAAAAATTCTGAGTATAATTATAAAACTTTTCTAGCTAAAGATATAGACCACAAAGATTTAAATAAATTTAATATTGAAGCAAAAAAACCAGATACACTTTTCATTAATGGATTATCTTTATTTTTATCAGATGCTACAAAATTAAATGTTAAAGTAGTAAATAAAGATATAGTTTTATTCAAAGCAAATGACAAAAAAAAGAATTACTCAGAGTCGGGTATTATAAATAGAAAATCAGGTGAATTAGTTCATGAAATTACAATAAATGTAAAAAGTGAAAACTCAGAAAAAGATATTTCTTTTTATTCATGCAACAAAAGAAAGAAAAATGTCTGATTTTTTTTTAATTAAATATGTGTAAAATAATATTATGAAAAATATAATTATTTGTGCAATTTTTAGTTTTTTTATTACATCTGAAGTTTTAGCTCGTAGCACAGGATGCAAAGAAGGAAATTGCGAAAATGGTTATGGGTTATGGGTCTACACAGATAAAACAACTTACGAAGGATATTGGGTTGGTACAAAAAAACATGGCCAAGGAACAGAAACTTGGCCTAACGGATATATATATAAAGGCGAATTTAATAATAGTGTGTGGAGTGGCCAAGGCACTTTATATTTTCCAAATGGCGCATCGTATGTAGGAGAATGGGCCAATGGATTTATGAACGGACAAGGAACTTTTACATGGTCTGATGGTAAAGAAAAAACAGGCACTTGGGTAAATGGGAAATTACAAGAATAATTAAAACAATGTTAAAAAATAATTTTTTAAATAAATTAAAAAATTTGCCAGAAACAACCAGACAGTTTGGGGGCCTTATTACTTTAACAATTATTATAATTTTATCTTTTAGTATTTTAAATATTTATTGGGGAGGAGGAGATGAACTAATTAGAAAAATGAAATTAGAAGAAGAAAGAATAGCAGAAGAAAAAAAACTTAATGCACTTATATCCCAACTTCCATCTGGTATTCTAGTAACATTTGATGGAACAGATAATTTTAGATTGACTGATGAACTATATGAGGCAGTTTGCAATGCAACAAAACTTATTCCTCAACGTGCTATCATGGCTGCTCATTTTTTAAATTTTGAAGCTTATGAATTATATAATATTAACGGTAATAAAATTGATGAAACGTATGTTAAATGGGATAAAGAGAAAAACAAATGTTTTGCTGGTTACACTGTAAGTGGAGCTAATGTTGGAGTAAATAAAACAGCAAATGTAAGTGGAGAGGTTTTAAGTTTTTTAAGTACTGGCATTGATACAAGGGTTTATTTTATTAAAAATTTTTAAGGAGGAAAGGAATAAATTATATAGATTTTATTTTATCTTAATTTCGTATAACTTGATTATTAATTTATGTCTGAACCGGTAATTAAATGTGAAGCTGTTTATAAAATTTTTGGAGAAAATGCCAAAAAAATGCTTCAAGAATCAAATGGCAATGTAGACGCAAAAACATTTCAAGAAAATGGATGCATAGTAGGCGTTAATAATGCTTCATTTGAAGTTTCAAAGGGAGAAATGTTAGTTGTAATGGGTTTATCAGGCTCTGGTAAATCAACTTTGCTAAGATGTATTTCTAGATTAACTGATGCAACAGGCGGAAAAATTTTTATAGAAGGTCAAGATTTACTTCAATTGAACAATAAAGAACTGATAGAGCTTAGAAGAAATAAAATGGGAATGGTTTTTCAGAGTTTTGCTCTACTTCCTCATAAAACAGTTGTTGAAAATATTGCTTTCCCACTCCAAATTAAGGGAATTAAAACTGAAGATAGTATTAGTAAAGCAATGGATATGGTTAAACTCGTTGGTCTTGATGGAAGAGAAAACTATTTTCCAAGAGAACTTTCTGGAGGTCAACAACAAAGAGTGGGTATTGCGAGATCTTTAGCAGTAGAGCCAGATATTTGGTTTTTGGACGAACCTTTTTCTGCATTAGACCCATTAATTAGAAAAGAAATGCAGGATGAGTTTTTAAGACTTCAAGATAAATTACAAAAAACAATTATGTTTATTACTCATGATTTTGACGAGGCTCTAAAACTTGCTGATCGTATTGCCATTATGAAAGATGGAATAATTGAACAGCTAGACACACCTGCAAATATTGTTTTAAATCCAGCAACTGAATATGTAAGGAAATTTACTGAAGAAGTACCTAGAGAAAAAGTCTTATTAATACAAGATGTAATGGAACCGTCTACTACTCATAATTTGGGTGATCTGAAAGTTTTAAAAGATGAAATTATAGAAAATGTTGCTGAAAAAATTTTAACTCAAGAAAAAACAGTAACAGTCCTAGATAATAACAAAAAAATTGTAGGTTCTATTAATCCAACAAAAATAATTAATACTGTTTTTGGAGGAAGAAAAAATAGTAATTAAATCATGGAATTTGTAAAAAAATACCCAAAGTTATTTCAATGGTTATTTTTATTGGTTGTATTTTTTGCTTTATGTTTTGCAATCGATGTTCCGGAAACATATAAATTTATAAGAGGCCAAGCAGAATTTGTTAAAGATCCAAATCAAAGCTCCTTCGTTTTTCTTGGTAAAGAAGTAAGATATTACGCTTTTGATGTCTTTTGGAGACTACCTCCATTACTCGGATGGTTACCTATCTGGATAAATGACTCATTATTTTTCTTAATGAATGATTGGATGCCAATTGAGTTTTGGAACGAAGATACTCAAGAATTTAGAACTCGGCCTTTAGTTTTACAAATAAGTAGAAATTTAACTGCTTTTATGACTTTTTTAATAGAGCTGATTAGAGAGATTTTGTTAGGTGGACTTGAAACTATTGTTGCATTTACCAGTTGGGATTGGATAGACAAAAACCCTTGGGCAGAGCTACCAGGTTTGCCATGGACTATAGTTGCAGCGGGTTCAGCAATACTTGCTTATAAGCTAAGCGGCAAAGGTCTAGCTTTGTTTGCCGGTTTAGTTATGGTTTACATTTCTATATTTGGTCAATGGAAACCTTCGATGCAAACTCTTTCATTTATATTAGTTGCAGCACCTTTATCATTTATTTTTGGCTTAGGCTTAGGCATAGCTGCATTTAAAAGTAAACGTGTTGAAAAAGCTTTATATCCAATACTTTTAGTTATGCAAACAATGCCACAATACGCGGTATTAGTTCCTGCACTTGTTCTTTTTGGAGTTGGTGATCATGCTGCAGTAATTATAACTATGGTTGTTGCTGTTCCACCAATGATATTATTAACTATATTAGGTTTAAGAGCAATACCTCCAGAAGTTATTGAAGCAGGTAGAATGAGCGGATGTAACAACTGGCAATTAATGTTTAAAGTATTAATTCCAACTGCAAGAAGAGATATCTTAATTGGAGTAAACCAGGTCATCATGGTGTGTTTTTCTATGGCTGTTATTTCTGCATTTATAGGTGCAAAAGGTTTAGGGTTTAATTTATTGCTAGCCTTAAACCAACTTAATATTGGTTTAGCTTTAGAGGCTGGATTATGTATTAGTTTAATTGCAATTCTTTTAGACAAAATGTCTTTAGCTTGGGCAAATAAACAAACAGATTATTTTGGAAACTTGACATTCTTTCAAAGAAATAAAAATATTTTATTTTTTGCTGCAACAATAATTATAGGAATTGTACTTGCTTATATTGGAACTTTTTTGTTCAAAGGTGATTACAATTATTTGTTTGAAGTTCCGCACAACAAAGGAATATCAACAGCTGATTTTTGGAATAAAGGAGTTGATTGGATCTTTGATACGTTCTTTATTTATATAAAAGCATTTAATACCTGGTTAATTCAAGATGTGCTTCAACCAATGAGAGCTTTATATTTAAGAATGCCCGCAGTAGCTACAATAGTTTTGGTTGTTGGAGCTGGATATTTAATTGGTGGGATTCGTTCGGCATTAGTTGTTTGTGGATTAACATTATTTATAGCTTTAAGTCCATGGTGGGATAGAGCATTAGTGACAGCGTATATGGCAACTTTTGGGGTTATTGTATCTTGTTTAATTGGATTTACAGTTGGAACTTTATGCTTTCAAAATAAACACTCTGCGAGTTTTATGCTTGGTGTTTGTGATATATTCCAAACTTTTCCTTCTTTCGTGTACTTAATCCCAGTGATGATGTTATTTGGAATAACAGACACATCAGTTTTAATTGCAGTTATAGTTTATGCTACAATACCTGCAACGAGGTATACTATTGAAGGTCTTAGAAGCGTACCAATGGGATTGCATGATGCCGCAACAATGTCAGGTGTAAACAAATTCCAAAGATTAACCAAAATAGAATTTCCTTTAGCTTTTCCACACATGATGCTTGGTTTAAATCAAACAATTGTATTTGCATTGTTTATGGTAATAATTGGAGCCTTTATCGGAACAGAAGATTTGGGACAATACATTTTAAAAGCATTATCTGATAAAAAAGGGGCGGGCATAGGATTTACACTTGGTATTTGCGTTGCTTTCATAGGTCTAATATTTGATAATTTAATACGTACTTGGGTAGATCAAAGAAAAAAACATCTTGGCATAGCTTAAGAATAATGAAAAAATTTATTCTTTCTATAGATCAAGGCACAACTTCAAGCAGAGCTATACTTTTTGATCTTAAAGGTAATCCAAAATACACATCTCAAATGGAATTTACTCAATATTTTCCAAAAGATGGTTGGGTTGAACATGATCCAGAAGAAATCTGGTCTACAACTTTAAAAGTTTTAAAAAATGTAGTCAAAAAAAGCAAAATACTTAAGGGAAAAATTCTAACTATTGGAATTACCAATCAAAGAGAAACCACTATTCTTTGGGATAAATATACTGGTAAACCAGTTTATAATGCAATTGTTTGGCAAGATAGAAGATCAGCAGATTATTGTAATAAATTAATTAAACAAAAAAAAGAAACAATCATTTATAATAAGACTGGTTTGCTAATTGATGCGTATTTTTCAGCAACAAAAATTAAATGGATTATTGATAATGTTCCAAAAGCTAAACAACTTATTAAACAAAAGAGATTATTATTTGGAACAGTTGATTGTTTTTTACTTTGGAAACTAACTGGCGGAACTAACCATTTTACTGATGCTACAAATGCAAGTAGAACAATGTTGTATAATATATCTTCTAATAAGTGGGATAAGCAGATTTTAGATATTTTAAAAATTCCAAATTATATACTTCCTGAAGTAAAAGATTGCTCAGATGATTTTGGACATACAGATCCAAAAATAACAGGTGAGTCTTATTCTATAACAGGTATGGTTGGAGACCAACAAGCAGCAACTATAGGGCAATGTTGTTTTGAACCCGGTTCCCTAAAAAGCACTTATGGCACTGGAGCATTTGTATTATTAAATACTGGAAGTAAAATTATTTATTCAAAAAATAGATTGTTAACAACAATTGGATATAGAATAAATGGAAAAACTACCTATGCTCTTGAAGGTTCAATATTTATTGCCGGAGCTGGGGTTCAGTGGCTTAGAGATAAGGTTAAATTTTTAACAAAAGCTTCAGATTCAGAAAAAATAATTAAAAAATTAAAAAGTAATCATGGAGTTTATTTAGTACCAGCTTTTACAGGTATTGGGGCTCCTTATTGGAATTCTAAATCAAGAGGAGTTTTAAGTGGTATTACAAGAGATACCGGTATTAGTGAAATTGTTAGAGCAACAGTAGAGTCTGTTGGCTATCAAACATATGATTTGTTTGAAGCTATGAAAAATGATGGGCTTCGTCCAAAAATAGTACGAGTAGATGGAGGAATGGTTAAAAATAATTGGTTTTCACAATTTCTTTCAGATGTAATAAACGTAAAAGTTTTAAGACCAAAAGTGGAGGAAACTACAGCTTTAGGTGCTGCTTTTATGGCAGGTTTAAAGATAGGAGTTTATAAATCAATAAATGATATTTCAAAAAATTGGTCTTTAGATAAAAAATTTTCACCAAAAATGAAAAAAACAACAAGAAAAAAATTGATAAACAGCTGGCAAAAAGCAATTAAGCGAGCTTTAATAACTTAATTATATCTTTATAAATTTTTTATGAAAAAAATAGTAATCATAGGAGCTGGAGCAATGGGATCAGCTTTTGCAGTGCCATGTGCAGATAATGGACATGAAACTTTTTTAGTAGGCTCTTTCTTAGAGGATAAGGTTATAGATTTAATTAATAAAAATAATAATTTTCATCCAATCTTAAAATGTCAATTACCAAAAAATATCAAAGTTAAAAAATATTCAGAATTTAATGAAGAAATTAAAAAAAATATAGATCTATTTGTTATAGGAGTGAGTTCTAAAGGAATAGAATGGGCTGGAAAAGAATTATCAAAATTTTATCAAAATCAAACAGATGTATTGCTTTTAACAAAAGGGTTAGCTGTAATAGAAAATAAATTTGAAACATTAGCAGAAAAACTTAATAAAATTTTAACAAACAATGGCATTAAAGATCCAAGTATTTCTGCTGTAGCTGGGCCTTGTCTTGCACCAGGTCTTGCAAATAGAATTAATAGCAGTGTTGTTTTAGCTAACGAAAATTTGGATGTTGTTAAAAATATAGGATCAATAATCTCAACCAATTATTATTCAACTGAATACTCAAATGATTTAATAGGTGCTGAAGTTTGTGCAGCAACAAAAAATATTTATTCAATGTTAATTGGAGCATCTGAGGGCTTAAGTAGTAAATCTTTGGATAGTGAAAAGAAAAACAAGTATTATTTAAATACAGCCGCTTCACTAGCTTATAAGGCAGTTGCAGAAATGAAAAATTTAACAATAAAATTTAATGGAAAAGAGGAATCTGCATATGGATTAGCTGGTTTAGGAGATTTATATGTTAGTTCGGCTGGTGGAAGGAATAGTAAAATGGGATACTATTTAGGTCAAGGATACCTTTTTAAAGATGCAAAAGAAAAATTTATGAAAGAAATTACAATTGAAGGAGCCGATTTAGCATATGAGATAGGTCCAAAAATTCTAAAAGAATTTAAAGAAAAAGAATTCCCTTTACTGTTTAGTGTTATAAAGTCTATTTGTAACAACCAAAAACTAGAAATAAACTGGTAAATTATTTTTTTTGATCAAGAAAAGTTTTCATCGAGTCATCCATCGCTGTAGCCCAAGGAGTATGATGAACTGGTGCGACAGATCCAGTAACAGGTGAAGAAAAAGATTTATTTCTATAAGTTGAAATATCTTCAACTTTGTGATGTTCCCATTCTTTAAAATGTTTTCTAATTAACTCGAAATCGATTTTTGGATAGTCTGACATCTCATGCAATTCTTTTGTATATTCTGTTTGAAAATCAATCATTTGCTCAGGATTTTCAAGTTTTTCTTCCATAGCAACCCATTTATTTATATCAGTATCAATTTCACTATCACTTGGAATTTTTATTTTTCCCATAATTACATCTCTTGCATACCATGCTTGGCAATCAAACATATTGAAAGTGTGAAATTGATCCTGCATTCCAAGATATAAAAGTTTATGATTATCTTGCCACACAACACCTTTATATAATTTTGGTGGATATAATCTGTTTCCTGTTTTTAATTTTAAATTTTCATCTAAAAAAGGAAAATGATGAAGGTAACCAGTACATAAAATTATAACATCTGCATCTTGTTCTGTTTTATCTTTAAAAATTGCTTTATTACCTTCGAGTCTATCTAGATAATAGACTTCTTTCATTCCATTTGGCCATTTAAAGCCCATAGCGTTGTGTCTGAATCCTATAGTTACACTTTTAGCACCATACTTATTACATTGTAGAGCTATATCTTCCGCAGAGTAACTGCTACCTAAAACAATTACGTTTTTGTCTCTAAATTCCTCAGCATCTCTAAAATCATGAGAATGCATTATTCTCCCAGGAAATGAATTCATTCCTTTGTATTCAGGAATAAAAGGTACTGAAAAATGACCAGTTGATACAACTACATAATCAAAACTATCTATTAAAATTTTATCATTAGCTTTGTCTTGATAACTAATTTCGAACTTATCATTTTTGTAAATAGTACTAATAACTCTTGTATTAAATTTTATTTTATTTTTTAAGTTTCCTTTGCTTACTCTTCCTATTATATAATTATAAAGAACTTCCCTTGGTGGAAAAGAAGGAATTGGATTTCCAAAGTGTTCATCAAAAGAGTAGTCTGCAAATTCTAAACATTCTTTTGGTCCATTTGACCATAGGTATCTATACATACTGTTATGAACTGGATCACCGTATTGATCAGAACCTGTTCTCCAATTGTAGTTCCAAAGACCACCCCAATCCTCTTGTTTCTCAAAACATACTATTTCTGGTATTTTTTCTCCTTTTTTTTCAGCCTGTTCAAAAGATCTTAACATTGAAAGACCACAAGGCCCCGCTCCAATTATTGCAACTTTAGTCATAAATTTTTCTGAGTTTAAATAATTATTAAAAAACATCAAAAAAAATTTTAAAGTTTTATTCAATCATAAATTGTATTTAAGATAGTCTTTTTAGAAACACGCCTTATTTATTAATTTAATAATGATGGAAAAATCAACAAAATATTAAATTATTAAATTTTCTTTAGGTTGTATTCGCGAGTCGTTATCATACTATCCTTTTTATAAATTTAATTAAGAGGGGGTTAAATGTATAAAACATTTAAATTAATTTTTGCATTTGTTTTGGCAGTTCTATTTTTAAATAACAGTGCTATAGCAGGTGCATACAAAGGACCAGATTTAAGCGGTGAAAAAATCGTTATATCTGGACCTTGGCTGGCTCCACAAGATGAGCAATTTAGAAAAGTAATTAAAGCTTTTACTGATGCTACAGGAGCTACAGTAGAATATGGAGGATCAGACAGTTTTGAACAGCAAATTATAATTGATGTTAAAGCTGGAAGTCCACCAAATCTAGCGATATTTCCACAACCAGGTCTAGCTGCAAACGTAGCTGCTTTAGGAGGACTAACTCCTTTAGGCAATGATATGAAAAATTGGGTATTAGAAAATTATGCTGCTGGTCAATCATGGGTAGATTTAGGAACATATCCAGACAAAAATGGAAACAAAGATTTTTTTGGTTTCTTTTATAGAGTTAACGTTAAAAGTTTAGTTTGGTATTCGCCAGATAATTTTTCAGACAATGGTTATGAAGTTCCAAAAACAATGGAAGATCTAATTTCATTAACTAAAAAAATGGCAGCAGATGGAAATACTCCTTGGTGTATAGGATTAGGTTCTGGAGATGCTACTGGATGGCCTGCTACAGACTGGATGGAAGATATTATGCTAAGAACACACAAACCTGCCGTTTATGATATGTGGGTTACAAATGAAATGCCATTTAATGACAAAAGAGTTATTGAAGCAATGGATTTCTTTGGTTCATTTGCAAAAAATGATAAATATGTTGCTGGTGGGTCAAAAGCAGTTGCAACAACTGACTTTAGAGACTCTCCAAAAGGACTATTTTCATCTCCACCTAAATGTATGATGCATAGACAAGCGAGCTTTATACCTGCTTTCTTTCCAGATGGTGTAAAAGCTGGAGAAGACTATGACTTCTTTTACTTTCCGTCTTATTCTACTAAAGATTTAGGAAACCCTGTTTTAGGTGGTGGAACTCTATTCGCAATTACTAAAGATAGTAAAGCTACAAGAGAGTTTTTAAATTATCTAGGGCATCCTCAATCTAATGAAATATGGATGGCAATAGAAGGTTCAGGATTCTTAAATCCAAATAAACTTATAGATTTGAGCAAACACTCAAGTGATACATTTAGAGGTTTAAATCAAATTCTTCTTAATGCTACTACATTTAGATTTGACGGTTCTGATTTAATGCCTGGAGCAATAGGTGCAGGGTCATTTTGGACTGGAATGGTAGACTACACTAGCGGTCAATCTTCAAAAGAAGTTGCAGATAAAATCCAAGCTAGTTGGGATGCTATAAAATAATAGATTAAATTCAGGCGAACTAATTGATTTTAGTTCGCCTGTTTGTTATTTTCATTTACTTGTGACTATAACTTCTCTTTTTCTTTATGTTTTTTTTGGAACAGCAACATGTTTCTTGTATTTTCATTTATCAAATTTAGTTTTAGATTTTGCTTCAAAAAAAAATACTAAAAAATTCTCTCAAAAATCAGTTTTAAGACCTTATATATTTATTGCGCCAGCTGTTATAATATTAGTCATTTTTATTTTATATCCAGTTATTGAAACTATAAGACTCAGTTTTTTCAATAAAACAGGTTTTGAATTTGTTGGTTTAAAAAATTATTTTTGGGCAGTTAAAGATCCTGAATTTAAAAGAGCAATATTAAATAATTTAGGCTGGTTGTTAGTTGTTCCAACGTTAAGTGCTTTTTTTGGCCTAGTTATTGCATATTTGGCCGATAGGCTTTGGTGGGGAACTATAGCAAAATCAATAATTTTTATGCCAATGGCAATTTCATTTGTTGGCGCAGGAGTGATTTGGAAATTTGTTTACGATTATAGGGGACCTGGAGACGATCAAATTGGTTTCTTAAATGCAGTTGTTGTTTCTTTAGGTTTCGAACCACAGGCGTGGATGACAATACCAATATGGAATAATTTATTTTTAATGGCAATAATGATTTGGATACAAACAGGTCTTGCAATGGTAATATTTAGTGCTGCTTTAAGAGGCATTCCAAAAGAAATGTTAGAAGCAGCAAGAATAGATGGTGCAAGTGAATTTAAAATTTTTACAGCAATAATAATTCCTTATTTAGAAAAAACAATTTTAGTTATTTGGACTATAATCACTATCTTAGTATTAAAAATCTTTGACATAATACTAGCAATGACTAACGGTCAATGGAATACAGAAGTATTGGCAAACCTTATGTATGATTGGATGTTTAGAGGTGGCGGAGACTCTGGACGAGGAAGTTTAATGGCAATTGTTATAATGATTGGCGTTATACCTATTATGATTTGGAATATTAAAAGACATAAAGAGGATCAAAAATCATAATGAACAAAAATATTTTAACAAAAATAACAATTAATTTATTGCTTCTAGTTTTTGTAATTGTTTGGGTTTTGCCAACATTTGGATTATTTGTAAGTTCTTTTAGAGATAAAGATTTGTTAGCTACAAGCGGTTGGTGGACTACTTTTAAAACAAATCAAGTAAACGAAATTTATAGAACTAAAACTTTTGAAGATCAATTTGAACAAGATGGAGTTTTTTTTATTAAAGGAAATTTATTAAATAAAAATTCAGGAAAAAAAATAATTAATTTTGGAATTACTTCTAAAGAAATGAGTAAGTATAAAGTTAATGAAAAAGCAAAATTAAAAAACCAAAGTGAAATTGAAATAAAAGAAAACGGTGAATATATTTTGAGATCAGAAAAGCCTTTCAAACATAAAAGAGGTAAAAGAATTTTTATTACAGCTTTAAGCCCGCCTAAATTTACATTAGATAACTACAAAGAGGTTTTATTTAAAGAAGGTGTTGGTCAAGCTTTTTTAAATACTTTAACAGTAGCAATACCTTCAACAATTATACCATTAATTATTTGTTCATTTTTTGCTTATGCTTTGTCTTGGATGAAATTCTGGGGAAGAGATACTTTATTCGCAATCATAGTTGCGTCTTTAGTTGTGCCTCTACAAATGTGCTTAATTCCACTTTTAAGCATCTATAATGATGTAGGGTCATTATTTGGTGTTGGTGCAAAATCATACCCTGGAGTATGGATGGCTCATACTGGATTTGGTTTAGCGTCTACTACATTTCTTTTAAGAAATTTTATCAAATCTTTGCCTCATGAAATGATAGAGGCAGCAAGAGTAGATGGGGCTACTCATTATGATATATTTTTAAGGATTATTCTTCCTCTGTCTGTACCTGCTTTTGCCTCAGTTTTTATACTTCAATTTTTGTGGGTTTGGAACGATTTATTGGTAGGATTAATCTTTTTAGACCAAGTGCCAAGCGAGATAATTTTAACTGCTAAACTTAGAGAGTTGTTAGGATCAAGAGGAGAAAATTGGGAAATATTGACTACTGGTGCCTTTGTTTCTATGATTGTTCCATTAACAATTTTCTTTGCTTTACAAAGGTACTTTATTAGAGGGTTGGTAGCTGGATCAGTGAAAGGATAAATAATTATATGAATAAAATTGTTTTAATTGGTGCAGGAAGTACTCAGTTTGGTCTAGGAACAATAGGAGATATATTTAAATCAAAAATTCTTGAAGGTTCAAATATAGTTCTTCATGATATTAATCCTGAAGCATTAGAGAATACAAAAAAAATTTCTGAGAAGTATAAAGAAGAATTAGGAGTTAAATGCAATATTTTAGCCACAACAAATCTAAATGAAGCTCTACAAAATGCAAATTTTTGTATTATTTCGATAGAAGTAGGTGATAGATTTAAACTTTGGGATCAAGATTGGAAGATTCCATTTGACTTTGGTTTAAAACAAATAATGGGAGAAAATGGAGGACCCGGAGGTTTGTTTCATAGTTTAAGAATTGCACCTGAAATAGTTAAGATATGTGATGAGATTGTTAAAGTGTGTCCCGACGCATTTGTATTTAATTACTCAAATCCTATGCAAAGAGTTTGTCATTCAGTTACAACTAAATATCCAGAACTTAAGTTCACAGGTCTCTGTCATGAAATAGCATCTATGGAAAGACAATTACCAACCCTTATGGAAACAGACTATTCAAATATAGAAATAAAAGCTGGAGGCTTAAATCATTTTAGCATTCTAATTGATGTTAAATATAAAGATACTCAAAAAGATGGATATCCAATAATAAGAAAAAAATTTAAAGATTATTATTCAACTTTAGTAAATGATCATGAAGGTTTCGTTTCTGAACCTGGCGCAGAGAGAGGTTTGTTTTTTAATCTTTATGAAAAATATGGTTATTTACCTATAACAACTGATAGTCATTTAGGCGAATATATACAGTGGGCCCATAAAGTGGTAGATCAAGAAGCAATTAATCATTTTTATAATAATTATAAAAAAAAATGTTTAACTTTTTATGAAAATGTTTCGTATTCTTCTTTTTTTGATAAAAAAAACGAAGTTATGAAGGAAAGGATTGTCCCTATTATTGAAGCAATTATAGAAGATAGCAATATTGAAGAAGAGGCAGTGAACCTTCCAAATAAAAATTTTATTAGTCAAGTTCCAGATAATATAGTTGTGGAAGTTCCTGGAATTTTGAATAAAAATGGAGTTACGGGTGTAAAATTAGAAAATTATCCTTCAACTTTTGGAACATTATTAAACAATCAGTCAGGAGTGATTGAGCTAACAACTGAAGCTGTTTTAAAAAAATCTAAACAAAGTGCTTATTTATCACTTCTAGCCGATCCTGTAGTAGACGATGCAATTGCAGCGGAAAAATTGTTAAACAAGATGATTGAAACTCAAAAAGACTATCTAGGATACTTGAATTAAGGAGAATTTTTATGGCAAACATAAGTATAAACAAAATTAACAAATTCTTTGGAAATGTTCATGTTATAAAAGATGTTTCACTTGATATTAAGAGTCAATCATTTACTGTTTTAGTTGGTCCAAGTGGATGTGGCAAATCAACTATGCTCAGAATGATAGCTGGTTTGGAAGATATAAATTCTGGAACAATTTCGATTGATGATCAAGTAGTAAACGATCTACCTCCAAAAGAAAGAAATATTGCAATGGTTTTTCAGTCATATGCTTTGTATCCACATATGACTGTATTTGACAATATGGCTTTTGGATTAAAATTAGAAAAAAGATCGAAAGAAGAAATAAATGAAAGAGTTTTAGAGGCAGCACGTATCCTCCAAATTCAAGATTATTTAAAAAGAAAACCTAAACAGTTATCGGGCGGACAACGTCAGAGAGTAGCTATAGGAAGAGCAATTACTCGTAAACCAAAAGTTTTTTTATTTGATGAACCATTGTCAAACCTTGATGCTGCTTTAAGAGTACAAATGCGTGTTGAACTAGCAAAGTTACATGAACAACTAAATGCAACTATGATTTATGTAACTCATGATCAAACTGAAGCAATGACTTTAGCTAACGATATAGTAGTATTAGATGAAGGATTGGTTTCTCAAAAAGGAACACCAATGGAACTATACAATAATCCAAAAAACATTTTTGTTGGTGGTTTTATAGGATCTCCTAAAATGAATTTCATAAAAAGCAAAGTATTATCTAAAAATTCTAATTTTACAGAAGTAGATTTTATGGGCATTGGAAAAATTAAGATATCAAAAATATCAAATACCTCAAATGAAGGTGATTTTGTACAAATTGGAATTAGACCTGAGCATTTGCTAGTAAATAAAAATGCTGATGCAAACTGGGAAAGCAAAGTCCTTGTTGTAGAAAAGTTAGGATCTGGAACATTTTTATACTTAGAAAAAGATGGAGAACTACTTGTAGTACAAACTGATGGAGACTCTACAATAAAAGTAGGAGATACAGTAAAAATTGGATTTGATTCTTCTAGATGCCATTTATTTGATAAGGAAAATAATGCATTTATTTAGCATTTTTAGGCATGCAAATTTTTCATAACTGACTTTTCATATTTTCATAAGCCATTTTTAAATAACTTGGTACATTCTGTCACATAAAATGAGAAAAGGGGGGTCAAATATGATCAAAAAAATAATATTAAGTATTTTCGCAACTGCATTTTTATTTTCAAGTATTGCTAGTGCGGATATCACTTTTTGGACAACAGAGACTCAGCCAGCAAGAATGGCCAAACAAGAAGCAATGGCAAAAGATTTTGAGTCTAAAACTGGCATTAAGGTAGAAGTTATTCCAATGGATGAAAAAGATCTTGGAAAAAGAGCGACAGCTGCAGCTGCAGCGGGAGATCTTCCAGATGTAATATATCATACATTGCAATATGTTTTACCTTGGGCAGAAGCTGGCATTCTAGATGTGGATGCAAACAATGATGTTGTAAAAGCACTTGGTAAAAAAACATTTGCACCTGGGGCACTTAACATGGCTAAATCAGGATCGAAAATAGCCGCAGTTCCAGTTGATGGATGGACTCAAATGGTTGTATATAGAAAAGACTTATTTGAAGCAGCTGGTTTAGAACCACCGACAAATTATGCAAATATCACTAAAGCCATCAAGACTTTGTCAGGCAATAATATGTATGGATTTGTTGCTGCGACAAAAACTGATGAAAACTTTATGAGTCAAGTTTTAGAACATGTATTCTTAGCAAACGGTGTAAACCTAGTTAAAAAAGGTGGAACAAAAAAACAAGGGAAAGCTCTTAAAAATTCTTTAGAATTTTATAAAGTTCTAGCAAAAGCTAGTCCTCCAGGAGAGTTATATTGGAAACAATCAAGAGCATTATATTTTGCTGGAAGAGCTCCAATGATTATTTGGTCACCATTTATTATGGATGAATTGGCTGGATTAAGAGACTCAGCTCCACCAACTTATAATGTTGACCCAACATCGAATGAATTGGCTCAAAAAACTGGTTTTATAACTAATTTTAGTGGACCAAATAATAAAAAAGGTGCTGCTTGGGCAGATATTAGATACATGGGTGTTACCGCTGATGCTGATACAGATGAAGCTAAAAAATTCATAATGTATTCAATGGATGAAGGCTACACAAGTACTTTATCAATCGCACCAGAAGGTAAATTTCCTGTAAGAAGAGGAAATTCAAGTGATCCAAATGCATTTACAAAAGCATGGAGTAAATTACCTGTGGGTGTAGATAGAAAAGCTCCATTGACTGATTTGTATTCTGCAGATGTTATAAATAATATAGTTGCAGGTTTGGATACAGCGAGCAGATGGGGAGTTAAAGAAGGAGAACTTTCTAGGGCATCTAAAATTATTAATGCACAATTCTTAAACAGAATCACAAGAGAATATATCGATGATCAAATATCTGTTGATGAAGCAGTTGATAAAATAAATGCTGAATTAGCTAAATTCTAACAATTTAAATTTTTAAAAAAAGCGGATAAGATAGATTACTTATCCGCTTTTTTTTTATGAGCACTAAACTTTCAACAATAGAAAAAAGAACTGCTTACATTTTAACTCTTCCAGCAGTTTGTATAGTATTTGCAATAGTTTTATTTCCAATATTTGCAAATGTGTGGATTAGTTTTAAAGAAGTTGAGCTAAAAGATATTAGAATTCCAGAACCAAGAGCAAAAAAACTGGTTAAGTCAATTTCAAATGAACCATCAAAAATAAAAGTAATTTATAAGTTGAGAAACAGTTCTTTAATTCAAGAAATTAGAGATGTTAAATTTCAAGATAAATACCCTAAAAATTTTCAACCATTAGACCTAGATGACAGATGTACATTTAAATCAAGTAAACTGCGGTGTAATTTTGGAAATTGGGAAGCAAAATATAGAGAAAATTTTCAAGTCATTTTTCTAAATATTAAAGATAAGGAAATAAATAAAAAAAAATTAAAAGCAATAAAACCTAAATTAAAAGGAAAATCTGACAACATTTTACTTACAACAGAATTTACTCTAAAAAATTTTAAAAAAGTTTTTTTAAATAAAGAATTTACAGACTTACTTTTAACCACATTTTATTATACTTTTTTTGGAACTGTTGGAGCCATAGTGTTTGGTATTTTGACAGCCCAAATGGTTAATCAAAAGTTTTTTGGAAGAAGTTTTATGAGAAGTGTCTTGCTCTTTCCATATGTGGCGCCAGTTGTAGCTTTAGCTTACACTTGGGAGCTTCTACTGGATCCAAACAGTGGAACTTTAAATAGTTTGCTTGTTAATTTTCAAATGATTGAACAACCAATAAATTTATTAGGACAAAGATATATTAATTTAGAATTTTTTGGTATTGATTTTAAATTAAGGTTAGCTTTAACGACAGTTATAATTTTTGAAATATGGAGATATTTTCCATTGGCTTTTTTATTTATTCTAGCAAGACTACAAGCTGTTCCCAAAGAACTTTATGAAGCAGCCGAAGTTGATGGTGCAGGACCTTTTCAAAAGTTTATTAGTATAACACTGCCACAAATTACTGCAGTTATATCAATTCTTTTTATGATTAGATTTATTTGGAACTTCAATAAATTTGAAGACATATTCTTGCTTACTGGTGGTGCATCTGGAACCAGAACATTGCCAATAAATGTTTATGAGCAAGGATTTGCAATAGCAAACATAGGAATGGGTTCCGCAGTATCAATCGTTATAGTTATGCTTCTTTTAATATTTATGTATGTATATTTTAAACTTATAGGAAAAAGAGCTGATGAAAATTAAACCAATTATAACATTTTGTATAATTTCATCGCTATTTTTATTTTGTCTAATTTCTATTTGGAAAATATTAGCTACTTTACAAGGAAATAATCTGAAAGAATTCAATTTTACTTTAATTTTTACTCTTGGTTTTTTAGTATCATTAACTTATTTAATAATAGGGAATAAAGTCCATCATATTATTAAATCAATTATTTTATCTTTAATTTTTACAATAGTAGATGCTTATACCGTTCAATCTTTACCTTGGTGGTACAGTTTAGCAGTATTTTTAATTCTAATATTTTTTACTAATAAATTAAAAAATTATAATAAAGAATTTTTATATAGCGAACATTCTTCAGAAAAAGCTTTATTTGATTTTGCTACTTTATTTGGAATAACTTTATTTTCATTTGTCATACTTTTTCCATTTTACATGATGGTGGTAACTAGCTTTAAAACTCAGGCATTATTATTATTAAATCCTCTAGATTTTAGCATTGATATTAAACAAGGATTAAAAGGACTATTTAAATCTTATTACATTGTATTTGATCAATATAAATTTGGCAGATACATGCTTACGAGTTCTATAGTATCTTTTGGAACAGTAATAGTTACTTTACTATTTGCAATACCAGCGGCATACGCTGTTGCAAGATTAAACTTTTTTGGCAAAACATTTTTGTCTACATCTATACTTATAATTTATATGTTCCCTGCAATTGTACTTGTAATTCCACTTTATACCGTCTTTAGTCAATTAGGATTGAGAAATTCAATTTTGGGATTATTGATAGTTTATACGGCAACAACATTACCTGTAGCAATTTATATGCTGCAGGGTTATTTTAAAAGTATTCCAAAAGAACTTGAAGAAGCGGGAATTATAGATGGTCTTAAATGGTTTGGTGTAATTTTTAAAATTATTATACCATTAAGTATTCCAGCCATTTCATCAGTAGCTTTATATGTTTTTATGATTGCTTGGAATGAGTTTTTATTCTCTTTAATGTTTTTGGATAAACCAAGTTCTTTTACTTTATCAAGGGCAATTCAATTTTTAAATGTTGGAGCAGAAACTCCACGACAATATTTAATGGCTGGCTCAGTTATAGTAACTTTGCCAATTTTAATAATTTTTGTTTATTTTGAAAAGTTCTTAGTCAGTGGACTAACAGCAGGAAGTGTAAAAGGCTGATGAAAGATTTTATCACTGAAGCAAAAAAAATTTTAATAGGTAATAGAAAAGATGGATACACTTTGCCTACAAATAATAAATTATATCCTGCGCAATGGAATTGGGACTCAGGCTTTATTGCTTTAGGTTATTCTTATTTTAATCTTAAATTTGCATTAGAGGAAATAAAAACACTTTTAAGAGGTCAATGGAAAGATGGAATGATACCGCATATTTTATTTCACGATTTAAATACAAACTATTATCCCAATCATTCAGTTTGGGCTTGTGGAAACAAAATACATTCATCTGGAATCACACAGCCACCAGTTCTTGCAATTATTTTAAAAATAATTTTAGATAAAAATAAAATAAAAGATAAAGAAATTAGTAAAATCAAAAATATCATAAAAAAAATAAAAAAATATCATGAGTGGTTTATCAAATATAGAGATCCAAATAATTCAGGCTTAGTCTCAATTTTACACCCATGGGAGAGTGGATATGATAATTCACCATTATGGGATGAGCCAATGAATAAAATAAAGGTTGAGAAAAACTTAAAATACAAAAGAGGAGATAACAAGGTTGTTAATCCCAAATATAGGCCTTTAGATATAGATTATGATAGATATGTTACTATCAAAAATCATTTAAGAAAAAATAAATATAATCCAAAAAAACTCTATAACAAATCATTGTTTAACGTAGTTGATGTTGGATTTAATTCGATTTTTTTAAAAGCAAACAAAGATCTTATAAAATTACTTAAAAAATTTAACTTAAAATATAAAGACTTACAAAAATATATTTCTCATTCAGAAAATAAAATTATCAAACTTTATGATAAAAAAAAAAATAATTTTATTAATTTTGATTTAAAAAATAAAAAAAAAATTAGAATTCCATCAATTACAAACTACTTTGTCTTATTTGCTGATTTAAAAGATAAAAAAATAAATAATAAAATTATCAAAAGTTTAAAAAAACATAACACAAAAGGAAAATTTTTCTTTTCAAGCGTTAAGCCTAATCACTATAAATTTGAAGAAAAAAGGTATTGGCGAGGACCTATTTGGATTAATTGTAACTGGATTATTTATCAAGGATTAAAAAATAAAGATAAAAATTTTGCAAAAAAAATTAAAAAAAAAACTATAGATCTAGTTAAAGAAAAAGGGTTTCATGAATATTATAGTTATAAAACAGGAGAAGGCTTTGGTGCAAATAACTTTTCTTGGACAGCTTCTTTATTTTTAGATTTAATGTTAGAAAGATAATATGACTAATTATAATTGGAATTATCCTACAACTATTTGGGTTGGACAAAACAGAATTAAGGATCTTAAACATGCTTGCGATAATTTAAAAATTAAAAATCCTTTATTTGTTACAGACAAAGATTTGATAAATTTACCAATGGTTAAAAAAATAGTTTCTGAAAATAAAGATAAGTTTAAAAAATTTTTTACTTTTTATAATTTTTCGGGAAACCCAATTGGAGAAAATGTCGAAGAAGGAGTTGAAGAATTTATAAAAAATAATTGTGATGGAGTAATTGCTTTTGGTGGTGGAAGTGGCCTTGATGTAGGCAAAGCGATTGCATTTATGTCTGGGCAAAAAAGATCAATATGGGATTTTGAAGATATAGAGGATTATTGGAAAAGAGCAGATGAAAGCAATATTGCACCAATAATAGCAATACCAACAACAGCAGGAACAGGCTCAGAAACAGGAAGAGCCTCAGCTATTATTAATAAAAGCACTGGAATAAAAAAAATAATTTTTCACCCTAAATTTTTACCTTCAATAGTTATATTAGACCCAGTTTTAACAATTGATCTTTCTCCAAGACTTACAGCTGCTACTGGAATGGATGCCTTAGCTCATAATTTAGAAGCTTTTTGTGCGCCTGGTTTTCACCCAATGGCTGATGGAATTGCAATTGAAGGAATGAAACTAATAAAAAAGTCACTTTTAAAGGCTGTTGAAAATGGAAAAAATTTAGATGCAAGAGCAGATTTATTAGCTTCCGCAAGCATGGGATCTACAGCTTTTCAAAAAGGCTTAGGAGCAATTCATTCATTAAGTCATCCAATTAATGCACAATTTAATGTTCATCACGGTTTATCAAATGCAATATTTATGCCATACGTTTTGACATATAATAAAAGTATAGTTGAAAATAGGATTATTTCTATTTGTGACTACCTTAACTTGGATAAAAAATTTGAAAGTTTTTTAAATTGGATTTTAGAATTAAGAAAAGAATTAAATATACCACATAAACTTTCAGAGGTTATTGATGTAAAAAAAATGAATTTAGAAAAATTTTCAAAAATGGCTTTAGATGATCCATCAACATCAACCAATCCTAAAAAATTAGATTTAAAAGACATGAAAATATTATATGAACACAGCATTTCTGGAGAATTATTTTAATGAAAACAATATTAATAGTTGAAGGTAATTTAAGAGAAGAAAATAATAATTTTAGAGAAGCCGGCATACTCACACACACTGAGAGTCTGAAAGACAGTATAAGTTTTTATACTAAAGATCTAGAAATTGATGTTGTTAATCCATCATCTGATGAAAATATAAAATTGAAAATAAAAGATCTTAGCAAATATGACGGTCTTATCTGGGGCGGTAGTTCATTAAATATTTATAATGATACTCCAGAAATTAGAAGACAAATTGAATTTATGAAAGAATGTCAAAAAAAAATAAAAAAAATTTTAGCCATATGTTGGGGAATGCAAGTAGCTGTTACTGCAGCAGGTGGTATAGTTAAAAAATGTCTAAATGGATCTCACAGAGGAATTGCACATAATATCGAAATAAATGATAAAGGCTTACAACATCCTTTATACAAAAATAAAAAAAATAAATTTAATACACCCGCATTTAATTTTGATGAGGTGGAAACTTTACCTAAAAGTTCAATATTATTAGCTTCAAATCAAATAAATAAAGTTCAAGGATTAAATTTTAAAGCTGGAATTAGTGATATATGGGGAATCCAATATCACCCTGAAATTACATATACTAAAATGATAAATTTAATTCATTTTAGGAAAGACCGTCTTCTGGATAGAAAAGCTTTTAAAGATATAAATGAAATAAACTCTCATATCAAAATAATAGAAGAAGAAATTAAAGTTTCTAATAAAAGTTCAAGAATGAGAGAACTTGAAAATTGGTTAAACTTTATTAATTAAAATAAACCTTCTATTTCACCTTTTTCATTTAATTTTATTGAATTGGCAGCTGGGACACGAGGCAATCCAGGCATTGTCATTATAGACCCACAAACCACAACCACAAATTCTGCACCAGATGAAAGTCTTACTTCTCTTATCGGAATTTCATGATCAGATGGAGCTCCTTTAAGTTTTGGATCAACGGAAAAACTATATTGCGTTTTTGCTATACATACAGGTAGATTTCCATAGCCATTTTTTTCAAAAGTTTCGAGTTGCTCTTTAACGTTATTTTCAGCAGTAATTTTGCTAGCTTTGTAAATTTCTTTGGCAATTTTTTCTATTTTATTCCAAAGTTTATCTTTTTCTTCATACAAAAATTTAAAATTTTGAGAATTTGAGTTTTCACATATTTCAACAACATGACTTGCTAATTCTTTTGTTCCTTCGCCTCCATCAGCCCAATGAGTACACTTGCTTACTTTTATTCCAATTTTTTCACAATATTCTTTTAAAAATTTAATTTCATTTTCCGTATCCATTACAAAATGGTTTATAGCCACAATAGCTTCTACACCAAATTTTTTTACATTATTTATATGTCTCTCTAAATTAACTAAACCTTTTTTAAGAGCTTCCATATTTTCTTTTTTTAAATTTTCTTTTTCAACACCACCATGCATTTTAAGAGCTCTAACGGTTGCAACTAAAACTACGCAACTTGGTTTTAAATTTGCTTTTCTACATTTTATATTCATAAATTTTTCAGCACCAAGGTCAGCACCAAATCCAGCTTCAGTTACAACATAATCAGAAAGTTTTAAAGCAGCTTTTGTTGCAATTACAGAATTACATCCGTGCGCAATATTAGCAAAAGGACCACCATGGATAATAGCCGGATTATTTTCTAATGTTTGAGTAACATTGGGTCTAATAGCTTCTTTAAGTAAAACTGTCATAGGACCCTGTGCATTAAGGTCTTTAGCATAAACAGGTTCATTATTTTTATTATATGCGATAGTAATATTTCCAATTCTTTTTTCCAAATCCTTTAAGTTGTTGGACAAACAAAATATAGCCATAACTTCAGATGCAACTGTGATATCGAAACCGTCTTCTCTTGGAAAATCTTTTGCAACTCCTTTTGTATTTATATTGATCGCTCTCAAAGCTCTATCGTTCATATCCATTACTCTTTTCCAAACTATTTTTTTATCATCTATGTTAAGTTTATTTCCCCAATAAATATGATTATCAATTAAAGCTGATAAAAGATTATGAGCAGATGTGATTGCATGAAAATCTCCAGTGAAATGTAAATTAATTTGTTCCATTGGAACTACTTGAGCATAACCACCTCCAGCAGCACCACCTTTCATTCCAAAAGAAGGTCCTAAACTAGGTTCTCTTAAACAAACAATCGACTTTTTTCCAATTTTATTTATTCCATCAGATAAACCAACTGAAACTGTAGTTTTTCCTTCACCTGCAGGTGTTGGCGTGATTGCAGTAACTAATATAAGTTTTCCATTTTTTTTGTCTTCTAATTTTTCAAGATATTCGAAGTTTATTTTAGCAATATGTCTGCCCATTGGACTGAATGAAGCAGCATCATCAGGTACATTAATTTTTTCCAATACCTCATTTATTGGTTTCATTTTAGCTTCCCTAGCTATTTGGATATCTGTTTTGGACATTATATTTATAATTCTATTTTGTTAATTTGCGGAATTTCTATACTTTTTTATAAGAATTTTAAACATCTAAAAAATATATATAAAAAAAATAAGAAAAAATTTATATTTATTTCTGTAAAATTAAATCATGCAAAAATACTCAGTATTCAGCCTAATAAAAAATGCTTTTTCTAGTCATAAGAATTGGGATTTGGCCTGGAAAGATCCTAAACCAAAAAGCGAATATGATGTTGTGATAATTGGAGGTGGAGGTCATGGTTTGGCTACTGCTTATTACTTGGCTAAAGAACATAAAATTACGAATGTTGCAATAATAGAAAAGGGATGGATCGGCGGAGGAAACGTAGGAAGAAATACTACGATTATTAGATCAAACTATATGCATGATGAAAATGGTTTGTTCAGTGAATTTGGAATGAATTTATGGAGAAACATGAGTCAGGATCTAAATTATAATGTAATGTTTTCTCCAAGAGGAATTATTAATCTTGCCCATTCTGACGCTCAAATGAATGTTTATTCCAGAAGAGGAAATTCTATGAGACTAAATGGTATAGATGCAGTTCTTTTAAATAGAGAAGAAGTTAAAAAATTTATTCCAATGGCAGACTTTTCAGAAAATGTGAGATTTCCAATTTTTGGAGGCTTGATGCAACCAAGCGCAGGAACAGCAAGACACGATGCAGTAGCATGGGGTTATGCTCGTCAAGCTGACTCTATGGGTGTAGATATTATTCAAAACTGTGAAGTTGTAGGTTTTGATGTTTCTGATGGAAAAATTAAAGGTCTTAGAACTTCTAAGGGGGATATTAAAGCAAAAAAAATAGGTTTGTGTGTAGCAGGTAGCACAAATATTTTAGCAGAAAAATTAAATATGACTTTACCAATAGAAACACATTTACTACAAGCTTGCGTTTCAGAACCTATAAAACCAATTTTAGATAATGTTGTAACTTTTGGAGCTGGTCATTTTTATGTAAGCCAGTCTGATAAAGGTGAAATGGTTATGGGTGGTGATTTAGATGGATATAATAGTTATTCACAAAGAGGCAATTTACCAACACTTCAACATGTTCTTACTGAAGGAATTGCGATGTTTCCTTTTTTAAGTAAATTAAAAATGCTTAGGACTTGGGGAGGAATAATGGATATGTCTATGGATGGTTCTCCAATAATAGACAAAACACATATTGAGGGATTATATTTAAATTGTGGTTGGTGCTATGGAGGCTTCAAGGCTACACCAGCTTCTGGTTGGACTTTTGCACATACAATAGCGCAAGATAGAGTTCACGAGTTAAATGCCGGTTATAGCTTAAATAGATTTAGCACAGGACATTTAATTGATGAAAAAGGTCTTGGAACCAAAACCTGGATTTCTTAAATGTTATACATAAAATGTCCTCACTGCGGAATGAGATCTCAAAATGAATTTGCTTACGGAGGGGACGCCACTGTAAAAAGGCCCGAATTAAACAAAGAAATTAGCGATTCTGAGTGGAATAATTTTGTTTATCTTAGAAAAAGTCCAAGAGGAAAGCACCTAGAATTATGGCAGCATATTTCAGGATGCAGACAATGGATTAAAGTTGAAAGAGATACTTTAACTCACGAAATATTTAAAACCTTTAAAGCAGAAGAATAAAATACTTATGTCACAAGAATTTAGATTAGATAAAGGTGGATTTATTAATAGAGATAAAAAAATTTCTTTTAAATTTAATGGAAAACAATATTTTGGATACGAAGGCGATACACTTGCTTCAGCATTAATTGCGAATGGCGTTCATTTAGTTGGTAGAAGCTTTAAATATCATAGACCTAGAGGTTTTTTTGGCGCAGGAGTTGATGAGCCATATGCCATTGTTCAATTATTTAGAAACAACGAAACAGATCCTAATATAAAAGCAACTGAACAAGAACTCTTTGAAGGTCTTAGAGCGGAAAGTGTAAATTGTTGGCCTAATGTAAATTTTGATATTGGTGCAATAAATAACTTTTTTAGAATGTTTATTCCTGCTGGTTTTTATTACAAAACTTTTATGTGGCCTAAAAGCTTTTGGTACAAATTATACGAACCTATAATTAGAAAAGCAGCAGGTTTTGGGAAAGCTTCAATAAAACATGATCAAGAAAGATATGAACACAAGTATGAATATTGTGATCTTTTAATTACTGGATCAGGTCCATCAGGTTTAGCTAGCGCATATGCTGCTGCCAAAAATGGAGCAAAGGTAATTTTAGCTGAAGATAAACCAAGATTTGGAGGAAGTCTTCTAACTACAGATGTAAATATTGGAAATCAAACTGGAGTAGAGTGGACAAAAAAAATAATTTCTGAACTTAAATCAATGTCTAATGTGATTGTAAAAAATAGATCTCAAGTATTTGGTTATTATGATCATAATATGTTGGTGATGAATGAGCGATTAAGTGACCATTTGCCTAAAACTGAAAAATATACTCCAAAACAGAGACTTTGGTATATAAGAGCAAAAGAAGTAATAATTTCTTCAGGCTCTATAGAAAGACCTTTAGTTTTTGGAAACAATGATACACCAGGAGTAATGCTTTCTTCTGCTGCAAAAGAATATATCAAAGTTTATGGAGTTATCGTTGGAAAAAAACCATTAATTTTTACAAACAATGATAGTGGTTATGAAACAGCGATAGAATTTAAAAAAAACGGAATTGATCCATTGGTTCTTGATACAAGAAATGATCCTAAATCTGATATTATAAATGAAGCAAAAAGTTTAAATATAAAAATTAAAATTTCTCATGTAGTTGTAACCGCCAAAGGCTATAAGAAGGTAAAATCAGCAGATATTGCAAAAATTTCTGACGATAAGAAACATTTAAGTGAAATAGAGAATGTTGCATGTGATTGTATTTGTGTATCAGGTTTTTGGACGCCATCTATACATTTAGCCTCTCAATCGGGAAATAAATCAACTTTTAGCGAGGAAATAGACGCTTTTATTCCTGACAAATCTAAACAAAGAGAAACAACAGTTGGATCTGCAAAAGGTATATTTACACTTGAGGAAACTTTAGAGAATGCATTTGAAAGTGGTTTTAATCTATCAAAAAAAATAACAAATAATGATAATAAAATTTCTGTACCTTCAGTTGTTGAAAAAAAATTTACAAATCATGATAAATTTTGGTGTGTTCCACTTCCAAAAGGAAAAAATTATAAAAGATTTTTAGATTTTCAAAATGATGTAGCAGTATCTGATATAGAGCTAGCTTTAAGAGAAGGTTATAGATCTATTGAACATGTAAAAAGATATACAACTCTTGGTATGGCGACAGATCAAGGAAAAACAAGTAATTTAAATGGATTGCAATTAGTATCAGATGTTGAGAATAAAGTTGTACCCCAAGTAGGTCATACAACTTTTAGACCTCCTTACACACCAATTTCCATTGGAGCCATTGTAGGAAGAGAAGTGGGCAAACATTCTAAACCAACAAGAAAATCTCCAATGCATGAATGGCATAAAAAAAACAATGCAGTTTTTGTAGACGCAGGTATTTGGTTGCGACCAAGATATTACAAAAAAGGAAACGAAAATCTTTTTGAAGCCTCTAAAAGAGAAGCAAAAAATGTAAGACAAAATGTTGGTGTATGCGATGTAACAACTTTAGGAAAAATTGATATTAAAGGACCAGACGCGGCTGAATTTTTAAATAGAGTTTATACAAATGCATGGCTTAAGCTCCCAATTGGAAAAGCAAGATATGGAGTTATGCTTAGAGAAGATGGAATTGTAATGGATGATGGAACAACTACCAGAATATCAGAAAACCATTATCATATGACAACAACAACGGCTCAAGCAGCAAATGTATTATCTCATCTTGAATATTATTTACAATTAGTTTGGCCAGAATTAAATGTTAATGTGGTTTCAACCACTGAGCAATGGGCTGGTGCAGCAATAGCAGGTCCAAATTCTAGAAAATTATTGCAAAAACTATTTACTAATAAAGATGTTTCAAATGAAAGCCTTCCTTTTATGGGATATACAGAAGGTGATTTTTTTGGAATTAATGCAAAAATTTATAGAATTTCATTTTCTGGAGAACTTGCTTATGAGGTAAATGTGGAGTCTGATTATGGAAACTTTATGTGGGAAAAAATAATGGAAGTTGGAAAAGAATTTAATATTCAGCCATATGGCACAGAAGCTTTATCAACATTGAGAATTGAAATGGGACATGTTGCTGGATCAGAATTAGATGGAAGAACAATTCCTTATGATAATTCTTTAGAGGGATTAGTCAGTAAAAAGAAAGATTTTATTGGAAAAAGATCACTAGATAAAGCCGCTTTTATTAGGCCAGATAGAGAGAAAATTGTTGGAGTAGTTCCTTTAGATAAAAAAACAAGCATTCCTGAAGGATCGTATTTAGTAAAAGATCCTAAAGCAAAACTTCCAAATCCTAAATTAGGACACGTATCAGCGTCATGTTGGAGTGTTGAATATGATAATCCTTTTTCATTAGCAATTATAAAAGACGGAAAAAACATGATTGGGAAAAAGCTCTACGCATTATCTCCTTTAAAAAATAAATCTATTCATGTTGAAATAGTTTCTTCACACTATGTAGACCCTGAAGGAAAGAGAGTAAGATCATGACGTTAATATCAGCACTTAATAACGTTCATATTCCAGGTTTTTATGGAAATTATAAAAATAAAGATGAAAATAATTTAATAAAAATATCAGAAATTAAAAATTTGCTAATTGTACAAATAGTTCAATATAAAAATTCTTCTATTAAAATAGAGGAATTAAAAATTGATGAATTAAATTTAAAAAATGAACCATTAAGCGTTGTAAATAGTAGCGACACTAGAATTTTATGGAATGGACCAAAAAATTGGCTTTTGATATCAACAAAAAAAAATTTAATTAAAAAAATTAAAGAAGTTTTTAAAGATAATGAATTTGCTGTAACAGACTTGTCTCATTCAAAAGCAATAATTGAAATAGAAGGATTTAATTCTAAAGAAATATTAAAAAAAGGATGTCCATTTAATTTTAAAACCTTAGATAAAAATAATTCTATAAATTCAACATTTAATGGAATAGCCTTAACAATTGATTGTATTGATGATAATCCAGAAAAAATAAGATTGTTTGTTCTTAGGAGTTTTGGAGAGTCTATGTATCACTCAATAACAGATTCTGCTTTAGAGTTTGGGTATATAGCAGTTTAAATTTCTAAATCAAAATAACAAGAATTTGGATCTTCCTTGTAATGAGCAAATGGTTTACAAGTTTTAAAACCAAATTTTTTAAACAGTTTTCTTGCGGGTAAAAAAAAATCTCCTGCACCAGTTTCAATACTTAATTTTTTTATTCCTATTTGTTTTGCTTGATAAATTAAATGTGAGATAATTTTTTCTCCCATTCCTTTTTTTCTATGTTTATCAGCCACTCTAATTGATTTGAATTCTCCATGTTCTTCACTTAAAAATTTTAAAGCTCCACAACCAATTAATTGATCATTATCCCATAAGCTCCAAAATTTTATACTTGGAATTTTAAGACCAGGTATATCTAAAACATGAGCACTTCCTTCAGGAGAAACGGATCTTAATTCTATAAAATGTTCAGTTAGTAAACTATTTACTTCTGGATGATGAAAATTATTTTCTATAGATTTCATTTATTGATTATAGTTAGATGACCCATTTTTCTTTTGTTTTTTATATCTTTTTTTAAATAATCAAAGAAAAATTCATTATTTTTATATATTTTTTTTCTATAAAAAGAAATTTCATCTCCAATAATGTTAATCATTTTTGCATTAAACATTTTTTTTGTTTGTATTTTTTCTAAACCGCACACAGCTCTTATGTGGTTTTCAAATTGACTAATATTATGTGAGTTTATAGTTAAGTGACCTGAATTATGAACTCTTGGGGCAATTTCATTCACATAAAGATTATCATTTTTATCAATAAAAAATTCTACACAAAGAGTCCCTATGTAATCCAACTCTTCAGCTATTAAAGTGGACCAATTTACAGCTTTCTCACGAATTTTTTCCGAAATCTCCGCTGGAACTTTTGAGTGTTTTAAAATTTGATCTTCATGTACATTTTCTATCGGTTCATACATTTCAAATTTTTGATGACCAAATCTTGTTATAACAACTGATATTTCTTTTTTTAGATTAACTAACTTTTCTAATATATATTTTTTGTTAAAATTAATATTGTTATTTAAATCTTCAAATTTATTTATTTTATATTGACCCTTTCCATCATAGCCTAATGTAGTTGTTTTTAACAATCCTGGAATTAAATTTTTATTTTCTTTTAACTCATCAATATTATTTATTGATGTATATTTGGTAGTTTGTATATTAATCTTATTTAAAAAATCTTTTTCGGTTAATCTGTTTTGAATTAAGTTATTTACTTCTGGTTTAGGAAGAACTGTTTTTTTTTCATCAATTTTTTTTAATATACTAAAAGGAATATTTTCAAATTCATAGGTTACTAAGTCCACTGAATTTATAAATTCATCAATAATAACTTGATCATCGTAATTTCCATAAATAAAACTGCTAGAAAAATTTTTTCCAGGAGCATTAATGTCATCACTAAGAATTACAGTTTTAATTCCTATTTTTTTAGCTGCATCAGCCAATAAACTCCCTAGCTGACCTCCGCCTATTATTCCCAGAGTTGGTCTATACATTTACTTTGGTTTTTTTTTTACAGATTTAGATTGCTTAGTTCGCCACTTAATTAAATTATTTTTAATTTTATTATCAAAATTTGAAATAATAGATGCAGCAAACAATCCTGCATTAATTGCACCATCTTTACCAATAGCTACTGTTCCAACTGGTATGCCTTTAGGCATTTGGGCAATTGACAGCAAACTGTCTAAGCCTTTAAGTTTTTTACTTTCAATTGGCACACCTATTACAGGCACTCTTGTTAAAGATGCTATCATGCCCGGTAGATGTGCAGATCCTCCTGCGCCAGCAATTATTACTGAAATATTTCTATTTTCAGAAGATTTTGCATATTTAAACATTCTGTCAGGTGTTCTATGTGCAGATACAATATTAGTTTCATAGCTTATCTTCAGTATTTTAAGCACTTTTTCGCAGAATTTCATTGTAGAATAATCTGACTTACTTCCCATAACAATAGACACAATATGATTAACCTTTTTTTTCATTTTATGATTACGAACAATACAATTAGATTATCATATTCTTTACATATTAACTAGTCGACAAATAAAATTATAATTATAATGTCATAATATATGAATTATCGAATTGATAATCTTCAATATTGTAATTGGTCTCGAGAAATATTTGAAATTAATAAAGATGCAGGACTTAATGCAGTTCACGTTACCATTGTATATCATGAGGATTATAATGAATTTTTAAAAAACTTAAAGGAATGGGATAAATTATTAAACGAAAATTCTGACATAATTTTTTTAGGAAAAAATTATAAAGATATAGATAAAGCTAAATCAGAAAATAAAACTGCAATTTTTTTTGGTTTTCAAAATTGTTCGCCAATAGAAGATAATATTCAACTTGTTGAGAAAGTGCATGAGCACGGTTGTAGATTTATGCAGCTTACTTACAATAACCAATCACTATTAGCAACGGGATGTTATGAAAAAAATGACTCTGGTGTTACAAATTTTGGTAGAGAAGTTATTAAAGAAATGAATAGAGTAGGCATAGTGATTGACATGTCTCATTCAGCAGAGAAAAGTACTTTAGATGCAATCGATATTAGTCAAAAACCAATAGCAATTACTCATGCAAACCCATATTTTTGGCATAGCGCAAAAAGAAATAAATCTAAAAAACTTCTTAAAATTTTATCTGAAAACGAGGGAATGCTAGGTTTATCTTTATACCCACATCATTTAAAAAATAATTCTGAATGCAAGTTGGAAAGTTTTTGTGAAATGGTTGCAAGAACTGTTGAAATTATGGGTATTAAAAATTTAGGAATAGGATCTGATCTATGTCTTAATCAACCAAATAGTGTTGTTGAATGGATGAGAAATGGCACTTGGACTAAAGAAAAAAAATATGGAGAAGGAAGCAAAGACAAGCCAGGATTTCCTAGACAGCCAGAATGGTTTTTAGACGCTAGAGGTTTTAAAAATTTGGACTCTGGATTAAGAAAATTCGGTTTTAAGGAAGAAGAAATAAACGATATATTGGGAAATAATTGGTATAACTTTTATAAAGGTATTAATTGATGCAAGTTAAACTTAGAGATCCAAAGTATTTAATGAAACTATCTAAACTTGGTTCTTTTCACCAATCAAAATTATCTTTTTTGAGATCTTTTTTAAATGAATTTAAAGAATGGCACTATAATAGAGATTTATTTCAATTAAATGAAGATGGTCATGGTATTGCAGTATATTCTTTTACAAAAAATAAAAGAACTTACTCTCTCGTTTGCTTTGCAAACAAAATAGATGATGAAGAAAGATCAGATAGAGTTATTGCAACCAAATGGGATGCAGCTTTTACACTTTATGACGGTATTCCATCTAAAAATGATCTAGATAGGTTAGCAAACAATGTACCAAAACAAGAGGTTGGAAGGTTGTCTTATAAGGAATTGACACTTTCTAGAGCCAATAAATCAATAAGATTGTTTAATCATGTTGTTGAAAATTTATCGAAAGGCAAACAGCCAGATACAAATATATTATCAAAAGTAGGATATTTATACAGAACCACAGCAGTTTATGGTTCTGGAAAATTTGGTTTAGCAGATAGATTTAGAATTAAAAATAGGGAAGAAATTCGTGGACCGTTTAGACTGGAAATGATGCTGGTTTATTTAGTAAGACAGTTTACTTTTGATCAAGTAAATCATATTGCAAAAAGTAAATATCCAAAAACCGCAGTTGAGCTTGACAAAAAAATTTGTAGAAATTTAGGAATTGGAAATTCTACTGGATTAGGAATGGCGCCATTTATAGTAAATCATCCAATTCTTTTAAATAACTGGATAATGGCAAGAGAAACTGCTTTAAAAAAAATTAGAGAAATAGAAAATGTATCTAAAACAGAATTGAGTGTTTTTTATAATTGCCTAATTAAGTCATTAAAAAATGTTTCAAGTTGGTATACAGAAAGTGATTTTCAAAATAATAAAATCAAAGGACTTGCTAATGACTTAAAGATATTTATTAAATTTCTTAAAAAAGATTTTGCTCTTGGAGAACCTTATCAATTTAATCGAATTTATGTTTGGGCTGAAGAAAATTTAAAAGATGAGTGTATCGAATATATAGTCTCAATGATGATGGAACCATATGATAGCATTGTAAGCTCTCTTGTTGATAAAATGAGTGCAGACGAAAATGAGAGTTTTAATATACCTGTAAATAGAACGATAGAAGACTTAAGAAACATACTTGAAAAAAATTACTCAGAAATTTTAAAAATAGATTTTGAAAAAAAAGAAAGTAATAAAAATTTTTGGTTTATATCTAAAAACAAGGAAGAACCAAGACTAGCAGATAGATATCAAGACAATGGTTCAGATTTAGAACAACCAATAGCAATTGCAAGAGATATTAAGAAGCTCTATGAGACAATTTTTGTAAAAAAAAATAGTTTAAAAATTGGAAAGTTTTTAATTGAAAACAATCATTTAAGACATGTTGTTAGAAGAGCTTTTATTATAGAAAAGTTTCCTTATTCAGAAATACAGGATAACACCATTGGCTCAAATCTTGTTCCAATAGATATGTTAAGATTGAAATTATCATTTTTTGGTGCAATTAAGTTTGATCCTAGATCTGACAAATGGTTAAGAATTTGTATGTTTCAAGGAGCACCTTTGCCACTTGAGTTAAAATCATTTGAAAATAATTGGATATATAATTCTTTAAATTAATGAGAAGTTTTAGCGAAATAGAAACAACTGTAAAAAGAGCAACCAAAGCAATAGGTTTTTCTTGGGGTATAGCAGAAGAAATGGGAAAAAATATTCGTTTATTAGAAATGTTTGGATTGCCAGGATTAAAAAATGTTAATCAGTATTATAGAATATATAAAATTAGCAATTTTGAAGACATAAAAGAAATATCTATTTCAAACTCTCCAAATACGCATTATTGTCCAATAGTTTCAGGGCTTAATTTTTTTGATCAGTCATCAATAATTTCAGAATTTAATGAATTAGAAATATCAAATTTGGCATTTCCACTACTTTTTATTCCTTTTGTAAGCAGAACATCAGAAATTATTGGTAAAAGAATTTTTTTGAAAATGGACGATAAAGAATTTTTATTCAATTTTAACCAGTCAATTTATTCTAATTATTTAAGCGGTGAAATATTAGAAAAGTCTGATAAAATTAAAATTCAATTCCTAGAAAATAAAAATTCATTTAATGAAGAAGAGTGGTCAGAAATTTATAAATTATCAGAAAATACATTTGTAGAAGAAACTGATGAACTTAAACAAAAATCTGCAGGAGCAGGATTAACAGATAATGATTAAAAATAATTTTTCTGACAATTTTGATAAAAAAAATTTAGAAGATTTAAATAATTTTTGCGAAGAATGCAAAAATGAAGACGAAAGTGTTTCTCAAAATTTAATTCTAAATGGATTTAAATTATGTAAATCCTGTAAAGCATCAAAAACAATTTTTCCAATCTAGCTTATATTGCTTAAAGGAATTGAATTCATCCTACTCATAAGAAAAGACAAAGATAGAAACACTATTATTAAAAAAGATAAAAATATAATTCCAAAAGCCTTAAAATTAGATTTTAAATTTAAAATTTGTTTTGTTGATATAATTAATGAAGCAAAAATCCAAAATTGAGTTAAAAAAACTATCAATAATACCAAATCAGGTGTAACTGCAAAAAATCTTAATAATCCTGGGGCATGTGCGTAACCAACTGCAGTTAAAACTTTTTTAAAAGGTATTTTAATATCTTTTTCTGGAAAAATTTTTACACCAATAACATAAATGAAGATTGACCACATTAACCACGTTAAAATGGCAGTTAAGCCAGCCATTGATATTGATGTTTTTACTACGGAGTTTGCTGCAACAGCTCCAGCTATTCCATCAAGGATCATTATTAATCCAGCAAAATAGATTCCCGCTTCTCCAAAATATTTAGGATCTTTGTATAGATTTCTATCAAGCTTTAATGACTTAAAGAAAATATCTAAAAATTGAGCAAACATTATATAAATTACTTAGGGGGAAAAATTCCCCCTAAAAAATTTTTATCCTTTTACAACTTCTCTAGTGTTAGCGTTATATGACTCTTTAAATGGGATATCTACCACTACTGCATCAACGGGTTTACCTGGTGTTTCAGAATATTTTTCAGGCAAATGAACTTTAAATTTACTTCCTGGTTTTCCTTTGGGAAAGCCATTTGCATTTAATGTTCCATCAAAAGGAACATATCCCATTGCAATATTTTGTTTTTTTTCTGGGTGATACCAAGGAGAAGTTATAAAGCCAACAGGATCTCCACCACCTTCTTCAGAAATTAGCCAAAAATCAGGCGCATATTCTTCAATTGGTTTGCCTCCCAATTCCATTCCAACTAATTGTAACTTATATGGTTTGTGTCCAGCTTTAATATCAGCTCCCATTTTTTCTAAAGCTTTTTTACCAACATAATCACCTTTTTTATTCCATTCTCCTTTCCCTGATAATGAAACTTGATAACCTAAATTACATTGAAAAGGATTGTGTTGATTATCCATATCTTGTCCCCAAGAAAGAATACCAGCTTGTATTCTTCTATGGTGAGCTGGAGCAATAACCATTAGACTATGTTTTTTTCCAGCATCAAGAACCGCATTCCACATATCTTCGGCATATAAAGTAGACTCTCTTAAATATATTTCATAGCCTGCTTCACCTGAAAAACCTGATTGAGATATTACACAACTTCTTCCACCTATTTTAGCTTCAGCTAACCCATAAAAAGGCATATCATCAAAATTAACTTGATCTCCGCACAAGTCTTGCATGAGTGCCTTAGATTTTGGTCCTTGAATTTGTACAGGACTTACATCTATTTCATCAATTTCAACATTAAATCTTTCATCAGCATTTACACCTTGTAGGTATAAACCTATGTCACTGTCAGATAAACTAAACCAAAACTCATCTTTTGAAATTCTTAAAAGTATAGGATCATTTAAAACACCACCATAAGCATTACACAGAATAACATATCTTGCTCTCATTGGTGAGATTTTAGTTGCATCTCTTGTAATTACATAGTCAGTAAACTTTTCCGCATCAGGACCTTTTACTCTTATTTGTCTTTCACAAGCAACATTCCACATAGTAACATGGTTTACTATTGCATCATATTCTACCATGGCTCCGCCATCTTCAGGTTTTACATATCCTCTCGGATGGTAAACTCTATTATATACTGTTGCTCTCCAACAACCTGCTTTCATTGAAAGATGCCAGTAAGGGTTTTTTCTTACTCTAGTAGATATTAGCATTTCAACTTTTGTTGGACCACTTTGTCTTAAATTATAAGGCACTTTTCTATCAGATTGATCAACTGAAGTTATGTGTCTTACTTTACTATAGTCAAATTCATTAGACATAGTTATTCTCCTTCAACCACTTGTTTGTTTCCTTCAAGCCGCCGAATGTATAAATGTGAAAATAATCAGTATGCGATTTAACTTTCCCAATTAGATCATTAGGGTCTTTAGGTTTTAATAAATCTAACGCCTTACTAAAATTAGATTTAAGAAAGTTAATGGAATTTTTTGCTCCAACAATATTTGCAAATTTGATTAAACTTGAAATTTTCATGGGCCCAGTAATTCCAACATGAACTGGTATCCTTTGTTTAGAAATAAAATCAATTATAGGCTGAGAGTCTAACAACCATTGAGTTACTATGTAATCAGCGTAAGGCTTTTTATCTATCATTGCTTTTTCTAAATTTGAATCGGATATATCAGGACTCCCATCGGGATGTCCAGCAATTCCGATCTTGATGCCATCAAAAAATCCTGTTTCTAGGATTTGAAAAGAGCTATCAAATTTTCCGATTGGATCTCTACTTCCACCTATAACTAGAGCTTGTTTAACTCCCATATCTTTACATATCGAAACATAATCTTTTAATTCTTTTTCATTATTAATAGATCTAGCTGGAAAATGAGGCACAGGATTAAAGCTTTTTTTAACTAAATCTCCTGCTTTTTTTGCTGTCTCTTTATAATCGCCTCCAGGTAGTAAAGTGATATAAACATCATTTACTGGAGGTAACGTTTCAAGGTCGGTATGTGGACCAATTTCCAATGAAAAATTCATTTAGGGATGTTTATTTATTTTGCAATAAGTGTCTACAAGATTCGCTGCTCAAAATCAGCCTACTATTTTTTTTGTCCTCTATGCTTTTGAATTCTTTGTCCATACTGCTGTGTAACTCTATCAAATATTATTGCTAAGGCCACAATAGCCAAACCGTTCATTAAACCTAAGGCTAAATATTGGTTAGATATAGCTTGCAATATAGGAACCCCTAGACCTTTAACCCCAATCATTGAAGCAATTACCACCATAGCAAGAGCCATCATAATAGTTTGGTTAACTCCAGCGAATATAGTGGGTAACGACAGCGGTATTTGAACTGATTTTAATTTTTGCATTGGCGTTGCTCCAAAAGCTTCACTAGCTTCAAGGGTTTCTTTGTCTACCTCTCTTATTCCTAAGTTAGTTAATCTAATGATAGGTGGCAATGCATAAACACAAACTGCTAACAAGCCTGGAACTTTACCAATACCTAAAAGCATAATTATTGGAATTAAATAAACAAAACTTGGAATTGTTTGCATCATATCTAGCACTGGTAATATAGTTTTTTCAGCTCTATTTGATTTTGACATTATTACACCAATTGGTATTCCAACTAAAATACATACTAGAGTAGATACTGAAATTATAGCAACTGTAGCCATACAATTTTTCCACATTCCAAAATATCCAATGATTAAAAAACAAACGACAGTTCCAATAACTAGTTTTATGCTTCTTGATCCAATCCAAGCTAACAAACCAAAAACTGCAATAACAATTGGCCAAGGAGAATTAACAAGTAATTTTTCTAGCCAAACTAAAAAATATAACAAAGGATCAAAAAAATTTTCAATACCCTCACCATATTCTCTTGAAAAACTTCTAAAACTAGAATCAACTGCTTTTTTAAATGCTCTTAAAGCGTTTGCTTCCATTACAGGTATTTTAGTAAAAAATTCCATTATCCTTCTTTTCTATTAAATCAAACCCGTTAATTAAATAACGGGTTTGATAAATTTTAAGTTTTAAAGTGATGCTTTGATTTTAGCAGCAACTGAACTTGAAACCCATTTGCCCCAAACGTCTGGTTGAGTTTTTAGAAATTCCATAGCCGCATCAGCTCCATCAGCTTGGTTATCTCCCATCCAAACTAACATTCCGTTCATAGCAGGACCAGGATAAACACGGTTTTTAAAGTAGTTCATACCTTCTTCACCAACATTATCCTTAAAGTTTTTAGTTACAACTGTCCAAACTACAGACTCTACCCATGATGTTTTTTTAGGATCAGCACACTCTTGCTCTGGCTTAACTATACAGTCATGCCAGTTGCTATCTCCACCCCAAGAACCCATGTCTACAGCTTGCATGTCATACTTTCCAATAATAGAAGTAGGTGACCAATAGTATCCAAACCAGTTTTCTCCTCTTTCAGCAGCTTTAGCAATAGAACCGTCTAAAGCAGCAGCTGAACCAGTTTCAACAATAGCCCAACCTTTTTCTTCCATTCCCCAAGCTCTAAAATGGTTTCTGTTACTTAGTTCACAGTTCCATCCCGGAGGACAAATATGAAATCCACCTTTTGATGGATCTTCTGGATGTGGAAAAAGGTCTGGTCTTTTTAAAACTGCTTCAGCACTAGTAAGTTCTGGATGCTTTTTTAAAGTGTGAGGTAATACCCACCAACCTTCTCCTAATCCTTGAACAGGTCCTTTATTAATTGTAAATAATCTTCCTTCACCTTCAGCCTTTTGCAAAGGTGTTTGAACTGCATTTGCCCATAACTCAGGTGCTACATCTGGCTCACCTTTTTCATTCATAGAAGTAAAAGTAGGCATTGTAGCTCCAGGAATAAGTTCAACTTCACAACCATACCCTCTTTCAAGGATTTGTTTGTCTACTTCAGCCATGAAGTTGGCAGAAGCCCAGTTCATATTGGCAATAGTAATCTTCCCACAAGCAGCATTTGCAATTCCACTAAAGGAAGTGAAACCTAAAGCCACAAGAGCAGAAAGAAGTATTCTTTTTAATTTCATTATCTATCTCCTAATTAATTAATTAATAATCAATGAGAACATATAGATATGGAAATTGCAAACATCTATCAACTGTAGGTTGCATGAAAAATGTCTTTATTCGTCTAATATTTACAAATAAATTTATTTTAAAAATGAAAAAAGATTTAATTTCAAGATTGAATGACGGACCAGTAATTTTTGCTGAGGGTTATTTGTTTGCGATGGAAAGAAGAGGTTATCTTTCTGCTGGAGCTTTTGTTCCAGAAGTAGTTTTAGAACATCCTGATGTAGTTACTCAATTACATAGAGAGTTTATTAGAGCTGGATCAGATATTGTTCAAGCTTTTACTTACTATGGTCATCGAGAAAAGTTACGAATTATAGGAAAAGAAAATTTGCTTGAGCCAATGCAAAAAAATGCTCTTAAAATTGCAAAAGATGCTGCGGCTGAATTCAAAGATTTAGATCTAATGGTATGTGGTGATGTTGCTAATACAAATATTTTTGATCCAAAAGACAAATCAACATTTAAAGAATGTCAAAAAATGTATGAAGAACAAATTAGATGGGCAAAAGAAGCTGGAGTTGATTTTGTCGTAGCAGAAACAATTAATTGGGTTGAAGAAATGAAAATTGCTTTAAAAGCTATTAAAGATGAAGGATTAATAGCAGTTGCAAATTATGCAATACCAAGAGGCGATTTAACAAGAGATGGTTATACTGCTGGAGATGCTTGTAAAATAATAGAAGATATTGGAGCAGATGTTGTAGGTTTAAATTGTTATAGAGGGCCAAAAATGACAATGAAACTTTTAAAAGAAGTAAGAAAAAAAGTTTCCTGTCATGTTGCTGGCTTACCTGTTCCTTATAGAACAACTGAAGAGGAACCTGGATTTTTAAATCAAACAGATCATAACTGTGATTGTATACCAGGTGGAAATGCATTTCCTGTAGCTCTTGACAATTTGTATTGTAATAGATTTGAAATGGCTGAGTTTGCAAAAGAATGTGTGAAAGAAAAAATTAACTTAATCGGTATTTGCTGTGGAGCAGAAGCTCATCATGTAAGAGAAATGGCAGTAGCGGTTGGAAAAAAACCTATTTCAATGAAATATATGCCAGATATGAGTAAACATTTTCATCATGGAACTGACAAGACATTAAAAAAAGTTAACAAAGAAATTAAATACTAATTATGCAAAATCATGCCAAAGTAGTTATAATTGGTGGAGGGGTAGTTGGCTGTTCAATTCTTTACCATCTTTCAAAATTTGGAATGAAAGATTGTATATTATTAGAAAGAAACGAATTAACTTCTGGCTCATCGTGGCATGCAGCTGGAAATGTTCATGTAATTTCAAACGATCCTAACATTTCTAGGATGATGGCTTATACAATTGGTTTGTATAAAGAAATTGAAAAGGAATCTGGACATTCAGTAGGCTTTAAACCTAGTGGTGGTTTTTATCTAGCTTCAAATGAAGTATGGGCTGAATATCTTAAAAGAGAAAGATCAAAAGCAAGATATATGGGTCTTGACCAGGAGTTTATATCTTTAGAAGAAGTTAAAAAAAAACATCCATTAATTGATCCATCAAGATATCTTTTAGCGTTATGGGATCCGATTGATGGAGAAGTTGATCCATCTGGTGTTACCTACGCATTTGCCAAAGCTGCAAAAGTTTATGGAGGTAAATTCTATACACACACAGTAGTTAAAGATACCAAACAAAAAAATGATGGAACTTGGAATGTTTTTACTGACAAAGGAAATATAAAAGCTGACATAGTTATTAACGCAGGCGGTTTATGGGCTAGAGAAGTTGGAAAGCTTGCTGGAATAGATTTACCAGTTCAACCAATGGAACATCATTATTTAATAACAGAATCTATTCCTGAGATTGAAGCAATGGGAGATCAAAGATTACCTATAGGAACAGATTTTGAAGGAAATATTTATTTTAGACAAGAAGGAAAAGGTATGTTGCTTGGAACTTATGAACCAAAATCAACTCCTTGGAAAGTAGAAGGAACACCATTAAATTTTGGCCATGAACTTTTAGAACCAAAATTAGATAATATCCAGGATAGATTAGCTATTGGTTTCGAAAGAATGCCAGCTCTAGAGAAGGCAGGAATTAAAAATATTGTAAATGGACCTTTTACATTTGGACCAGATGGAAGTCCTTTAATTGGACCCGTTCCAGGAAAGAAAAATTATTGGGTAGCAGTAGGAGTTATGGCTGGTTTTTGTCAAGGTGGAGGTGTTGGAAAGTGTATAGCTGAGTGGATAATAGATGGAGAACCATCAATAGACGTTTGGGCAATGGATGTTGCAAGATTTGGAGAATACGCTTCACCACAATATGGAACCATCAAGTCTTCTGAAAATTATGAAAGAAGATTTATTATGACTTTTCCCAATGAAACTTTACCAAAAGGAAGAAAGCAAAAAACAACAGCTTTATATGATCGTTTTGTAGAAAAAGGAGCTGTTATGGGAGATAGTTTTGGTTTAGAAAATGTTTTGTGGTTTGCTAATGACAAAAAAGATGCATATGAAGAACCAACAATTAAAAGATCTAGATCGCATAATTATGTTTCCAAAGAAGTAATTAATGTTAGAGAAAATGTTGGAATTATAGAGGTTGCAAATTTTTCAAAACATGAATTTAAAGGACCTGATGCAAGAAAATTTTTAGACCATATAATGGCAGGCAAACTACCAAAACCAGGAAGAATATCTTTAAGCCCAATGCTTTCGTATAGAGGAAAGCTTTATGGAGATCTTACCGTTTCCTGTTTAGACGAAAATGAATTTATGGTTTTTGGATCTGGTGCAGCACAAGAAATGCATAGAAGATGGTTCGAAAGTCATTTAGAAAAGTTTAATTTAGATTACAAAAATAGATCAGATGAATTTCATGGCCTTTCAATTGCAGGACCAAAATCAAGAGAAGTTCTTAAAAAAGTAGTAAGAGAAGACGTATCAAATAGTAAATTTAAATTCAGAGACTCTAGAAGAATGTATGTTGCGGGAGTCCCGGCAATAATTAATAGAATTTCTTTTACCGGTGAACTTGGATATGAAATTTATGTTGCACCGCATTTTCAAATTAAATTATACGAAGAATTAACCAAAGCTGGAAAAGAGTTTAATATTAAACCTTTTGGTGCACGAGCTTTAATGTCAATGAGATTAGAAAAAAATTGGGGCGCGTGGACTTTAGATTATCGTCCTGATTTTACAGCAAAAGAAACTGGTTTAGATAGTTTTATTAATTGGGATAAAAATTTTATTGGTAAAGAAAATGCAAAAAAAGATCAAAGTTCAAATAAAATTGTTCCATTAATTGTTCAAACAAACGATATTGATGTCACTAACAATGAAGCAGTAATTAAATCAGACAAAAGTATTGGATATATAACATCTGGAGGATTTGCTCATTTTGTTAATAAAAGCATTGCTTTTTCATACATTGATCAAAATGAAATAAAATCTGACAAAGGTATTCAAGTTGAGATTAATGGAGATTTATTTAATTGCTCAGTAATAAAAGAACCACTTTATGATCCAAGTGGCCAAAAGATGAGAAGTTAATGGCACAAAAAGACGTTGGAAATAAAGTACCTATTTACAAATTAAAAAAAACTGAAGAAGTTATGAAATATTATGATGAATGGGGCGAAGGAAATAAATATGACAAGGATATGGTTGACTGGAATTATACAGGTCCCAAAGAAACTTCTGAAGTTTTTAAAAAATATCAAAAAAATAAGGATATAAAAATTTATGATGCTGGGTGTGGAACTGGTTTGGTGGGAGTTGAACTAAAAAAACATGGTTTTTCAAACTTTTACGGAGCAGATCTTTCTCAAAAATTATTAGATCTAGTTCCAAAAGATTTATATAGAAAATTAGAAAAAGTAGACTTGAACAAAAAAATTAATGAAAATGATAATTCGTTTGAAGCTGTTATGTGCGTCGGTACATTCACATTTGGCCATGTTAAACCTCCAGCTTTAGATGAATTTATAAGAATTACAAAAAATAATGGTCTTATCTGTTTTACAATAAACGAAGGCATCCATGAAGAATACGGATTTGATAAGAAAATAAATCAATTAAGCAAAGACAATAAATGGAAAGAAATTGAATTTTTTAAATCAAATTATATTGCAAGCAAAGATGTAAATGCATGGCTTGGTTTATATGAAGTTATAAAATAATGTCTGAAGTTTACAATATTATTGAAAAAAAAAAATTAGATGTAGTTAATAAACCAATTAACAAAGCACATGGCTTACCAAATGAGTGCTATACAAATAAAGAATACACATTAATTGAAAGAAAAAAACTTTTTGAAGATAAATGGACAGTTATAGGAGTGGCAAGCTCCCTAAAAAATATTGGTGATGTAAAACCATTTAATCTTTTGGGATTGCCATTGCTTATAGTTAGAAATAAAAAAAATAAAATTAAAGTTTTTCATAATGTTTGTAGCCATAGAGGTCTTAAACTAGTTAGCAAACCAGGTAATATAAGAAATGTAATTAGGTGTCCTTATCATTCATGGTCATACAATTCAGATGGCGATTTAGTAGCAACACCCCACATAGGGGGAATGAACAAACATTATAGCCCAACGTTTAAAAAATCTAAAAATAATCTTAAAGAGATAAGATCGCATGTCTGGCTTGATTTAATAATGATTAACATAAGTAATAACGAGATTCCTTTTGAAAAATATATAAAACCTTTAAGTGATAGATGGGATAAATTTTGGAAAAAAAAAGATAGAAAGATGATTAAACATGCCAGTGACTATGGATATTTTAAATTAAAAGCAAAATGTAATTGGAAATTTGCAATTGAAAATTATTGTGAAAGCTATCATTTACCATGGGTTCATCCAGGTTTAAACGCATACTCAAAAATAGAAGATCATTATCACATCCAAGGCTTGCCAAATCGTTTTGCTGGACAAGGTACTATTGTTTATAATCCTAAATTTAAAGGTAAGAATAAATTTCCTTGTTTTCCTAATTGGCCAAAAAATAAAGAAAATGTTGCTGAGTATGTGGCTTTGTTCCCAAATGTTATGTTAGGAATACATAAAGATCATTATTATGCATATTGGTTAGAGCCAATAAATCATCAAAAAACATTAGAACATATGGAAATTTATTATGTTGGCGATGAAGCTGCAGTTTCTAAAAAATACAAAACATTAAGAAAACAAAATCATAAACTATGGCAAGATATTCAAAAAGAAGATGTAGATATAATTCAAAGAATGCAAATTGGCCGCAATTCTATTGCATATAATGGTGGAAATTTTTCCCCTGATATGGATAATCCAACTCACCATTTTCATAAATGGGTGGCGACTAACATAGTATAGAAAGTGCGGAAATAATGTATAGACCTTTACCAGATGGATTAACTATTAAGAATTCTCCAATAGAAGGTTTAGGATTATTTGCAACAAAAGATATAAAAGCAAATTCATTTATTGGAGTTACTCACATTAGAGACGAACAGTTTGAAAACAAATATATACGAACACCTTTAGGAGGTTTCTACAACCATTCAAATGACCCTACTGTAATGAGAATGGTATCAAATGTCTTACCTACTTTAAAATTTGGCGATCCAATAGATACCAGTGCAAAGGCAAAAAAATTCGACGAAAACGATACGAATAGAGAAAACATGTATTATAATCTGCAAGAAAAGTCTGATGCAAAATATATGTTTATGGTCTCTATAAAAAATATTAAAGCTGGAGAAGAATTGTGTGCAAATTATAATCTGTATACATATCCAAAAACTGGGGTTGGCATACAGATGCTTTGATTGAATGAAGTTTAATAGAAAAATCAATCCTTTTGCCAAACCAAATCAAAATTTTATAACAAAAAAAAGATTAAAAGAGGATGAAATAAATTTTGATAAATTAAGATCTTATAGACTTGATAGAGTAAAAAAAGAATTGAAAAAAAATAATCTTGAAGCCTGTATATTATTTGATCCTGTAAATGTAAGATATGCATTAGATACTGTTAATATGAGTATCCACAATATGCATAATTTAAATAGATATTGTTTTATTCCAGTTGATGGTCCAACAATACTTTATGAATACTTTAATTGTGAAAAACTTTCAGAACATTTAAATTTAATTGATGAAATTAGACCTTCTATAGCATGGGACTATTTTGGTAACGGCAGCCAAGTTGAAGTTAAATTAGAAAAGTGGGTAAATGAAGTAAATGATTTATCTAATTCATATTTTAAAAGTAAAAAAATTGCAATTGATGTATTAAATGGTCCTGCAGTATTAGGTTTAAATAAAATTGGCATTGAAGTAGTTGATGCAAAATTAGTTTTAGAACAAGCTAGAGTAATAAAATCTCCTGAAGAATTAAAGTGTATGAAGGCAGCAATTGAAGTTGCTGAAATTGGTGTCAACAAAATGCGCGATGAACTAAGTGCTGGTATGACAGAAGACGAATTGTGGTCTATTTTACACAAAACTAATATTGAACATGGAGGAGAATGGATAGAATGTAGAATTTTATCATCAGGTCAAAGAACAAACCCATGGATGCAAGAAAGCAGTAACAAAATAATTCAAAGAGGAGAAATTGTTTCTTTTGATACCGACATGGTGGGACCTTACGGATATTGTGCCGATATATCTAGAACTTTTGTTGAAGGAAATAAATTTAATGAGGAGCAAAAAAGATTATACAGAATGTCATTAGAGCAAATTAATCATAATTCAAGATTAATTAAAAATGGCATGTCTTTCAGAGAGTTCACAGAAAAATCTTGGAAATTACCTGAAGAATATTATGGAAATAGATACTCAGTAATGGTTCATGGAATAGGTATGTGTGATGAATGGCCTGCAATAAGGTATCCCAATGACGGTGGTGAAAGAGATGGAATATTTGAAAAAAATATGACAATTACAGTTGAAAGCTATATTGGCAAAACTGGAGGAAAAGAAGGTGTTAAGCTTGAACAGCAATATTTAGTGGGACAAAATAGTCTTGAACTTATGTCTCATCATCCATTAGAAGATATTTGATGAAAATAATTTTAGTCATGGGATTGCCAGGCGCAGGTAAAACAACACTTGCTAATGAATTAGCTCCTTCTCTTAATGCAAAAAGGTTAAATGCTGATGAAATAAGAAGAGCAGCAAACGATTGGGATTTTTCTGAAGAAGGAAGAAAAAGACAAGCAAAAAGAATGGCAGAACATGCTTTAAAATTAAAAAATGATGGAAATTATGTAGTTGCAGATTTTATTTGTCCTACACCTGAAGCAAGAAGTTTATTTCCAGCTGATTTTATAATTTGGGTAGATACTATTAAAGAAGGTAGATTTGAAGATACAAATCAAATGTTTATAAAGCCAGAAAAATTTAATTTTCATGTAACCTCACAAGATGCTAAATATTGGGCACCAAAAATATTAAAGGAGATAAAATAATGTCATATCAGTGGGATAATAAGAAACCAACTGCACAAATGTTAGGTAGATGGCAACCATTTCATGATGGTCACTACACTTTATTCAAAGAAATTATAAAAAAAACTGGCCAAGTCTGCATACAAATAAGAGATGTACAAGGCGTTGATGATAATCCATTTGATTTTGAAACTGTAAAAAAAAATATAGAAAATAAATTAAATCCTGAGTTTGAAGGAAGATTTAAAATCATGATGGTGCCAAATATAACTAATATATGTTATGGTAGAGGTGTTGGTTATAAAATTGAAGAAGTAGTATTACCTGAAGAAATACAAAAAATCTCTGCAACAAAAATTAGAGCAAAAATGAGAGAAGAAGGAAAATTAAAATAAAAATTAATTAAATTTGTTATGAATGTTGTTGTAAAAAATATAGATGAGGGTATTAAAAAAGTTATTATCAATGATCCAAAAACTTATAATTCATTATCATTTAAAACTTTAAATGAATTGCTAAAAACTTTTAAAAATCTAGATAAAGACAATAAAACAAAAGTAATAATACTCGAAGGGGCTGGAAAAGGCTTTAGTGCTGGGCATAATTTGAAAGAAGTAAGGGGATATAAAAATAGATCAAATCATTTAAAATTATTTAATCTTTGTTCAAAATTAATGATTCAAATTGTAGAAGGAAGAAAACCAGTAATTGCAAAAGTTCATGGAGCGGCTTATGCAGCTGGATGTCAATTGGTAGCTAGTTGTGATCTGGCATACAGCACCAAAGATGCTTTATTTGCAACACCAGGTGTGAATATAGGTTTGTTTTGCAGCACTCCTATGGTTGCGGTTAGTAGAAAAGTTAATCGAAAAATTATGATGAAAATGCTTTTAACAGGCGAACCAATTAAAGCTAATTACGCAAAAGATATTGGATTAATTAATGATTGTTTTTCAAAAACAAAATTAAACAGCGAAGTAATAAAGATGGCAAAAAAAATTTCATCAAAATCTAATCTAACAATTAAAATTGGAAAACAAGCTTTTTATAAGCAATTAGAAATGCCATTAAGAGAAGCGTATAATTTTACAAGTAAAATGATGACTTTAAATATGATGTCTCATGATGCAAAAGAAGGAATTTCAGCATTTTTTGAAAAACGAAAACCAAAATGGAAAAATAAATAATGAACGATAATGAAATAAAAAATATTTTAAGAAATTCAAAAACTATTGCTATGATTGGAGTTAGCTCTGAAAAAAAGGGAGAGGACAGAAAAAATTTGAAAAGAAAACCTGCCAATGTTGTTATGAAGTATATGCAGGATTTTGGCTATAAGGTTTATCCAATTAATCCTTTTGCTGAAGGAGAGATTATCAATGGTGAAAAAGTTATTGGAAGTTTAGATAAAATTTCAGATGAAATTGATATCGTAGATGTTTTTAGACCTTCTAATGAGGCACCAGGAATAGCAAGCGAGGCAGTGAAAAAAAAAAGTAAAGTTTTATGGTTGCAGTATGGAATTCATAATGATGAGGCAGAAAAAATTGCAAAAGATCAAAATATAGATTTCGTTTCTAACAAATGTATAAAACAAGAGTATCAAAGATTATTTCAAAAATCTAATCCCGTATTTCCAGTTTTAAGAAGTTAATGAAAAAAATTTTTGTTGTTTATGGTCACTATGATGATAAGTCATTTAATGCCGCAATAAAAGATACCTTTATTAAAACAGTAAAAGAAAATGGTAATGAAGTTGATTTTCTTGATTTATATAAAGAAAAGTTTGATCCAGTGTTTGCTGGAGGGAAGCCAGACGATGTTGTTCTTGATCATCGAAAAAGAATAGAAGATACAGATATAATTGTTTTGATTGCTCCAATATGGAATTTTAGAATGCCAGCAATTCTTGAAGGTTGGATTGACAAGGTTTTAGCACCGCCATGGGCCTTTAGATTTAAAAAATTATTTGGAAATTATGGATACCCGATTGGTAATTTAAAAGGAAAAAAAGCAATAGTATTTTGCACTTATGGATCTCCACAGTTTGCTATTAGAACTTTTTTTTTAAATATGCCAACCAAAAGACTTAGAAGAGGAGTATTTAACATATGTGGCATAACAGATGTTGTATATAGAAGATATTTTGCTGTACCATTCGTTGGAGACGAAAAAAGAAAAAAATTTTTAAAAGATGTTAAAATTACAGCAAATAAATTATAATTTTATTTTTTATATAATTTTATTATTTTTTTTAATTTGCAAGACATCATCTGCTGATGTTTTAAAGCCAAATACTAATATAAAAGCAATTCAAGTAGTTAAAATGCAATTATCTGCATTAATGAAAAATGACACTCCTTACAAAGATTTTGGAATAATTCAAACTTGGGAATTTGCTCATCCAAACAATCAAAGAGTAACAGGTCCCCTTGATAGATTTATAAATATGATCAAAACTGACTCTTACTCAATGCTTATAAATCATAAAGGACATGAAGTTAAAGAAGTTTATGAATCTACTGAAGTAGCAACCTTTGAAGTAATGGTACTAGATAAAGAAAAAAAATATTACAAATTTAAATGGCAGGTAGAAAAATATAAATTAGACGGTCCTCTGAAAAATTGTTGGCTTACAACGGCTGTTTCTCAACCTATGCCCATGGGATCTTCTATATAACTTATGAAAAATTTTGTTTCGTTAATTATAAAAATTTAGTAGAAGTCGCAAGATGAAGTCTAAAGCAAAAGTTGTAGTAGTTGGAGGTGGGGTAGTTGGTGTTAGTGCTCTTTATCATTTAGCAAAAAAAGGTTGGTCAGATGTAGTTCTTGTAGAAAGAAAAGAATTAACTTCAGGTTCAACTTGGCATGCAGCAGGATTGTTGCCTTTGTTCAATATGAGTTATTCAGTTGGTCAACTTCATAAATATGCTGTCGATTTATATAAAACTTTAGAAGAAGAAACTGGTAAAAATGTTGGTTTCAGCGTTGTATCTAACATTAGATTAGCAAGCACTAAAGACCGTATGGATGAATATCATCAGTACGCTGGTGTAGCACAAACAATTGGAGTAGATGTAAAATTTTTAACCCCAGATCAAGTAAAAGAAATTTGGCCACTTTGTTATACTGATGACTTAGTAGGCGCAATTCAACACCCGGAAGATGGATATATTCAACCTGCAGATTTAACACAAGCACTTGCTACAGGAGCAAGAAACAGAGGGGCAGAAATTTATAGAAACACAACAGTATTAAACATGAAGCAAAACAAAGATGGATGGATTGTTGAAACTGATAAAGGTTCTATAGAATGTGAACATATTATTTCTTGCTCAGGTAATTTTGCAAGACAAACAGGAAAAATGGTAGGATTGGATATACCAGTTATACCAGTAGAACATCAATACATAGTAACAGAACCACATCCAGAAATTCAAAAAAGAAAAAAAAAAGGTTTACCTGAAATGGGAGTTTTAAGAGATAGCGATAGCAGATGGTACATGAGAGAAGAAGCTGGCGGATTAATTTTAGGCCCTTATGAAGATGGTGCACCAGCTTGTTATGTTAATGGGCCTTCAAAAGACTCAGAATATGAACTTTTTCAAGAAGATTTAGATCGACTTGCCCCACATATTGAAGGAGCGATACATAGAGTTCCAGCATTCGGAGAAGTAGGTGTTAAAAAAGTTTATAATGGTGCAATTTGTTATACTCCTGATGGAAATCCAATTGTAGGACCAGCATGGGGACTAAAAAATTTTTGGATTAATGAGGGACATAGTTTTGGAATAACAGCTGCAGGAGGAGCAGGATGGCAACTAGCAGAATGGATAGTAGATGGAGAACCAACTATCGATATGCTTGGCGTGGAACCTAGAAGATATGGAGACTATTGTTCAAAATCCTATTTAAAAGAAAAAAATGAAGAAGCTTATAGCCATGTTTTTATAACTCATTTTCCAGACGAAGAAAGACCAGCGGCCAGACCTTTAAGAACAGCACCTTGTTATGATAGAATGAAAAAACATGGGGCAGTTTTTGGTCAAAAATTTGGATGGGAAAGACCAAATTTTTTTGCAACAGATGGCATGGAACAAAAAGATGATTGGTCATTTAGACGATCTAATTGGTTTAAGGCTATAGAAAAAGAATGTAAAAATGTTAAAGAGAATGTTGGTCTATTAGATATGACTGCATTTGCCAAATGTAGGATTAAAGGACCAGGTGCTGAGGAATTTTTAGACAACTTGGTTGCCAATAAATTACCAAAAAAAACTGGAAGAATTAATTTATGTCACGCTTTAAATACAAAAGGTGGTGTGCACTCCGAATTTACAATAATGAGAGAGTCAGAAAATAGTTTTTATTTAGTTTCTGCAGGTGCTTTTCAAAGACTGGATCATGATTGGATTTTAAAATGGATGCCAAATGATGGTTCTGTACAGTTTGAAAATTTGACTAACAGCAATGGTGTTTTGGTTGTTTCAGGTCCTAAAGCTAGAGATTTAATGCAAAGGGTATCAAAAGATGATTTTTCTAATGACAATTTTAAATGGCTAAGTTCCAAAATGATAGATGTAGGATATGCTCCAGTAAATGCTATGAGAGTTAATTTTGTTGGTGAGCTGGGTTGGGAATTACATCACCCAATTGAATACCAAAATCATATATTTGATAAATTAATTGATGCTGGACAAGATTTAGGCTTGAAACCTTACGGAATAAGAGCAATGAATAGTTTAAGAGTTGAAAAGTCTTATAAACTTGTTGGAACAGAACTTTCAATAGAGTACTCACCTTACGAAAGTGGCTTAGATAGGTTTATTCATCCTAATAAAGGAAAATTTATAGGACTAGACGCTTTGAATAAATGGAGAGAAAAAGGGTTTGATAATAAATTGGTAACATTAGAAATTCATAATGTTACAGATGCAGATGTTTTGGGTAATAATCCAATTTATGAAAATGGAACTGTAGTTGGAAGAGCTACAGGAGGAGATTTTGGCTTTAGGCTAGGCAAATCTATAGCGTTAGGAATGGTAAAGCCTGATCTTGCGACAACTGGCCAGAAATTAAAAATTGATATTTTAGGAAAAATGCACGAGGCTACAATTCTAGATGAAAGTCCATACGATCCAGAAAATAAATTATTAAGAGCATAATGAAAATATTAGTCGCAGTTAAAAGAGTCATTGATTACAACGTTCAAATTAGAGTTAAAGAAGATGGCACAGGCGTTGTTACTGACAACGTAAAAATGTCAACAAATCCTCCTGATGATAATGCCATCGAAGAAGCTGTAAAGATTAAAGAGTCTGGTAAGGCAAATGAAATAGTAGCCATAACTGTAGGTGAAGAAAAAGCTCAAGAAACGGTGAGAAAAGCTCTAGCAGTTGGAGCAGATAGAGGAATTCATGTTAAAGTAGATGGCATAATTGAACCATTAGCGGTATCAAAAATTTTACAAAAAGTAGTTGATAAAGAAAAACCAGATTTAGTATTTATGGGTAAACAAGCTATAGATGATGATTGTAATCAAACTGGTCAGATGCTTGCAGCACTACTAAATTGGCCTCAAGCAACATTTGCATCAAAAATTGAAGTTAAAGATCAATATCTTGAAGTAACAAGAGAAGTAGATGAAGGTTTAGAAACAATTGAAGTTAAAACTCCTGCTATTGTGACTTGTGATTTAAGATTAAACGAACCAAGATATGCCTCTTTGCCAAATATTATGAAAGCAAAAAAGAAACCTATAGAAGAGATAAATGTATCTGACTTAGGAGTTGATGTAAAACCAAGAATTGAGCAGCTTAAAGTTGAAGAGCCTCCCAAAAGAAAAGCGGGAATAAAAGTTTCAAGTGTTGAAGAATTAGTTCAAAAATTAAAAAACGAGGCGAAGGTAATATAAAATGTCAGTATTATTAATTGCAGAACATAACAATAAAGAAATTAAATCATTTACTTTAAATGCAATTACAGCCGCATCTCAAATCGATGAAGATTTGCATGTTTTATTAATTGGACATAATGCAGACGACGTTGCAAAATCATTATCGTTAGTTCCAAATGTTAAAAAAGTAATACAAGTAGATAATGAAATTTACGAAAATTATATAGCTGAAAGTTTTACCCCAGTTGTATTAAAACATGCTGAAAATTATTCTCATATAGTATGCTCCGCAAATACTTTTGGTAAAAATTTAATGCCTCGTATTGCTGCTTTATTAGACACATCACAGGTAAGTGATATTATTAAAGTTATATCAACAGATACTTTTTTAAGACCTATTTATGCTGGAAACGCTTTTGCAACAGTAAAAAGTTCAGACTTAAAAAAATGTATTACTATTAGACCAACATCATTTGAAGCAGCCCAAACTTCTGGTGGTACAGCAGAAATAGTAAAAGCTGACAAACATGAGGTAACAACAAATACTAAATTTATTAAAAAAGAAGAAGTAAAGTCTGACAGACCTGAGCTTGGAACAGCAAGAATTGTTATATCAGGTGGGAGAGGTATGCAAAATGGAGAAAATTTTAAATTAATTACTGATATTGCAGATAAATTGAACGCTGCAATTGGAGCATCGAGAGCAGCAGTAGACGCAGGATATATAACTAATGACCATCAAGTAGGACAAACTGGAAAAGTAGTAGTTCCAGATTTGTATATCGCTGTGGGAATATCAGGAGCAATTCAGCATTTAGCAGGCATGAAAGAAAGCAAAATAATTGTCGCTATTAACAAAGATGGAGAAGCACCAATTTTTAGTGTTGCAGATTATGGCTTAGAAGCAGATTTATTCGAAGCACTTCCCAAATTTCTAGAAGAACTTAACAAATTAAACACTATACAAAAATAACAAATACTGTAAAAAAATACCATGTCCAGAGAAGTGATGGAATACGATGTGATAATCGTAGGAGGCGGACCATCAGGACTTTCAACTGCAATTAAACTTAAGCAGTTAAATCCAGATATTAATGTCTGCCTTTTAGAAAAAGCATCTGAAATAGGTGCACATATATTATCAGGGAACGTGTTTGAAACACGAGCTTTAGACGAGCTATTGCCTAATTGGAAAGAATTAAATGCCCCAATTAAAACGAAAGTTACAAAAGAAAAATTTTTATTTTTAAGTAAAACAAAAAAGATTAGTTGGCCAACATGGTTGCTTCCCAAAGTTCAACAAAATCATAATAATTATATTATAAGTCTTGCAAACTTATGTAGATGGTTGGCTGAACAAGCCGAAAGCTTAGGTATAGAGATATTTCCTGGATTTCCTGCAAGTGAAATTATTTATAATGAAAATGGATCAGTAAAAGGCGTTGCAACTCAAGATATGGGTTTAGATAAAGAAGGTAATAAAAAAGATAGTTATGAACCAGGTATAGAACTTCATGCAAAAGTTACAGTTTTTGCTGAAGGTTGCAGAGGTCATTTAGGAAAACAATTAATAAAAAAATTTGACTTAGATAAAGGTAAAGATCCACAACAATATGGAATAGGTTTTAAAGAAATTTGGGAAATAAAAGAAGAAAACCACCAAAAAGGATTGGTAATGCATACTGCAGGATGGCCTTTAGATAATAGTACTTATGGAGGAAGTTTTGTTTATCATGCAGAAAATAAACAAGTTTTTTTAGGATATGTTATTGGATTAGATTACAAAAACCCTCACTTATCTCCTTTTGATGAATTTCAAAGATTTAAAACACATCCATCTATTAAATCATTAATCGAAGGTGGAAAGAGAATTTCTTACGGCGCTAGAGCCTTAATCGAAGGTGGCTTTCAAAGCTTACCCAAAATGTTCATGCCAGGAGCATTGTTAGTTGGATGCGATGCTGGAACATTAAATATGCCAAAAATTAAAGGATCTCACACTGCGATGAAAAGTGGAATGATTGCTGCAGAGACAATTAACGATCATTTAAAAGAAAATAAAGATTTATCAATTTATGAGGATAAATTTAAAAAAAGTTGGTTATATAAAGAGCTTTTTGAAGCAAGAAATGTAAAACCAAGTTTTGGCTGGGGTTTAATTTTAGGTATAATTTTTACTGGAATTGATCAAATTTTATTTAGAGGAAAACTACCATTTACATTAAAACATAAGCACGCAGATCACCAAACTTTAAAACCTGCAAATGAAATGCCAAAAATTGAATATCCAAAACCAGATAATGTTATAACTTTTGACAAAACAAGTTCCGTTTATTTGACAGGAACTAATCATGCTGACAACCAACCAGTTCACTTACAATTAAAAGATAAAGACTTACCAATAAATTATACTTTAGAAAAGTTTGATGAACCTGCGCAAAGATATTGTCCTGTAGGAGTTTATGAAGTTCAAAGAGAAAATGAAAAGGATAAATTTGTTATTAATTCTCAAAATTGTATTCATTGTAAAACTTGTGATATTAAAGAACCATCTCAAAATATTAATTGGGTAACCCCAGAAGGTGGAGGCGGTCCCAAGTATGGAAATATGTAATTAGGAAAGATCTATTGCAAATTCTTTTAACTTTTCAATTGGCACAAGTTTAAGAGTATTCATATGAGTTTTTTTTAAGTATAGAGAACATCCAACGCCCGCTTCAATTGCTCTTGCTACCCAACTTGCACAAACACACCAATTGTCTCCATCTTTTAAACCAGGAAATCCAAATTCTGGATGAGGTGTTATTAAATCATTTCCAGCTTCCTTGCACCATTCTAAAAATTTATTATTAACTTTTACACAAACAGTATGAAGCCCATGATCATTTACATCTGTATTACAACATCCATCTCTAAACCATCCTGTTAATGGATTAATTGAACATTCTTCTAGATCTTCTCCTAGAACATTTTTTTGCTTTTCACTCATTAAACTTTAGTAGGATTGGGTTGATCTTTGTAAACCTCTTCTGGATCAAATTTTTTCTCTTTTTCTTCAAACTTCATTTCAACTTTTCTACCGTTTTCAATTTTTCCCATTGGTATCGACCTATAAAAACAAGATCTATAACCAACATGACAACTCGCTCCATCACCGATATCGACACTAATCCAAACAGAGTCTTGGTCATCATCGATTCTTATTTCTTTTACTTTTTGTACAAACCCACTTGTTTTACCTTTGTGCCAAATTTGTTTTCTTGATCTGCTCCAATAATGAGCTTCTTTAGTTTCAATTGTAAGCTTTAATGCCTCAACATTCATATAACCATGCATCAAAATTTCTTTTGTTGTGGAACAAGTTGTCACAACTGGAATTAAACCATCATTATCAAATTTTGGGGATAATAAGTTTCCCTCTTCTATTTCAGCGACATTTTCTCTTTTTTTAAACATATTAATGGCTTTATCTAACATATTAATGAATATAATAAATATTTTAAAAATGTAGATTTATATATATAAAACACGCTCATGAAATTAGTAAAAAACGAAAACCAGAAAATTATAGAAAACGTATCTGATAAAGAGGCTGAAGAAGCGTTTGTAAAAATTTTAAAATGGATAGGCGAGGACCCATCAAGAGAAGGTCTTCTTGAAACTCCAAAAAGAGTTGCAAAAGCTTTTAAAGAATATTTTAAAGGTTACAAAGAAGATCCAGTGCAAATTCTAAATAAAACCTTTGGCGATGTAGATGGTTATGATGATATGGTAGTTCAAAAAAATATTTCTGTTCAAAGTCATTGCGAACATCATATGGCGCCGATTATAGGTGTTGCACATGTAGCTTATATTCCAAAAGAAAGAGTTGTAGGCTTAAGTAAACTTGCAAGAGTGGTTGAGGTATTTTCAAAAAGATTACAAACTCAAGAAAGACTTACTATGCAAATAGCTACAACTTTAATGGATTCACTAGATGCAAAAGGAGTAGCTGTAACCATAGATTCAACTCATCAGTGTATGACAATGAGAGGTATTAAAAAAGAGCAAGCTACAACAGTTACAAATTATTATTTAGGTCAATTTAAAGAAGATCTAAGTTATCAAAATAGATATTTGAGATTCATCGCAAAATAGAGTTAAAGTAAATCATGTCGGAAACTTTCAAAGCTTTGGTTATAAACCAAGAGGGTGAAAATTTTTCTAGAGAAGTTAAAGATTTGAATTTTGATTTTATTAAAGATGGAGATGTCTTGGTTAAAGTTGATTATTCAGACCTTAATTTTAAAGATGCTTTAATTTTAAAAGATGGTGCAAAACTTGTAAAAGATTTCCCAAGAATACCAGGTATAGATTTTTCAGGTACTGTAGCAAAAAGCGATTCTGATGAATTCAAAGAAGGGGATGAAGTAATTCTCACAGGATGTAGAGTAGGAGAATTGTTTCACGGAGGATTTTCACAATATGCAAAAGTAAAAAAAGAATTTCTAATTAAAAGACCACAAAATATTACAAGCAAACAAGCAATGATGATAGGTACAGCTGGATTTACAGCTTTACTTTGTGCATTTGCAGTAAAAGCCAAAGAAGAACTTTTAATGCAAAGTAAAGTAAACGATGTACTGGTAACAGGATCAACAGGAGCAGTTGGTCAGGTAGCTGTTATGGTTCTTTCCAAGATGGGATGCAATGTAACTGCTTTAACAGGAAAAATGGATAAGTCTGATTATCTAAAAGAATTAGGCGCTAAAAACGTTGTAGATCGTAAAGAATTTGAAGGTGAAGCAAAGTTAATTGGAAAAGGATTGTGGGATGGCGTTGTTGATACAGTCGGAGGCAACATTTTGGCTAACGCTATATCACAAACAAAACTTAAAGGTATCATAGCAGTATGTGGGAATGCTAGCGGCAATAAATTAAATACATCCGTTGTTCCATTTTTTTTAAGAGCAGTTAAACTTTGGGGAGTAGATTCAATCAATGTTAGTAATAAAAGAAAAGAATTTGTCTGGGGTGAAATTTCAAATTTAGTTGATTTCAGTATTTTAGAAAAATCAGTTAAGACAATTGGTTTAGAAGAGTTAATAAATACTTTTCCAGAAATGTTAAAAGGTAAATTGAATAACAGAATTTTAGTGGATGTTAATAAGTAATGGATTGGGATAAATTAAAAATATTTCATGCAGTAGCAGAAGCAGGCAGCTTTACAAGCGCAACAGTTATACTTAATCTTAGCCAATCTGCTATAAGTAGACAAATACAATCCTTAGAAGATGATTTGAAAGTAAAATTATTTGAAAGACATGCTAGAGGTTTAACCTTAACTGAGAATGGTGAATATGTATATAAGACAGCACATGAAGTTATTGGAAAACTCAAGGAAGTTGAGACTTCATTGGGAGATCAAAAAAATAAACCTTCAGGCAAGATAACAATAACTACAGTTAGAAGTTTTGGCACTCACTGGTTAACTCCAAGAATTGAAGAATTTATGAAATTGAATCCTGAAATAGAGGTTGAGCTAATTTTTGATGATAAAGAATTAGATTTGAGTACTAGACAAGCTGATATTGGAATATTTATGAGACGACCAAAACAACTAAATTATATTCAAAGAAAATTGATAGACATTAATTATCATATTTATGGATCTAGCAAATATTTGGAAACACATGGATTGCCAAAAACAGTTAATGATTTAAATAAACATAGATTTATATCTTTTGGAAAAGGGGCACCATCTCCAGTTTATAATCCTGAATGGGCATTAAAATTAGGTATGAAAGATAATAAAAAAATAAAGCCTGTAATGAAAGTTAATAGTGTAATGGGTTTATTGTTAGCGGTAGAAAGTGGTGTTGGATTAGCCGCATTGCCGGATTATCTGGTTTTTCAATCTAAAAACCTAATTAAAGTTTTACCTAAAGTCGAAGGACCTATTACAGAAGCTCATTTTGTTTATCCTCAATCACTTAAAAATGTAGCTAGAGTCACCTCATTCAGAAACTTCCTATATAGTAAGATTTCTGAGTGGAAATTTTAAGTAACCACAAAAACCCAATAAAACTGCGACATAATTGCGATTGATAATCATTATCATTGAGAATAGTTATCATTTTCAATATTGAAAAATATAATTAACTTTAAATAAATAGGAGAGAAATGAGAAAAATATCAATATTAGTTTTATCTCTTTCATTGTTAGTATCAACTTTTGCAATCGCAAACGAAGTGAATATTTTTAATGCAAGACATTATAAAGCTGACGCAGAACTTTATGGAAAGTTTACTGCTGCTACCGGCATTAAAGTAAATTTAATTAACGGTAAATCAGGTGCATTAGAAAAAAGAATGATCGAAGAAGGTGCTGATTCTTCTGCTGACCTTTACATTACAGCTGATGCTGGAAGATGTGGTGCTTTTCAAGCTAAAGGTATGACGCAAAGTGGATTAGTGTCATCGACAATAAAATCATCTGTTCCAAAAAACTTCAGAACAACTCACTGGGTTGGTGTAGCAAAAAGAGCAAGAATAATTTACTACTCACCAGAAAGAGTTACTGGCGCTGAATTATCTGGAATGTCTTATGAAGGTTTAGCTGATCCAAAATGGAAAGGTAGACTAGTAATTAGAAAATCAAGCAATATTTATAATAAATCTCTTGTAGCTTCATTAATCGACAATAATGGAAAAAAAGCTACTGCTGATTGGGCAAAGGGGGTTGTTGCTAATATGGCTAGAGAGTCTACAGGAAATGATAGAGCTCAGATTATGGCAGTCGCAGCTGGAGAAGCTGATATTGCTGTAGCTAACACATATTATTTAGCTCTTATGCTATCTGGAAACAAGGGTGCAGAACAACAAGCTGCTGCTAAAAAAGTTAAAGCATTTTTTCCAAATCAAGATGGAAGAGGAACACACATGAATATCAGTTGTGCTGCTCTAGTTAAAGGTGCGCCTAATAAAGCAAATGCTATAGCACTTGTTGACTTTTTATTATCACCAGAATCTCAAGAACATTTTACTAATAATACTTTTGAGTTTCCAATGATTGCTGGTGTTTCGCCAAGTCCATTAGTTGTAAACAATTTGGGATTAGATTTTAAACAAGATCTATCAACAAAAGTTGCAAGTTATGGAAAATATCAAGCAGATGCACTAGAAGTAATGACAGCTGCAGGCTGGAAATAAGTGATTATAAGTAAAAAAGAATTTATTTCTGATGTTGATTATAATAAATCTTCTGAGGCTTGCCCTGCATGTTCCGAGGAGTGTGAAAAAATCAACAAAAGAGTAAATAGAAGAAAACTATCGGAAATAGAAACTAAGGAGGTTCCGCACATCTTAAAAGTTTTTAATTTTTGATATTTTCTTAATTTAAAAGTGTCCATGTGTAATTTATCCTTTTCCCATGGACACTTTTTTTATTCATGATTATATTATAAGGCGGATTATAATATATGAGAGTTAATTTTTGGTATTTGGCCTCTTTTCTGATTTCGATTACAGTAGCAATTCCCATTATCACTGTATTTGCAAGCTTTTTTGAAGATACGACAAACTACTTTGAAGTTCTCAAACAAACATTTTTTTTCGAATATATATTTAATTCGTTAACTCTTTTAATAGGAGTTTTAATTTTAACATTTGTTTTAGGAGTAGGCTCAGCATATGTAGTTTCTTTTTATCAGTTTCCTGGTGCTAATTTTTTTAAATGGGCTTTAATATTATCTTTTGCAGTGCCTCCTTACATTTATGCTTATTCTTTATTCGCTTTTTTTGAAAATTATGGAACAGCATTTACAATTTTAAAATTTTTGTTTGGTGATGCAAATTATAATAAACATATTCCAAAGTTTGATGGCATGTTTGGGTTGATATTATCAATATCTTTTTCTCTTTATGCTTATGTATATATACTTGCCAGATCATCATTTTTATATCAATCTCAAAGTTTAATAGAACTAGGTAAAAATCTTGGTTTTTCAAAATTTAAATCCTTTTACTCAATAATATTACCTGCAGCACGGCCTGCTATAGTTGCAAGCTTATCATTGGTTGCAATGGAAACATTAGCTGAATTTGGAGCTGTAGATTTTTTTTCAGTAAACACTTTAACAACTGGAATTTATAATGCATGGATATCTTTTGATGACTTAGCATTCGCAAATCGAATATCTTTTTTTCTTTTGTTGTTTATTTTCATATTATTTTTAACTGAAAACTTATCCAGAAAAAAAGCAAAGTACCATTTGGAATCAAAAAGTGGATTTAAAAAAAAAGAAAAAATTAAACTTTATGGAGGAAAATCTTTTTTAGCTTTTACATTTTGTTTTGTTTTATTTTTTTTAAGTTTTTTATTTCCTCTAAGTCAAATGTTATATTGGACAATTAAATTTCCTGAAAATTTGATCAATTTCCAAATAATCGATCTTTTGTTAAATACATTATATTTGGTTTCTTTATCAAGTTTAGTTTTAATAATTTTTGCATTAATTTCTAATTATGGAAATAGAGTTTCAAACAAAAAAATTTTAAACATATTATCCACATTATCAATTTCTGGTTATGCAATACCAGGTGTTATACTTGCAATAGCTTTTATAACTTTTATTGCTTGGTTTGATGAAAATATAATTAAAACATTAGGATTTTTATCAATAAAAAAATTATTTATTGGCTCAGTTTTGGGCTTAGTTGTAGTTTATTTTATAAGATTTTATTCTCTAGCCTTTAATGGAATAAAATCAGGTTATGAAAAAATGAATATCGCTGTTGATGAAAGTGCCTATCTTCTTGGATATTCTAAGAGAAAAACTTTTTTTAATATTCATATTCCTTACTTAAGGAATTCACTTTTATTCGTTATTATACTGATTTCATTAGAAATAATTAGAGAACTCCCAATTACTCTAATTATGAGACCTTTTAATTTTGAAACTTTCGCAACTACAGCTTATATTTCTGCATCAGAGGATTTATTGGAAGCTGCCGCCGTTCCATCATTATGTTTGATAATTATTGCAAGTTTCTTTATTTTAATTACATCTAAATATATTTTAAGAGATAATGATGAATAAAAATTTTTTTGAAATTACAAATGCTACATTTAAGGTTGGTGGCATAAATAAAGTAAACAATGTATCTTTCTCAATAGAGAAAGAAGGTGATATTGTTTGTCTTTTAGGACCTTCTGGAATTGGAAAAACGACAATTCTTAGATCTATTGCCGGTTTAGAAAAAATTGAGTCTGGTCAAATAAAACTTAAAGGGAAAGTTCTTTCATCAAATAAAATAAATATAGAACCAGAAGATCGAAATATATCATTATCATTTCAAGAAAATTGTTTATTTCCTCATTACACAGTTAAAGAAAATATTGATTTAGGTAGAGAAAGGAAAACTCAAACCAAAAAGAAAAAAATAAATGTTAATAAAATTATAAAGTTGCTAAATATTGGAAAAATATTAGATCACTACCCACATCAAATTAGCGCAGGAGAAGCGCAAAGAGTATCTCTTGCAAGATCTTTAGTTTCTCAACCAGATCTTCTACTTTTAGATGAACCTTTATCAAATGTTGATCAAAGTTTTAAAGAAGAGATACAAGTCCAGCTTAAACAACTTTTAAAAGATTTAAAAATATCAACTATAATTGTTACACACGATTCATATGAAGCTTTTTATTTAGGAAACAAATGTGGAATAATTTTAAATAAACAGCTTAAACAATTTGATGATCCATATAATGTTTATCACTTTCCAAACTCAATTGAGGTTGTAAATTTCCTTAATAGAGGAATTTTAATTCCCGCAAAAATTACTGGAGAAAATAGTTTAGAAAATAAAGATTTAGGAACTATTAAAGGGAATTTTGTAAAACATTATAAAAAAGGCACAGATGTGAAATTATTGTTGCAACCAGAAGATTTAGAACATGACGATCAAAGCAATCTGAAATTAGAAGTTGTTGATAGAAAATTCAGAGGTACAAATTTTATTTATACTTTAAAAACTAGTAGTAATCTTTTAATACCTGTATTTGTACATTCTCATCACATACACCAGCATGAAGTCGAAGAAAAATTTGGAATTAAACGTCCTATAAATATTGACCACATAGTGTGTTTTTAAGTATAAATATTTTGTCTTTGACAATATATTTATAATTCAATGAATAAAGAATTACCTAAAAGTACAAAAGTCGTAATAATAGGCGGAGGTGTTGCCGGAACATCTTGCGCATATCACTTAGCAAAATATGGATGGAAAGATGTTGTCTTACTTGAAAGAGACCAGCTTACATCTGGAACTACATGGCACGCAGCTGGATTACTTGGTCAGCTTGGAGCAACTTCAACAATAACAAAACTTAGAAAGTACTCATTAGATTTATATAAAAATTTAGAAAAAAGCACAGGTCAATCAATTGGATTAAAACAAAATGGTGCTGTAACAGTAGCATCTACCAAAGAAAGAATGCAAGAACTTTTAAGGCAAGCAACTACAGCTCAATTATCAGATGTTGAAGTCCAAGTTCTAGATAAAAAACAAACAAAAGATATTTATCCCGGTGTTCATATTGATGATTTAATTGGCAGTGTTTTTATGCCCAATGACGGTCAGGCTGACCCAATTGGTGTTACTAATGTTTTATCTAAGGCAGCAAAAAAGGAAGGTGCTAAAATTTTTGAAAAAACACCAGTGAAAAAAATTTTAATTAAAAATGGTAGAATATCTGGCGTAGGTACAGAAAAAGGTAATATTGATTGTGAATATGTGGTTTTAGCTACAGGAATGTGGTCAAGACAAATAGGTGAAGAAATAAATGTAAGCGTTCCTTTGTATCCAAATGAACATTTTTATGTAATCACAGAACCGATTAAAGAGCTTTCTAAAAATCTTCCAGTACTTAGAGATTATAATGCTTGTTTATATCTAAAAGAAGATGCTGGAAAAATGTTAGTTGGAATTTTTTGAACCAAATGCAAAACCAGCTTTTAAAGAAAAAGGTATAGTGCCAAATGATTTTTCTTTTGGAGAATTACCAGAAGATTTTGATCACTTTGAGCCTTACTTAATGAAATCATTTCACAGACTTCCAATTTTAGAAAAAGCTGGAATTAGAAAATTTTTTTCAGGACCTGAGTCATTTACTCCAGATACCCAATATCTTCTTGGAGAAACTCCAGAGGTAAAAAATCTTTTTACGTGTTGTGGATTTAATAGTATTGGAATTGCTAGCTCAGGTGGGGCAGGAAGGGTAACAGCCGAGTGGATGATCAATGGACATATGAATGAAGATCTTTTTTCTCTTGATATAAAAAGATTTCAAAAATTTCATTCTTCTAAAAAATTTATTATGGACAGAGTAACTGAAACATTAGGCGATTTATATGGAATGCATTGGCCATACAAACAACACAAAACATCAAGAAATCAAAAATTACTACCTTATCATGATGAATTAAAAAAAGCTGGAGCATGCTTTGGTGCTTCTGGAGGATTTGAAAGACCTATGTGGTATTCTTTAAATGGAGATGAACCGAAGTATAAATATAGTTTTAATTATCAGAACTGGTATCCATCAGCAAAATATGAAACGTTAAATGCTAGAAAAAATGTAGGATTGTTTGATTTTTCAACTTTCTCTAAGTTTGATCTTAAAGGAGAAAAAACTCATAGCGAATTACAGAGAATCTGTACCGCAAATATTAAAAATGAGATAGGAAAATCTACATATACTCATATGCTAAATGAAGATGGAGGAATTGAAACAGATTTAACTGTTGTCTGTATGGATAAAAATCAATTTAGAATAGTAAGTTCTGCGGCAACCAGAGAACATGATAAGTTTCATATTTTAAAATATCTTTCTAAAGATGTAAGTTTTGAAGATGTTACTGAAGAAATATGTTGTCTAGGTCTATTTGGACCCAAAAGCAGAGAAATGATTCAAAAAATTAGCAATGACGACTTTACATCTGAAAATTTTAAATTTGGAAACGCAAAATACATAAATATTAAAGATTTAAAAGTTTGGGCTCAAAGAATATCGTATGTGGGTGAACTAGGTTTTGAATTATATGTTGATAGTAAAAATTCATTAGAATTATATAAAATTTTAGTTGATGGGGGTAAAGATTTTGGTCTATCTCACTGCGGCATGCATGCCATGGATATTATGAGAATGGAAAGTGGATTTGTTCACTGGGGTCATGATATTTCACCTGAAGAAAATCAGTATCAAGCAGGCTTAAGATTCGCAATTAGTTACAAAAAAAACGTTAATTTTATTGGTAAAGATGCTTTATTAAAAATTAAAGATAAAAAATTAGAAAAGACAATGGCAATGTTTACTTTTAAAGATAGTAAGCCTGGCGAACCTCTATTGTTACATGAGGAACCAATTTATTTAGAAGATAAAATAATTGGCAGAACCACATCTGGAAATTATTCATTTTGTTATGATAAAAACTTATCTTTTGGATATGTAAATTCAGGCAATTCAATTGAAACTTTAAAAGATAAAAATATATATATTGAAGTTGAAAAGAAAAAATATTCTGTTGAAATTTTAGAAAAACCTTTAAATCAAAAAAATTACAGAGATTAGCTTATTTAGCAAAAGTATCGTTAAATTGTTTGGTTACTCTTACAAATGTTGTGCATTTACTTAATTGTTTTAAAGAAGGAGCCCCTACATATGTACAGCTACTTCTAATACCACCAAGAATGTCTTGAATTGTATCTTTTATTTTTCCTCTATATTTAACTCTAACAGTTCTTCCCTCACTACTTCTATAATCTGAAAGACCACCATAATGTTTTTTATTAGCTGTTTCAGAACTAGAGCCATAAAATTCTATGTACTTAGAGCCATTTGATTTTACAATTTTACCTTTACCTTCGTCATGGCCTGCAAACATCCCACCAAGCATAACAAAATCTGCACCTCCACCAAATCCTTTTGAAACATCGCCAGGACAAGTACAACCTCCATCAGCAATCATATGAGCGCCTAATCCATGAGCTGCATCGGCACATTCCATTACTGCGCTTAACTGCGGGTAACCTACGCCTGTTTGTATTCTTGTTGTACAAACACTTCCAGGACCAATTCCTACTTTTACAATATCGGCTCCAGAAAGAATTAATTCTTGCGTCATATCAGCAGTAACTACATTGCCAGCTATTATTGTTTTAGTTGGATATTTATCTCTTACTGATTTTATAAATTTACTAAAGTATTCCGTATATCCATTAGCAACATCTATGCAAATAAATTTTATAAACCCAAACTCTTTTAAAACTTTAACTAAGTTTTCAAAGTCTTCTTTTTTAGTTCCAATACTTACTGCAATATTTGGATAAATGGATTTAATTTTTTTATATTGCTTTAATTTTTTAACATCATGTTGTTTAGTTAAGCATGTGATCATTCCATACTCAGATAATTTTTCTGCTATCCCAAGTTCACCAACACCGTCCATATTGGCAGCCATTATTGGAATACCTGACCATTCGTTATTGCTATATTTAAATTTATAGGTTCTTTTAAGATTTACATCTTTACGGCTTTGAAGGGTACTTCTTTTAGGTCTAAAAAGTACATCAGAGTAGTCTAATTTAAGATCTTCTTCAATTCTCACAAATCCGAACTTATACAGAGAGTAATTAAAAATTCAAATTAAATATCTACGATATTAACATCAAATTATCCGCTATTTACAACCTTTTGTTGATGCTTATAAAAACTTAAAATGCTAAAATATTTTTATGTTTAAAGGTTTTAAAAAAAAATTTATTAAAATTAAAAGAGGAAAAATTTTTTGTAGAATTGGAGGAAAGGGTTCTCCATTATTACTACTACACGGATATCCCCAAACACATTTAATGTGGCACAAAACAGCTTCCGAACTGTCAAAAAATTTTACAATAGTTGCTGCAGATTTAAGAGGTTATGGTTCAAGTTTTGCACCACCTGGTGATGCTAAACATATAAATTATTCTAAAAGAGAGATGGCTAGCGATATGGCACAGATGATGAGTAAACTTGGTTTTAAAAAATTTTTCTTAGCTGGACATGATAGAGGCGGGAGAGTAGCACATAGAATGGCAAGAGATTATAGACAAAGAATAGTTGCAATGAGCGTCTTAGATATTTGCCCCACTTTAGATATGTATGACCAAACAAAAAAAGAATTTGCGAAAGCATATTTTCACTGGTTTTTTTTAATACAGCCTAAATTTCTTCCAGAAAGCATGATTATGAGTGATCCAAGAAAATGGATGAAAAGTTGTTTAGATAAATGGTCTGGAAAGCATGATTTTGGAAAAGTTGAAGAAGCTTATTTAAAAAGTTTTAAACAATTTAAAAGGATACATGGATCATGTGAGGATTATAGAGCATCAGCCACAATAGATTTAGAACACGATAAAAAAGATAGAAATAAAAAGTTAAATATTCCAATACAAGTTTTATGGGAAAAAAAAGGAGTAATAGAAAAGTTATTTAATCCAATAAAAATTTGGCAAAAATACTCAAACAAAAAAGTTACAGGTTTTTCAGTTAATTCTGGCCATTTTATACCTGAACAAAATCCAAGAGAAACAATAAAAAGATTAACAAATTTTTTTTTGAAGTATGTTTAAAATAATTCCAAAAAAAAAATAATGCTGCCGCTGAAATTAATTGTGATTTAAATAAAATAAACTTAAAGCAATTAAGTCAAATTAAATTGACATTAAATAATTATGGAATGATTTATTTTAGAAAGCAAAATTTATCATCAGCAAATTATTTAAAGTTTGCAAAGAAATTTGGAAAACTTGCAGACTATCCAAGATTGAAAGGTTTAAGTTCTAAATATTCAAAAATTACAGTTGTACAAAGAAAAAAAACTGATAAAGGACCAAGTTTTGGTGAGCAATTTCATACTGATTCAATTTATACAAAAAAACCTCCTAAATTTACAATGCTTCTCTCAAAGATTGTTCCAAAAAAAGGTGTTGCCAATACTGAATTTTCCTCTCAGTATCTGGCATATAAAAATTTACCATTAAAAATTAAAAAAAAAATTCAAAATTTAAAAGCTAAATACTCATCAGAAGGACCAATTTCAGTAACAAGATTAGAAAGAGAAAGGGAAAAAGGCAAGAAAAACAAAGAATTAATATCAAAACATAAAATAATAAAAAAAATAAATAGAAGAATAAGCTTATATTTTAGTCCAGGCCATTTTGTA
>CACDOF010000002.1 GCA_902554315.1 uncultured Pelagibacteraceae bacterium
AAGACCAAAGTGTAGAGCCAAAGCACTAGATGTATCCAAGAAAGCTTTAAAAGTTGCAAAAAGTAATGCAAAATTACATCACTTAGAAAATAATATAGAATTTATTAATATCGATATTGACAAATATGAATCAAATAAATATGATTTAATTCTATCTAATCCTCCATATATAAAAAGTATAAGTTTAAATAGATTGGATGATGATATTAAATTTCACGAACCAAAGTTGGCATTATCAGGTGGTTTAGATGGTTTTTGTAAGATAAAAAAAGTTATTAAAAAGAGTAAAAAATTATTAAAGAATGGTGGAAAACTTATTATTGAAATTGGTGATGATCAAAAAAACCAAGTTCTACTTTTGTTAAAAAAGAATGGATTTTATATCAATAGTTTTAGTAAAGATTTATCAGGTAAAGTTAGGTGTATTGTAAGTACAAATATTAATAGATGAACAATTTTAAAAATAATCATAGAAGGCATAGATACAAGCATAGTGGAGATAGAAACTTTAGAAACAGGAATGGCAATGGGCATAAAAATAATGGAGAATTTAGCAGTAACTCTGAATTCAAAAGAAAAAATCCTGGAAAAAATAATCAAAATGCCGCAAAACTAGTTTTTAAGTACAACGATCTAGCCAGAGAAGCATTATCAAATGGAGATAAAATATTATCAGAAAACTATTTGCAACATGCAGACCATTTCTCAAGAATACTTAGTTCTCAAGAAATATCAAAAGAAACAAATATAGACTCCAAAAAAGTAAACGAGCTAAGTGAAACGGATCAAAAAGAGACTAAAAACACAGAGTTAGTATAATTGAATTAGCTCTAATAATTTTTGCTCAAATATTATTATAGTTTAGAAATTAATTCAGATTTCAATACATCAATTTTTATTTTATCTATCTCAAAAAGCTTTCTTTGATTGCCTTTAAGAATTTTTCCAGATGGTAACTTAAGTTTTTGAGAATTAATTTTTTTTCCATTTTCTATTACCTCGTAGTGTAAATGTGGTCCAGTTGAAAGTCCTGTGGAACCAACATAGCCAATTATTTGACCTTGTTTAACTCTAGCTCCTCTTTTTATTCCTCTACCAAATTTTGACATATGTGCATAAACAGTTTGATAAACTGAATTGTGTTTTATTTTAACACAATTTCCACCACCACCACACCACTTTGCTCTTACTACCAATCCATCTCCAGAAGCCATTATTGGAGTTCCCATAGGTGCAGCAAAATCTGTACCAGTGTGCATTTTTGTAAAACCAAGTATTGGATGTTTTCTCTTACCAAAAGATGAAGAAAGCCTAGCTCCATTAATCGGAGTTTTCATTAAAGTTTTTCTCATACTTTTTCCATTTTCGTCAAAATAATCAATTTTGTTTTTTTCATATTCAAATTTATAAAGCTGTAAATCTTTTTCTTGTAAATTAAGATTTGCATAAATTATTTCTCCAGCTTCTATTACTTTTCCTTCTTTATTTTTAAATTCTTCATAAATAATTTGAAAGCTATCATTTTTCCAAATATCTCTCTGAAAATCGACTTGAAAGCCGTACAATCTTGCAAATTCTATTATTACACTTGGCTTAATTTTAAGTTTCAAGGCAGTATTATAAAGGCTTGAAGTTATTTTGCCTTCTTTAAATGTTATTACTTTATCTAAATTTTTTTCAAATGTTTTTGAAATAAAACTTTTATTATCAATATTTTTTGTAAATAATAATTCTTTTTTTTTACTAATCTCTATTTTAAATTCTATTAATTTTGGTAGATTTCTTTTATCAATTTTAAAGTAAATTTTTTGGTTTAATTTTAAAATTTTTAAATTTTTATTTTTTTTTACAGTTTTAATAAATAATTTTTTTTCTTCTTTAGAAATATCGATTGAATTTATTATACTTTCGTAAGTATCTCCTTGTTTTACTTTATAGTTTAAAGTTATATACCTAGGTTTTAATTCCGAAGTGATTTTTGCAAAAGTTTTTTGCAGATATATGTTATCAAATGTTTCTTTAAAATTTTTTGACTGTTCTTTTTTATAAGTATTGTAGAAATATGTTACATAACTAACGATTATTATCAGTAGCGCTAACCAAATAAAATGTGATAGAGGTTTAATTGTTTGATAAATTTTTTTTCTGTACATTAAATTTTTCAATGAAAATTTGTTGATTTATAAGGGTTTTTAACACATTTTTTATTTATCTAATAACTTGATTTATTAATTTTTTCCAATATAAGCGTCACACTCAACATGTAAAAAATGTTATTTATTGGGCTTAATAGCTCAATTAGCTATTTAATTTGTAAAAAATTTAAGAAGAGAAGTGTGGACGGTTAAGGTTACCAAAATTTGTCGTACACACTTCAACATTATATAAATATTATTCTTAGTATTTATATAGAAGCTAGTGTGCGCCGTTTTTAAACTTGAGAGTTTGATCATGGCTCAGAACGTACGCTGGCGGCACGCCTTATACATGCAAGTCGAACGAAGTAGCAATACTTAGTGGCAGACGGGTGAGTAACATGTGGGTATCTTCCCTTTGGTGAGGAATAACACGAGGAAACTTGTGCTAATACCTCATAAGTCTTTACAGAGAAAGCTTTATGCGCCAATGGATGAGCCCGCACTTGATTAGTTTGTTGGCAGGGTAATGGCCTACCAAGACTTTGATCAATAGCTGATCTGAGAGGATGATCAGCCACATTGGGACTGAGACACGGCCCAAACTCCTACGGGAGGCAGCAGTAGGGAATATTGCACAATGGAGGAAACTCTGATGCAGCGATGCCGCGTGAGTGAAGAAGGCCCTTGGGTTGTAAAGCTCTTTCGTCGGGGAAGAAAATGACTGTACCCGAATAAGAAGGTCCGGCTAACTTCGTGCCAGCAGCCGCGGTAATACGAAGGGACCTAGCGTAGTTCGGAATTACTGGGCTTAAAGAGTTCGTAGGTGGTTAAAAAAGTTGGTGGTGAAATCCCAGAGCTTAACTCTGGAACTGCCATCAAAACTTTTTAGCTAGAGTATGATAGAGGAAAGCAGAATTTCTAGTGTAGAGGTGAAATTCGTAGATATTAGAAAGAATACCAATTGCGAAGGCAGCTTTCTGGATCATTACTGACGCTGAGGAACGAAAGCATGGGTAGCGAAGAGGATTAGATACCCTCGTAGTCCATGCCGTAAACGATGTGTGTTAGACGTTGGAAATTTATTTTCAGTGTCGCAGCGAAAGCATTAAACACACCGCCTGGGGAGTACGACCGCAAGGTTAAAACTCAAATGAATTGACGGGGACCCGCACAAGTAGTGGAGCATGTGGTTTAATTCGAAGATACGCGCAGAACCTTACCAACACTTGACATGTTCGTCGCGACTCTAAGAGATTAGAGTTTTCGGTTCGGCCGGACGAAACACAGGTGCTGCATGGCTGTCGTCAGCTCGTGTCGTGAGATGTTGGGTTAAGTCCCGCAACGAGCGCAACCCTCACTTTTAGTTGCCATCATTTAGTTGGGCACTCTGAAAGAACTGCCAGTGATAAGCTGGAGGAAGGTGGGGATGACGTCAAGTCCTCATGGCCCTTACGTGTTGGGCTACACACGTGCTACAATGGCATTTACAATAGGAAGCGAGATGGCGACATCAAGCAAATCCTAAAAAGATGCCTCAGTTCGGATTGTACTCTGCAACTCGAGTACATGAAGCTGGAATTACTAGTAATCGCGGATCAGCGCGCCGCGGTGAATACGTTCCCGGGTCTTGTACACACCGCCCGTCACACCATGGGAGTTGGTTCTACCTTAAGGCAAGGTTTAAAACCCTTGACTACGGTATAGTCAGCGACTGGGGTGAAGTCGTAACAAGGTAGCCGTAGGGGAACCTGCGGCTGGATTACCTCCTTTCTAAGGATGATTAAGAATTTTTTCTTAGTCTAAATAATATAACAGGATAATGTTGACCGTCCTCATTTCTCTTCTTAAAGAAGTGTTTCTCTTTTCTGCATAAGGGCCGGTAGCTCAGTTGGTTAGAGCACACCCTTGATAAGGGTGGGGTCGAAAGTTCGAGTCTTTCTCGGCCCACCAAAATAATACTGGGGGATTAGCTCAGCTGGGAGAGCGCCTGATTTGCATTCAGGAGGTCAGCGGTTCGATCCCGCTATCCTCCACCAAGAAACACTTAGTTATTTTTTTTGTGAATATTTAATATTATCAATATCTATATCCGATTGTTCGAATAGATGAACAATCAATGAATGTTCGAATAGATGAACATTCCAACAAAATTTGATTCAACACAGAATTTTTTTCTGTGCATAAATCAAGCGTTTAAGGGCGTGTGGCGGATGCCTTGGCACTGAAAGCCGAAGAAGGACGTGGTATACTGCGATAAGTTACGGGGAGCTGTATGCAAGTTTTGATCCGTAAATTTCCGAATGGGGAAACCCACCACTTTATGTGGTACTTTAAACTGAATTCATAGGTTTAAAGAGATAACCCGGAGAACTGAAACATCTAAGTAACCGGAGGAAAAGAAATCAATTGAGATTCCGTAAGTAGTGGCGAGCGAAAGCGGAACAGGCCAGTAGATTTGTTAAAAAAATTTGAATAGTTTGGAAAAGCTAACCACAGAGGGTGATAGTCCCGTATAAGTAATGTTTAACAAATTTCTTGAGTAAAGCGGGACACGTGAAATCTTGCTCGAATATAGGGGGACCACCCTCTAAGCCTAAATACTCTTCAGTGACCGATAGTGAACTAGTACCGTGAGGGAAAGGTGAAAAGAACCCCTATTAGGGGAGTGAAATAGAACCTGAAACCGCATGCCTACAATCAGTCGAAGCTCTTTTTAGAGTGACGGCGTACCTTTTGTATAATGGGTCAGTGACTTAATTTATAAAGCAAGCTTAAGCCATCTAGGTGTAGGCGCAGCGAAAGCAAGTCTTAATAGGGCGAATAGTTTTATGAATTAGACCCGAAAACGAATGAGCTTACCATGAGCAGGTTGAATGCAAGGTAACACTTGCTGGAGGACCGAACCAGTTGACGTTGAAAAGTCTTTGGATGACTTGTGGTAAGGGGTGAAAGGCCAACCAAATTCGTAGATAGCTGGTTTTCCGCGAAAACTATTTAGGTAGTGCGTTGAATAAATATGCGTTTAGAGGTAGAGCACTAAATGGGCTAGGGGGAAGAGATTCTTACCAAACCTAATAAAACTCCGAATGCTGAACGTAGTTCTTCAACAGACAGACTGTGGGTGCTAAGGTCCATGGTCGAGAGGGAAAGAGCCCAGACCACCAGATAAGGTCCCAAAATTGTGATTAAGTGTGAAAGGATGTGGAAATTCCTTAACAGCCGGGAGGTTGGCTTAGAAGCAGCCATCCTTTAAAGATAGCGTAACAGCTCACCGGTCTAATAGAGTTTCTGCGCCGAAGATGTAACGGGGCTAAAATCACATACCGAATCTGTGGGTTTATAAAACTTTCGAGTTTTATAAGCGGTAGCGGAACGTTCTGTAAGCCTGTAAAGGGATACCCGTGAGGGATCCTGGAGGTATCAGAAGTGCGAATGCTGACATGAGTAACGATAAAAGAAGTGAAAAACTTCTTCGCCGAAAATCCAAGGGTTTCTGCGCAAGGTTAATCCGCGCAGAGTTAGTCGGCCCCTAAGGCGAGGGCGAAAGCCGTAGTCGATGGAAATAAGGTTAATATTCCTTAACCAGATGGTAGTGACGGATTCTGTAAGTTGTGAGTTCTTAATGGATTGAACTTGCCGCGAAAGGGTCCCAGGAAATAGCTCCATCATTAGACCGTACCCTAAACCGACACAGGTGGATTAATAGAGTATATTTAGGCGCTTGAGAGAATGATGTTGAAGGAACTCGGCAAAATGCTTCTGTAACTTCGGAATAAAGAAGACCTTTTTTAGGGCAACCTTTAGAAGGTGGCACAAGCCAGGGAGAAGCGACTGTTTATCAAAAACACAGGGCTCTGCTAACACGTAAGTGGATGTATAGGGTCTGACGCCTGCCCGGTGCTGGAAGGTTAATGCGATGGGTGCAAGCTCATTTCTGAAGCCCCAGTAAACGGCGGCCGTAACTATAACGGTCCTAAGGTAGCGAAATTCCTTGTCGGGTAAGTTCCGACCTGCATGAATGGCGTAACGATTTCTCCGCTGTCTCCAACATCAACTCAGTGAAATTGAATTCTCCGTGAAGATGCGGAGTTCGCGTAGTTAGACGGAAAGACCCCGTGCACCTTTACTGCAACTTTACATTGGTGTTAGGAAAAACATATTTAGCATAGGAGGGAGACATTGAAGCGAAGACGTCAGTTTTCGTGGAGTCAACAGTGAAATACCTCTTTTGTTTTTCTTGACATCTAACTGATTGCCGTTATCCGGCATCAAGACACTGTATGGTGGGTAGTTTGACTGGGGCGGTCGCCTCCCAAATAGTAACGGAGGCGTGCGAAGGTAAGCTCAGAACGGTCAGAAATCGTTCGTGGAGTGCAATGGCATAAGCTTGCCTGACTGTGAGACTGACAAGTCGAGCAGAGTCGAAAGACGGTCATAGTGATCCGGTGGTTCTGAGTGGAAGGGCCATCGCTCAACGGATAAAAGGTACGCCGGGGATAACAGGCTGATACTGCCCAAGAGCTCATATCGACGGCAGTGTTTGGCACCTCGATGTCGGCTCATCACATCCTGGGGCTGGAGCAGGTCCCAAGGGTTTGGCTGTTCGCCAATTAAAGTGGTACGTGAGCTGGGTTCAGAACGTCGTGAGACAGTTCGGTCCCTATCTGCTATGCGTGTAGAAGAATTGAGAGGAGCTGTCCCTAGTACGAGAGGACCGGGATGGACGTACCACTGGTGGACCGGTTGTAGCGCCAGCTGCAGTGCCGGGTAGCTAAGTACGGACGAGATAACTGCTGAAAGCATCTAAGCGGGAAACTCACCTCAAAACTAGTTCTTCCTATAGAGCCGTGGTAGACCACCACGTTGATAGGCTGGGTGTGGAAGTGCGGTAACGCATGTAGCTGACCAGTACTAATAGCTCAATTGGCTTGATTTATGCACTGAAAAATTTTTTGTTATATTTAACTAAACCATTAGATATGAAACTACTAAAAACCTTACAAAATATTACTCCATCAGATAAAATTTTAAATTATGAGTTTGCAAAAAAGATTACTATTTTCTTCTATATTAATTCTAATACTTCTTTTTTATTTGAACTAGCTTTAAGCTATACAAATTTACAAATAATTAAAAAACAAAGTCATTTTACTAATAGGTATGATGCTTTTTTAAAAAATAATAAAAAATATGATAATAGAAAAAGACTAAAATATTTGATAGATGAAAAAAAAAAAAGAAGTGAAATTTTTTCATCTACTCATCCAAATGATACTTTAAATTATAAAGAGTTTTCAGAAATTTTATATCCTTTAGGAGGAATTTCAAATGTAATCACAGTACATTGTAATGAATTAGGTTTTTGGAAAGAGTATAAAAGCGATAGATATGGTTTCAATAATCCAGATTTAGTTTGGGATAATAAATATCCACAATTCTTTATGATAGGAGATAGTTTTTTACATGGAGAATGTGTTAAAGAAAATGAGACTTTTGCAGGAATTTTTAGATCTAGATATGGAAATAATGAGATAGTAAACCTAGGATATAGAGGTACAGGGTCTTTGCATCACTTGGCTCAAGTTGCCGAATATTTAAATAATTTTAAACCAAAAAATATTTTATGGTTTTATTATGAGGGGAATGATATTCTTGATACATCACTCGAAAGTAAAAATAAATTCCTTAGCAAATATCAAAACAATAATTTTATTTACAATCAAAACTTAATGAAAAGGCAAACCGAAATAGATTATTTGATTAAAAATTTATATAGTGAAAAATTTAATAAAGCAATTTTAAAATACAAAGTTAATATTTTCCAAGTAATACAGTTAAGATCCACAAGAAAACTTACAAGCAAAGGAATAAATAAACTTAAAAAATCATTATCTAAGATTAAAAGTTTATTTCCCCAAAACAAAGCTCAAAACAAAATTTCAAATGAAAAATCTAAAAAAGAAAAAAAAATATCTAAAGTTCGAAATGTATTTTGGGGACAAACTGAAATAAATATGGTTAGAGACGCAGTTTTAGCCACAAAGAAAATATCTGATAAAAATGGAATTAACTTTTACTTCATATACCTGCCAGAATTTTGGAGATATGAGTTAAAAGAATTAAATAATATTCAGTATGATCAAAATATTTACAGAGATAAAGGTAAAATTATTACTATGCTAGAAAAGAATAATATAAATTATATTGATCTTGATGATGAATTATTTGCATATCATGATGACTACAGAAGTTTGTTTCCATTTAGAAAAGGAGGCCATTACAACCCTGAGGGCTACAAACAAGCCAGCAAATTAATTATACAAACTATAACAAAAGATAAATAGAAATTAATTCAAAAAAACCTTTTTTTATAAAAGTTTAGTTTGTTTTACAAAATGATTATAGTTTAGCTTTTTTTTGTAATACAAATTATAAATTTCTGCAGTAAGCTTAATACTTTTTTTAAAATTGAATTTCGTTTTCCAATTTAATTTTTTTTTTGATTTTTTACTTGATAGTTTAATTGACTTTTCTTCGTGAAATTTTCCTTTGCTAAAAATAACTTTTGTTTTTTTTGTTAATTCTTTACTTAGTGTTTTTACCAAAGTTATAACATTTTTATTAGCTGAATTATTTGGGCCAAAATTCCAAGATCCAGAATATTTTAATGGATTATTATATAATTTTTCTGCTAAAATTACATAACCATTAATAACATCCAAGACATGTTGCCAAGGTCTAATTGATTTTGGCATTCTTATTTTTAAAATAGATGAACTAAATGATGCTTTAATAGCGTCAGGTATAATTCTATTATTTGACCAATCAAAACCTCCAATTACATTCCCCGCTCTTGCTGTAGCAATGCCAGTTTTATTATTTTTTTTAAAAAAACTTTCAAAATATGCGCTTGTAATAATATCTGAACTTGCTTTACTTGAGCTATAAATATCTTTGCCACCAAGTGAATGATTCTCATTAAAAGATTTAATTCCGTTTTGTTTATAAACTTTATCAGTAGTTATATTAATTAATGAAATTTTCTTTTTTGAGTATCTAATTATTTCTAAAATATTTGAAGTACCTATTATATTAATTTTTAAAGTGTTAAGAGGGTTTGAATATGACTCTTTTACAATTGGTTGTGCGGCTAAATGAAATATTAAATCAGGTTTTTCTTTTTCTACTACTTTTTTTAGTTTTTTATATTCACATATATCTAAATAATACTGTTTAATTTTTTTATTTAATTTTAAATAATTAAATAAATATAATCCTTTCCTTTCTTTTTTTGAAATACCAATTATATAAGCTTTTTTTTCTAACAAATAGATCGTTAACCAGCTGCCTTTAAATCCAGTGTTGCCAGTAATTAAAACTTTTTTATTTTTCCAAAAGTTATTATTTGACATTATTCCAGCTACCATACTTTTTATAAATTTTTTCAAGTAAATTTTTATCTCTTATAGTATCCACCGGTTGCCAAAAATTTTCATTTTTAAAACCCATTAATTCCTTTAATTTTGTAAGATCTTCTAGCGGTTTTTTTTCAAACACAGGATTCTCAAATTTTTTTAAAAATTTGAATATTTTTTTGTTTAATACAAAAAAACCTGAATTAACCCATGAGCTTGTTGGCGCCTTTTCTTTGAAAGAAGTTATTAACCCATTCTTATCAGCATTTACTACCCCCCATCTTCCTGAAGGATGTGACAATGTCATTGTGGCAATTTTTTTATTTTTTTTATGAAAAGATAGCAACTTATTTATTTCAATGTTTCCAACACCATCGCCATAAGTAAAGAAAAAGTTTTGTTTATTGATATATTTTTCAACTCTTTTAAGTCTTTCTCCAGTATTTGAATCTTGACCAGTATCAATGAGCTTAATCTTAAAATCTTTTTTAGTTTTATTTGATAATAATTTTTTATTTTTATATTTATAGCTTACTTCAAAGTTATTTTCGTAATAATCAAAATTTAAAAAATATTCTTTAATTTTTTCACCTTTATAGCCTAAACATATTATAAATTCTTTTACTCCAAACAATTTATAAATCTCAATTATATGAAGTAATATTGGTTTATCACAAATTTTTATCAATGGCTTGGGTTTATCAAAAGTTTCTTCTGATATTCTTGAGCCTCTGCCACCAGCTAATATTACACACTGCATAGTTTTTTAATTAATAACAAAGATATATAAGTCAAACTTGAAATAAACAAGACAATTAAAGTTTAAATAAATAATTAAAATATTTTGTTTATTTTATTTGATAAATTTTGCTTTATTTCTCATAATTTCTTTTTATTCATAATTTTTTTCTATTAGAAATCATTTAAAATTGATAAAATTATAATATTGTGAAAGAAAATCTTAATTCTATTTTATCTAATTATAAAGTTGGCACAGTAAAATTAAATGCTCATGTTTTGAACTCATTCATTTATGATGGAATTAAAAAATCTAAATTAAATAAAAAATATACCCTCTTAGATATTGGATGTGGCTCAGACTCTTTGATAAGATATAATAAAGATGTTTATAAAGTTGGTTATGACGGACATAAAAAAACTATTAAATTAGCTGAAAAAAAAAACACACATGATGAATTTGTATTTGGAACCTTTGATGAACTTAAAGACAATCTAAAGGATCGTAAATTTGATTTTATAATAGCAATTGATTTTATCGAACATTTAAAAAAAGAAGATGGCTATAAGCTCCTAGAATATATCGAAACAAAAGCAAATGTTGGTATAGCTTTATTTACTCCTAATGGTTTTCTTAAACAATCTAATTTAGAAAAAAATGATTTGATGGAACATCTTTCAGGTTGGACAAAAAATGAATTCGAGCAAAAAGGTTATAATGTTTCTGGCGCAACTGGACTTAAAATATTAAGAAAAGAATTTCATAGAATTAAATATAAGCCTGTAATTTTTTGGACTATTGTAAGTTATTTTTCTCAAATTATTTTTACAAAATATTTACCAAACTTTGCAGCGGCTATATGGGCTTTAAAATATGTAAATAAAAGAAAATAAAATGAGTCATCAAATAGAATTTTCAGTAATAATACCAGCTTTAAAATATAATAAATATTTAGAAAAAAATTTATATTCTTTAAATAAGCAAAGTTTCAAAAATTTTGAAGTTATAATAATTTCAGAAAATAATATTATTTTTGATAAAACTAATTTTTTTTTTGCAATCAAGGTTTTAAAACAAAATATTTACACTCCTGGAGAAAAAAGAAATTTTGCAGCAAAACATTCTGAAGGAAACTATTTAGCATTTATAGATGATGATGCTTATGCAGATGAAACTTGGCTTTTGAGGGCAAAAAATAAAATAAATTCAATTAAAGTAGAAAACTTTATTCTAGGAGGTCCAGGAATACTGCCAGATAATGATAGTAACTTTTCGAGAATGATAGATTCATCATTAAGATCATTTTTATATGGCAATACAAAACTTAGATATGAGTCAATTAATAAAGAAAATGTAACACTTGATGATTGGCCTTCTGTAAATATGATTATAAAAAAGAAAACTTTTTTTGATTTAAAAGGATTTGATAAAAAATATTGGCCAGGAGAAGATAGCATATTGTGTAATAAATTAATTATTAATGAAGGAAGAATTATATACGTACACGATATGATCGTAAAACATTATAGAAGAGCAAATATATTAAAACATTTTAAACAAATATTTAGATATTCTTTTACAAGAGGTAAATTATTTAGACAACGTCATAAGAATTCTATTAATATTATTTATACATTTCCAAGTATTTTCTTTATTTATTTCCTTATTTGTTTATTTATCCAAAAACTAATTTTTTTTTCACCTTTTTTTTTAATTTTTGTAATTTTATATATAGAAAGTTTTTTTTTTTCGAAAGAGAATAAATTTATTGTTAAAATTATATCTCCTTTAATAATTTATTTAAATATACTTGTTTATGGATTAGGATTTATATCCAGTTTTATTTTTTTTAAATATAATACAAAATTAGGAAGATAAATTATTTAAAAGTGAAAAATTTATTTAAGTATAAAAATATCAAAAATAATTTTTTAGCTAGTTTTGTAATTATTTTATATCTTCTTTTTGTAACTATTAATCCAAATTTTTTTGATAAAGATTATTTCTTCTTAATTGGTGATTTTTCATTTTATTTTGATTTAGAATCTATTTTTTATTCAAGCTTGGATGGTTATTATCCAAATGCCAATGGTGGAGAGGGAGGTTACGATCAAATAAGATACACTACAGATATAATTATAAAGTTTATTAGTTTTTTTCTAAATGAATATTTAAAATTCTCACCAGCATTAATTAATAGATTATTGTTATTAATACCAGCATTTTTGCTTATTTATTCAATATACGATTATACTAATTACAAAACAAAAAATTTTATTATCAGTTTAATTATTGCAATTTATTTTTCAGGTACAATTTTTCTACTTCAAAATATTAATATTTACATTTGGTTATCAGGGGCAGGTATAATTTATTTTTTTAAATATTTAGAAAAAGATTTTATAAACAAAAATTATAAAAGTATTTTCATTGTTGCATTTTCAGTCACATTAATATTTACACAATTAAGAACTATAATATTTCTTAGCTACTTTACTTTTTTCTATTATTTATATTTTTTGTTATTCAAAAAATTAAACTTAAAATATTTGTTAAAGTACAATATTTATCTTTTAATTTTAGTTTTATTACTAAATTTTATAACAATATTTAACTATTTAGAAACTCAAGATACTTTTTTATTAACTTCTGAAAATATAAATTTAAAAGATACACGTTTAATTTTTATTGAAGCCTATAATTTATCAAATATTAATCCATATTATATTTTAAGATTTATAATCAATACTAATAATGCAACAAATAATTTATTTATGGATTTTCCTGGGATTTATTATTTATCGTTTATCAACTTTATAATTATAGTTTTTTGTTTTTTTAAATTTTATAAAAATGAGCGAGAAAGCATATTCCTTGGTGTATTTTTTTTATTAATCATGTCATTTTATGGCACAAATATTGTTAAATTTTTTTTAATAAACCTACCTGGCTTATGGACAATGAGTTCACCTTATCATATTTTTCTTATAGGTTTTCCATTCATGGCAGTTATATATGCTAGAGGATTTATAAATTTAGTTAATTTTTTTAATAAATTTAAAAAAACTACAATTACTGTTATTTCCTTAATTCTTTTTTCATTAAATTTTTCAATAAACGCTAACTATTATTTTTTAAAATTTTTTGAGAAAAAATATAATTATTTATATATGATAATACCAAAAATATATACAAGAAATTTTATAAAAGTTGATAGCCATTATTTTAAAATTAAAGAAGTAATAAATGTTAATAAAAAATTAATTCATTTTCCAATTTTAAATGGACACTACTTTATTCAAGGAAATTCTGAAGCAGAAAGATTTCCTCTATTGTTTTCTTTTTTTCATGATTTAAAAATAATTTATAAATACAATTATGTATTTAGAAATTCGGTGAATAAACATTTATTTAAAGCAGGAATATATGATTTAGATCAAAATAAAATGATTCAAGCTCTTAAAAATGAGCAAGTTAAGTATGTTTTATTAAACAAAAACATTATTCATACCGAAAACACAACTAGACAAGATTATGATAATTTTTTAACTGTTGGAATAGATAATTTAAATTTAAAATTATTAATGAAAAATAAAGATTTTAATTTATATGAAGTTATATTTGATTAATTTTTTTGTAAAAAAAATTTTAAGTTTTTTGCTAGTTCTAACTTTATTCATTTCAAAAAGTTATGGAAGCAATAAAGTATTTTATGATACATATAAATATATCCATCATCCAATAAATATAGAATTAAAATTTTCTCAAAATGATAAAAAAATAAAAATATTTAATTCTGATAAATATGGAGTGCTAGAAACACAAAATAATTATTTTATAATTTTTGAAACTAGAATAGACAAAAATTTTGGTACTAACTTTTTTATTAGAAACAATAAAAATAATAAATATTACTATGGAAAAAACAATAAGAATATCAATAAAAAAAAAATATATAAAGATGAATTTAATAAAGTTCTAAAAAATAAAATAAATAAGGTAAGTTTAGATCACGATAAGCAAATATATAATGTAAAATTTGTTAAAGATAGAATTTTAAAATTAAAAAGTAAAAATTTTTTTGAAGTTAAAAATAAAACACTAAAAGAAAATTTTTTTGCATATAAATTTTTTTATAAAAATTTATTTATTGATAGGTCAGAAATCAAACAGTTATATTTTACTCCAAAAAAAAATATTGATAAAATTTTAGTAAATTACCAGATGGGACAAAACAATTTACAAAAAGTATTAAGACCTAATAATTTAAACGAATTTTTTTTTGATGTATTCAATTTACCGAAAAGAAAAACTCACATAAAAATTAGAATAAATTCTTTAGTATTATTTTCTCAAAAAAAAATAATAATTGATGATATAAATGACCTACTTGATAATTACGTCTTAAATCATGATGTAAACAAAATTGATTTTATTCACGAAGATCACAAAAAACTACTTTTTGCTATACCATTTTCAATAAAAGATTTTAATGATAACCATCAGTCTTTTACTTTTTCAAAAAAACTTCATATAAACAAAGTTTATTTATCGTCATATAGTAAATTACCTACATATGATATAGATATGAATTATAAAATTGATAAAAAAAAAATTTTTATACTAAAAAAAATTTTTAATCACAATTTTTATAATGATAAAAAAAGAAATAATTTTAGAATTATAAATCAATTAAGCAATAAAACTTTAAAAAATAAAAATTATTTTTTAAAACTTATATATGATGGACCTTATAATAAAGACTCCAGCTTTGATATTGAAATTAAATATTTAAATAATAAAAAAAAAATTTTAGAAAAAATAAAACCGAATACTTTTTATGAGTTTGCCCTTGAAGATAATTTAAGTATTAATCAAATGAATGTTAAAAATATTGTAAATTTAGACATAAAAAAATTTAATAAATTTAATTTATTTGAAAAGAAGAAAACCTATCTAAAATATTTAAGAGGTATTTTTGATTTTCCTATATTATTAGATTTTGAAAAAAGCGACGTTTTATTAAGTGAAATAGCTTTAGATTCAAATTTTAAAAAACAATCTTATAATGAAAATAATATTGTTTACAAGTTATTAATTAATTCAAATAATAACTACACATTTGAATTAAACAGTTTTTTATTAAAATCAGATGAATATAATGATTTACTTTATTTGTTTATTAATAACGATAATAAAAATTTAGATTATTTATTAAAAATCCATAAAAAAAATTGTTACATAAAATTAGTTTTTGATACGGTAGAAAAGGTAGAGGATTATTGTATTGAAAAAACTATCAGCAATATTGATTTAACAAGATTAAAATTAAAAAAAGTTCGCTCTATCAAACTTATAATAAACAATGAAATGAAACTATTTAATCAGCATATTTTTCTTAGCGGAATTAATGTTTTTAACTTTGATTTAGATTTAAATCAAAATAAGCTAAAGGATCTATTAAATTTTAGTTTTAATTATAAGAAAAACTTTACAGAAAGAGAAAAGTTCATATATAAATATCATTTAATTCATCCAGCTCATATTAATATTAAAAGCCTTCTAAACTTTTAAAAGCTCTATTATATCTTCTTTCTGTTATCCAGATAGGTCTTATTTTATTTAAATTTTTTTGCATTTGTATCCTTAAATTTTTTTCTTTTAAAAATAATTCTATCTTACTTAAAATATCTTTATTTTTTGAATTTGTTAATAATCCACATTCATAACGTTTATAATATTTAGACAAAACTAGATGATCAGATAAAATACTAGGTCTTCTAATTGAAGTGTATAAAGTTAGTTTTCCAACACTTGCTATACTTGAGTTATCCAACTCGTTATTTCTATATACACAATAACAAAGTAAACTTTTAGAAATTATTTTTCTTAACAAAAATAAATCCTCAATAAAACCAAATATATTTACTATGTTCTCTAAGTTTTCATACTTAATTTTACTTTTGATTTTGTCTAATAATTGTCCACTGCCAATAATATTTAATTTAATTTTATAATTTTTTTGATTTAATAATTTGACTATATCAATTAATTCTTCAATTTTTTGATTTTCAGATAAAGTTCCTACGAATGTTATTTCATTAGAATCAGGATTATATTTTTCAGTTTCATCAAAGTTATTAAAAAAACCATTAGTTACAATTAAAGTTTTTCCAATTTTATCTTTTATTGGAATTTTTTTTCTATAATCATCCAATCTAATTGAAGAATTCCAAGCTTTAATACAATTAAGGTATAAAAAATTATCCAAAATAGAAAAAATTTTACAAAAAATGATACTAGATAAATTTTTTTCTGGGAGATAATAGTCCTGATTATAATAAACATAGTTTTTAATTTTATTTCTAATTTTTAAAAAGTGACATATGACTGTTGGAAATAAAGATATACCAATACCAATAGCATTTTCATATTTTTTTATTTTAAAAATTATTGAAAAAAAAAGAATTAAAAAATTTATTAAAGTTATAATTTTATTTTCAGATCTAAAATAAAAAAAAGTATAATATTTTTTTTTTGTACTTGTACCATTTTCAAAAGTCTCTATTTTTATTTTATTTTTCTTTTGCAAATAGTTATCAAAACCAACAGATAAAAAACTTTTTTTTTTTAAACTTAAATATTTTTCAAATTTTTCTACTTCTCCATTATTTAATTGGCCGATGATGATATAATTCATAATAAGAAATAATAATATAAATTAATTAATTAAAATATATTCTTTTCCTTTGTGCATTTTTTCCAGGAACAAATTTTTTATTTAGCTCTCCGTATCCTGCAGAAATTAAATGTCTAGATTTTTTTTTTGATTTATTGCTATAAGATCCATGAACACAATTTCCATTCATAATTAAAAAGTCTCCAGATTTAACAATTAAATCTAGTTTTTTAAATTTAGAAAAATTTATTTTAGTTTTATTGCCAGGTCTATTAGTTTTATGAATTTTATAATCATATCCAGCATTTTTTTTGAACTTCTTAAGACCCAACTTGTGTGATTTGGGATACAAATAAATACATCCATTAATTTTATTTGCATCATGGATAAATAAATTTGTTGTTACATAAGAGTCATTTTGCATCATTGCATATGAGTTATCCTGATGTTCTGTCCATGATTGATTGGCATATTTTGTACGTGCCTCTTTAAATATAATATGCATCATCAACGCACTAAATTTTTTTTTAATAATTTTTTCTAAGTATCTTTGAATTCTTTTATCAATTAAAAATTTCCTAAAATTCTCTGATGTTCTAATAGCTTTTTTTACAATTTCTATTTTATCTTTTAATTTTTTCTTAGAGTTTTCTTTTAGATTAGATTGAGCAATCAAAAAATCTGTCCTGTCAGGATTCATAATATTATGAGAATCATTATTTTTAAAATCAGAAATAAATTTATCTAAATTTAAATATTCTAATTTTTTAAATAACCCACGGATTACTATAAATCCATTCTTTTCATAAAAATCTGATAAGACTTTAAAATTTTTATTTTTTGAAAAGATATAATTCATATAAATCTATATTATTTTATTTTAAGTTTAAAATTAAATATTTAAATTTTCATGTCAATATTATAAATATTAATTTTAAATACAAACAAATTTATATAATGAAAAAAAAAATAAACCTAGGTTTAATTGGTCTTGGAAGTTGGGGAAAAAATTATTTTAGAATATTTAGTGATTTAAAAAAATCAAATATTAAACTTATTTGTGACAAAAAAATAAAAAATATTTATGGAAGTATTTTTACAAAATATAGTTCAGATTTAATAAATTCAAAAGAAATAGATGCTGTAGTTATATCTACAGAAGCAAAAAGTCATTTTAAATTAGCACATGATGCGCTTATGAAAGGAAAACATGTGCTTGTAGAAAAACCTTTAACAACTAATCATTTTTCTTCAGAGAAGTTAACTAAACTTGCTAAATCAAAAAAAAAAGTATTAATGGTTGGTCATACTTTTTTATATAATGAGGCAATAAAAAAAATAAAAAAAATAATAAAATCTAATTCAATTGGAAAAATATACTATATAAATTGCAGAAGAACACATATAGGACCCATAAGAAAAGATGTAAATGTTATATGGGATTTGGCATCACACGACATATCTATAATTAATTATTTGTTAGATGATAGTCCTAATAAAACTTTTTCAGTTGGAGCTAAACATATCAGCAAAAATCTTGATGTTTCTTATATTAATCTTTTTTATAAAAATAAAATTATTGGAAATATACATGTGAGCTGGGAAGACTCAAATAAAAGTAGAATTGTGGAAATTATTGGAAGTAAAGCGAGGATTGTTTTTGATGATTTAAATTTACTTGAGCCTATTAAAATTTATAACAAGGGTATTGGCATAAAACACGATAACTCTAATTTTGGTGAGTCTCATTTTAAATTAAGAGATGGAAATATAACATCTCCAAAAGTACAGTTAAAAGAACCATTACGAGAAATGAGTATTGAATTTTTAAATTGTATAATAAATCAAAAAAAACCAATCTCTGATGGTGTTTTTTCGACGAAAATAGTTAAAATATTAGAAAGAATAAATAAAAAGCTAAATTTAGCTCAATAATTTATGTCTAAATATATAAAAAATCATAAATAGAAATAAAACTAAATAACCAAATACCATAAAATTAATAAATTCGATAAAGGACGTTGATTTAAAGCACAAAAATAAAACTATCATCATACCTACAAATAATGGAACAGCATAGTTATTGTCATTTCTCGAAAAAAGATAAAGAACAATTATTTTAATAAATCCTATAAATGCAAAAGAAAAAGTTAAAAAATATAATTCTTTGCTAAACTGGGCATAATTTTTATTAAAAAGAAAAGTAAGCACTTCTTCACCAAAAAAATAAAATAATAAAATAAAAACTAAAAAAATAAAAAAATTTGTTAACAAATTATAATATAATATTGTAAAAGATTTTTTATTTTGAAAATAATTATAAGTACTTTCAGTCAAAAAATATGTAAAAGTTATTGCACTTAAAAATAAAGGTATTTTAGCAATAGTTGATATAGCTGAGTAAAATCCTGATAAATCGTTTGGAAATAGATTTCTAAAAATTACTATATCAACGCCAGTCATTAATGTTATAAAAAATGTTGATATACTTGCACTTTTAAAATTTAGAATATTTTCATAATTTAATTTAACTATATTTTTAATTTTAAAATTTTTGTATTTATTAAAATCAAATTTAAATCTAATTTTATAATCATTTTTTACAGTTAATATAATAATTATAGCAACAATTACAAACGAATATAGATTTGCATACAATCCACTTAAATAAGATTTAGTAAACATAAAGTAAATTGCAATAAACAGGAAAAGTCTAAAAAAATGATGTGCAGATCCAATTGTACTTACTAATTTATATCTTTTTAGAGATTGATTTAAAGCTATAAAAGGTAAAGCTAACAAGTTAAAAAATATTGTAAAAGCAATTATTAGTATTATCTCAAATGAGTCAATAAATAGAATATTTTTAAATACGTCTTGAAATAATATAATTATAAAAACTATTAAAAATCCAAAAATAACAACATAAGAATTAAAGATATTAAAAAAATTCGTAAATTTTATTTTGCTCAGTGAAGTTTTTTTTTGTATTAACACTCTAACTGCAAAGTTAAAAATAATTGCCAAAGGAAGAGCCAGTATTCCAATAAGAGAATTTGTTGATGCTAAAATTCCATAGTCACTTGGAATTAGAACTTTGCCTCCAAAAATTTGATATCCTAGTTGAGCAAAGTTACCCGTGTTCACAATTAAGAAAATAAAAAAATTTATTTTAATAAATTGTTTAAGTACCTTTTGATTTGATGAAGATAAAATCATTATTTTGTTTTATAATCTTATATTGATTTTTATTTGATAGCTTATTTTTATATTTTAAATAGTCCATTTTATTAAGTAATATAATTTTAGGAATTACTTTACACTTTTTTTTATTTTGTAAATCAAAAGTTTTTTTATATAAGTTTTTACAAGATGTATATGAATATAATTTGTAATCTAAATATTCCGGAACTAAAATAAAATTTCTTTTTACTATTTTTGGGTGCAGTAAATCATTTGATACTAATATTGCTTCATTATCTGGTAAATTTAAGTCTTTAATGAAATTATTAAAGTTAAAATATCTATTTACATAAATATAATTTTTATAATTATAATTTTCTACAAACTTAATTTTACTAGAATAAAATAATGGATTCAAAAAATTAATTGTAAAAATTAAATTTAAAGTAATATAAATTGTAAAATACTTTTTTGAATTATTTATCTCATTTTTACAAAATACAAAAAGGCAAGGAATTAAATAACATGAATAATGAAAATATGGTTTTAAATAGTTAATATTGCCAAATAACAAATAAACAGATGTTATCGGAAAATATATAAAATAAAATAATTTATATTTGAAATTAATAAACAAATAGGGAATAAAAATTATTGTTAAAAAAAATATTTTGTTAAAATAACTCTCAAAATTAATTATTTCATTTGAAATTATAGAAAAAATACTTTTATTTTCTATATAAATTATTTCAAAAACAAAGATAGAAAAGACTAATAAAAAAAATAAAATTAAAATATTTATAATTCTATTTTCATTTTTTTTATAAATTATTTCATAAATTATAATTGAGATAGCAAGTAATATATATATTTCCTTTATAAGTAAGAATGAGATTATACATAAATATCTAAAATTGCTTTTTAAAGTTAGAGCCAAATATAAAAAAGGTATTATAAGTGAGTCCGTGTGAAATCCATTAAAGTTTATATACCATACTGGGAAACTTAGTAGATATATTAATTTTAGTTTTAAAGAATTTTTCAAAAAAAAAATGGGACTTATCAAACAAACAGATTGTAAAAAAAGAAGAATGTTTATTGAGTATTTATCGGTTATGAAATGTATTTTGGATAATAAAATTAATATTGGTTGAAAATGTCCTATAAAAATTCCATTAAAGTTATTTAAATGATGTATTGAATATAAATTAGAAGCATATAACCCAGTATCAAATATATTTAATTCTAAGTTAAGAAACTTTAAATGAGGACTTAAAAAAAAAAAAAATAAAAAAAAATAAAAAAAAAATTTATTTATCAGAAATTTTTCATAAAATTTATCAATATTAAATATCATTTTAATAACTACAAATTAATTGAGATAATTTTTCCAATATTTTCTTCTAAATAAAAACTCAAATCCATATATGATTTTCATGGGTAACAGATGGATATTTTTAAATATCATTATATCATTTTTATTTCTATTATTTTGAACATAGTTTCTTTTTTTTATCGTAACTTTTATATTTTTAACATTCCAGACAATGGATTTAATTGGTACCAAGCACATTTTAAAATTTAAAATTATTATAAAAAAAATTGTTTCTAAAATTGAAAGTAGCAAATAAATTGGAATTGTAAAAAACAAACTAATTAGATTGTAATTTTTAATCATAGAGCAAAGATTATTTCTTTCTGAAAAAAATCTTTTAATATGTCTATTATGAGTTTTTCCCAATGTTCCACTCACTCTATGAAAGATTTTTCCCTTATTTATATAATAAACTTTATAACCTAAAATCTGCACTCTCCAGCATAAGTCTATATCATCAGTGAGAGTAAAAAATCTTTCATCATATCCACGAGCTTTATTGAAAATTTCTTTTTTTATAAATGTAGCTCCTCCAAAAGCAAAAAAAATTTCCTTATTGCTATCTATTACATTTTTAATATTTTTATGTATATTAATTGAGCTCGCACAACACAAAAAATCTATATTTGCACCCATACTATCAATAATATTAGTTTTTTTATCATTTACATGTCTAAGCATTTTGACTGTAGCTATCCCTATTTCTTTTTTATTTTTCATATAATCATATAAATGTTTTAACAATTTGCGATCAAACAACATGTCGTTGCTTACAAAAAAAATATATTCTCCTTTAGCGTATTTAGCTGCTAAATTACTTGCTTTTGCAGTCCCATCATTTTTGCTATTTTTGTAAATTCTTAATTTATATTTTTTTGTGCTTTTAAACTTTTTAATATAATTGATCGAGTCATCTTTAGAATTATTATCAAAAAAGATTATTTCAAAATTTTCAAATTCCTGATTTAACAAAGAATGAAAGTATTTTTTAAGCAAATCAAGTCCATTCCAATTAAGTAGAATTACTGAAACTTTAATTTTTTTCATAATTTATTTAAATTTAAAAAAATTTTTTATTTCTCTCAAAACTTTTTTTTGATCTTTAATTTTCATTTCAGGATAAATTGGTATTGATAAACAACTATTTGCTATTTCTTCTGAAATTTTATATTTTTTTTTATAAAAACTTTCATTCTTAAATGACAAATGTTTATTTATAGTTTTTGGATAATGTATGATTGTATCTATTTTTTTTTTATTTAAATAAGTCTGAAGTTTATTTCTAAATTTTGTGATTATTACATATAAATGATAAACATGATCATTAATTAAATTATGATTAATTTTTAAATACTTAATTTTATTTAATTCTAGATTATAGAATTTAGCAATTTTTTTTCTTTGTTTATTCCAGTATTTTAATTTTTTTAATTTTTCCAAAAGAATGGCTGCTTGAATTGTATCCATTCTCATATTGTAACCTATTAATTTATGTTCATATTTAGTAATACTTCCCCAATTTCTTATCATTTTTAATTTTATATAGTCATTTTTTTTATTGGTAATAATAATTCCTGCGTCACCATTTGCTCCTAAATTTTTTGCCGGATATAATGAAAAAATAGTAAAATCCCCTATGAATACTTTTTTTGAATAATAATTTAGCCCATGAGCTTGACTTGCATCTTCTATAATAAATATTTTTTTTTTTTTAGGAATTATTTTTTTAATTTTAATAATATCTGCTGCTCTTCCATATAAATGAACTGGAATTATAGCTTTTGTTTTTTTTGAAATTAGTTTTTGAAGTTTATCAATATCGATTAATAAAGTATTTGGATCTATATCACATAATACTATTTTACATTTTGTATAGTATGCGCTTAATGCAGTAGCTATAAATGTATGAGCTGGTATTATTACTTCATCATCTTTTTTCAAATTGATAATTTTTAAAGCTAAAAATAGAGCATCTGTTCCCGAAGATGTTCCAACTGCATATTTACTTCCAGAAAATTTTGCAAATTTTTTTTCAAAATTATGAACTTCATTTCCTAGAATAAAATTATTTTTATTTAATATTTTATTAATATTTTTTATATGTTTGCTATTAAGTTTTTTTTGATATTTAAAATCTATAAATTTCATTTTATTTGTATATACATGTATCTAATAATGAAAATTATAAATTTATAAATGAAAAAAATAACTTTTTTTGTTCCAGTGCTTAATGAAGAAAAAAATATAATAAGGTGTCTTAAAAGCATAAGAAAACAAAACTATCCTCAATACCTTGTGGAAATATTTATAGCAGACGCAGGTTGTTCAGATAACACCATTAAGTTAGCAAAAAATTATAATATAACTTATTTTTTTAACAAAAAAAAACTTTCAGAATATGCCTATAAAAAAGCAATAAAAATGTCCAAAGGTGATTTTTTTGTATTTTTTGCAGCTGATAATGAGCTTACTTCAAAATATTGGATAAGAAAAATGCTTTTACCATTTGAAAATAAAAATATTTTAGCATCATATACCCATATTGCTGTTCCAAAAATTTCACCACTTGTAAATAAATATTATTCTGAGTTACATGTTGAGCCTCTGTCATGGTTTATTTATAGAGATGATTCAAATCCAAAATATTTTTCAAGATCATACAAAATAAAAAGTGAAAATAAAAATCATATAATTTTTGATTTTGAAAAAAATAATTTTCCTTTAATAGCTACAGCACAAGGTTTTGTTTATAAAAAATCAAAATTTAATTTTATAAATAGTAAAGATGGCGATGATATAATGCCTGTAATTCAAATGATAAAAAAAAATAAGCAACTTGCATATGTAAAAAAAATTGGAGTTTACCATCATCACATAAACAGTCTATTAGATTACTTTAAAAAATATAGTGAAAGAGTCAGAAGGTCTTTATTAGGAGAAAACAAGGGTTTCAAAAAAAGAAAATTAATATATTCATCAAAAAGAAAAATAATGCTTTATATGTTTATACCATATTCTTTTTCTTTAATTTTTCCACTTATAGATGGAATTTATTTAACATTTAAATCAAAAAAATTTTATATGCTGCTACATATATTAATGACTCCGTTAATGGGAATTTTAATTTTAAATCAATATTTAAAAAAATTAATAAATTGAAAAAAAAAGAAATATTGATTGATTTTGATGGTACAATTAATGATTGTTTTAAAAGATATTATTTTCTACATATTAAAATTTGTAAAATGCTAAAATTAAATTCAATTAACTATAAAAAATTTATAAAATTAAAAAAAAATAAAATCAAAAATATAGATTTATTTGAAGCTCCATTAAATATAAAAAAAAAATATTTAAAAATTTGGATTAAAAATATTGAAAAAAATAACTTTTTAAAAAAAGATAAAATATTTATTGGAGTTAAAAAGAAATTGAATCAACTATCTAAAAAAAATATACTTTATTTAAATTCATATAGGTGTAATAAAAAAAATTTTTATAATCAGATTCATAAGTTTAAAATTGAAAAGTATTTTAGTAAAATTTTTTTTATTTCAAATAGAAGATATTCTTCAAAAAAAGAATTTTTTAAAGATTATAAATTTCAAAATTTAACAATAATAGGAGATACTGAGAATGATATGAATATTAGAAATAATGTAAAAAAAATTGCAGTCTTATCAGGTTTTAGATCGTATTATTTCCTTAAAAAAGAAACTAAAAATATTTATTTAAATTTTAAATCTTTAAAAAATGTATAAAATAGGTGTTCTTTCCGCTGGCAGCCAATCATCCATTTCAATAATAAAATCCTTAAAAAAACTTAAAATTAAATATAAAATTCAAATTTATGCTTTTGACATTGATAAATATTCGGCCGGTCTTTATTTGGCAGATGGATACAAAATTATAAAAAAAATTAATTCTAGAGGTTATTTTAGTACTTTACTTAATATTATAAAAAGCTTTGATTTAGACTTTTTAATTCCACAATTAGATAGTGAAATTAAATATTTATTAAAATATAAGAATAAAATAGAGAAAAAAACAAAGTGTAAGTTAATAATAAATGATAATTTTACATGCAATATTTCTTTAAATAAACTTAAGGCAAATAATTTTTGCATCAAAAATAATATTAATGTACCAAAGATAATAAATCCTAATTCCAAGGTGGAAAATAGAACTATTATTTTTAGAAGATTTATGGGAATTGGATCGAGAGGATTAAAAATTTATACAAAAAATGAGTTTAACAAATTAAGCAAAAGTGAAATAAAACAATATTTAAAAACTGGGTTTTTTCAAATATTTCAATTAGGCCAAGAGTATACAATTGATATTGTTAATAAAAACTATGTTCCTCAATATATTGTTCCCAGAAAAAGAGTAAAGGTTGTCGATGGACAAATTACTAAGGGAGAGATAGTTTTAGATCAAAAATTAATAAACTTTGCAAAAAAAATTATTAAAATATTTAAAATTAAAGGTCATGCCTGTTTGCAATGTATAGTACATAAAGGAAAAATTTATTTTATAGAACTTAATCCTAGGTTTGGTACTGGAATGAGTCTTTCAGAATTAGGTGGTGCTGATCTTACGGAATTTATTCTAAATAATAAACTAAAACCACTAAACTACAAAGTAAAAAAAGTTAAATTTTCAAGGTATTGGGGGGAGGTGAGGTTAAGATAAATGAAAAATTTACTAATTATTTCAGGAAATTCATCTATAGGAATAAATATAATAAAAAAATTTTTAAGCTGCAATTATAAAGTGTTTTCCACTTATCATAAAAGTAAAATAAAAATTACTAATAAAAAATTGATTAAAATTGAACTAGATATAAAAAATCAACAGCATAAAGATAGATTAAAAAAAAAAATTAGTAGAGTAAAGTTTGATTATGTAATTTTTTGTACAGGTAAAATATTTGGAAAAAACTTAAATCAATATTCAATTTTGGAAGCTAAAGAAATATTTGAAATAAATTTAATTCATCCAATTGAAATTTTTAAAGATATTTCAAATAAAATAAAAAAAAATGGAATTGTAGTATTTTTATCATCAATTTCATCAGAGCAAGGAAGCTACGATCCATACTATGCATCGTCAAAAGCATCATTAAATATGATGATCAAAGTTTTATCTAAACAATATGCAAGAAAAATGAGAATAATAACTTTATCTCCATCTTTAGTAAAAAATACTAAAATGTATTTTGATATGACCAAAAAAAATAGACTTAAACATATTAAAAAAAATCCACAAAATTCCCTAATTAATAAAGAAGATTTGGCAAAAATTCTGTTAGATTTAGAGAAGAAGTATTGGAAAAAATTAAATGGTGTTAATTTAAATATTAATGGCGGTCTCTAAAAAAATTGCAATTATAGGGTCTGGAATTTTTGGATTAGCAATAGCTGAACAATTAAGTTCTAAGAAATATCATATAGATATATACGAAAAAGAAAAAAAGATTTTACTTGGAGCATCTAAAAATAATTTAAATAGAATTCATCAAGGCTTTCATTATCCAAGGTCTAGCAAAACAATTAAACAGTCATCTAAAAATTACCTGAAGTTTATAAAGAAATACAAAAAATTTATTAAAAAAAAACAAGATAGCTTTTATTTAATAGCAAATAAAAATTCAAAAACAAATTTAAATAAATTTATACGGATTACTAAGAAAATTCCATATTTTTCAAAACAAATTAAATTAAATAAATTTCCTATTAAAATAAAAAATGTAGATGGTGGAATTAAAACTAATGAATTAATTTATGATTGGAATTTAATGGAAAAATATTTCTTAAAAATAATCAAAAAAAACAATTTAAATTTATTACTTAATACAAAAGTTTTAAAATTTAATTCAAAAAATATTTTATATTCTGTTAATCTTAATAATAAAAAAAAAAGAAGCAGTTATTATGATTATATAATCGATTGTTCTTATATTTTTCAAAATCATTTTAAAAAAGCATTAAAATTACCCTTAAAAAAGAAAATTTATCAAAAAACAATTATTTTAGAGGTAGTTTTTGATAATTGTCCAGATATAGGCGTTGCTATAATGGATGGCAATTTTATTTCCTTTTTGCCAAAAGGATATACTAACAAATTTTTAATATATGATGTTAAACATTCAGTGTTGAAAAAAAATATTAATAAAATTTATCCTCCCTCATTTAATTCTCCTATTCCAAAGAAAATAAAAAAAATTAGCGAAAAAAATATCCTAAAAAATTTAAATTATTTTTTTCCAAACTTAAGTGTAAAAAAGTTAGTAAGTTATAAAATTTCTGATAGAGTTTTTGATATAAGCAAAAATGATCAGCGATTATCAAAAGTTCAAGTATATAAAGATAAGATTTTTTTTGTCGAGCAAGGCAAAACAGACCATTGTATTGAAACTGCAAGCATAATTTTAAAAAAAATATCTCAATATGAAAAAAAAAACTAAGCATATAGGTATACTTTTAGATGAACTAGCGCCAGGTAGTGCACCAAAAATTAGTGGACTTATGTATAAATATTTAAAGCTTTCTGGATACAAGGTGACTTTGATGATTATAAACGACAATAAATCATATAAAAAAAACAGAAAAGTGTATGACCAGTTTTTGAAGGATGTAAAGATAAAATATTTAATGGATTACGTTCCTAATTTCTTACAAAAAATAAATTTTAAATTTCCTTTTATGTCTTTTTTTTCTTTTCATCATATTTTAGTTTATTTTTTTGCATATAAAGCATTGCTCAAGGAAGTTAATAAAATTGATCTTATAATTTCTCACTGCCAATATACTGCTTTAGCCTCAATGAATATTTTAAGAAAATTGCAAATAAAATTTTTACTATTGATTTGGGATCCTTCCACTTTCATTGCTAAAAAAATATATAAAGTAAAATATCCTTTGATCTTTCCATTTATATATTTGGGTGCAATGATTTTAGATAGATTGGCAATTTCAAAATGTGAAGCTCTTATAACTAGCTCAAAATATCATCACAAAAAATATAGAAAACTAACTAATAAAAATTTGGAGATATTACATCTTGGTTGTTTTCCATCAAAAAAACTAAATAAAAACTATAGTAAAGGTAAAATAATATTAACATTTGATAGATGGGATATTGGAAATGATCCATCTCAGATATTGGATATATTAAGTAAATTAAAAGATGAAAAAGTAAAATTATATATAGGTGGTTATTGGTATGAAAAAAAAATTAAAGATAAATTTTATGATAAAATTTTTAAACTTAAATTGTCAAATCGAGTTTTAGATTTAGGACCTTTAAATGAAAAACAAATAAAATATTATTCTAAAATATCTTCAATAAATATTCATCATATACACGACGCTTTTGCAACAACAATACTCGAGACATCGGGATATGGATGTCCTGGAATTGTTCCTTACGGTTGTGGTGTTGATGAATTTTTTGAAGACAAACAAAGTGTTTTGCTTGTTAAAAATACAGAAACAAAAACTTTTGTAAAAAAATTAAATGAATTTTTTTCTAAAGAAAAATTAAGAAATAAGATCACCTTAAATGCATGGAGAATCTCTAAACAAAAAAGCTGGAAAACAAATTATGGTGAGGTACTTTCAAAAATTTGTGAAAAATATATATAGTTATTAAAAAATTAAAGTTGAATAGATCTTCTTTGGGCGGTATCTCCTGAAAAAAATTTTTTTCCTTTAATACCATAGTTAAATGAAATTAGGTGTCTAGAATATTTCTTTGACAGATTTGGATATGATCCATGCACTAAGTTTCCATTCATTATCAAGTAATCACCACTATTTATTTTTAAATCGATTTTTTTAAAATTATTTGTATTTAGCTTTGTTCTATTTCCTGGTTTTTGATTTTCATTCGCATGATAACTAAAATATTTTTTAAACTTTAATAAACCTTTTTTATGTGAACCAGGAAATAAATAAAGACATCCATTTTTTTTATTCGATTTGTGAATAAATAAATTTGTAGTAATATAACTATGACCTTTCATTTTTGCATAAGAATTATCTTGATGTGGTGCCCATGATAATTTTGAATATTTTGATCGTGCATGTTTAAAAATTACATGAGTCATCAAACCCACCATTTTATTTTTTGTAATTCGCTCTAACAGTTTTTTGACTCTTTTATCTTTTAAATATTCTCTATAAATAATTGATGTTTCTTCTGCTTTTTTTAAAAATTTAATTTTATCCTGCAAATTTTTTATTTTACCAATTTTAGAAAGGGTTTGTGCTATTAAAAACTCTTTTCTATCAGGGTTCATTATGTTGTGCCAACCCTCATCACTAAAAAAGGATATTTTTTTGTTTAAATAATTAACTTCTTTTTTTTTAAAAACACCTCTTAAAACTAAATATCCATTATCTTTGTAAAAGTTTAAATGATCTTTTTCCAGTTTATGTTTTTTAAGTTTGAAAATTTTTATTTTCATATAATGTAATTTTATATTAATTTTTCTAAATTTTTCAAAATAATAATGGAAAAAAATATACTTATTACGGGTACATCTTCTGGACTTGGAAAATTTCTAAGTGAAGAATTTAAATCTTACAAGTTAAATAGAAAAAATATCAATAAAAAAATTTTTAACAAAAAATGGAAATTAATTATTCACTGCGCTTATGACTCAAAAAGTTACAATATAGATAATTTCAAAAAATACTTTGATGATAATATCGTTCTATCAAACATAGTAAGTAAATTGAGAGGAAAAAAAATATTTATTTCTACTGTTCAAGTTTATGAAAATAATAAAAAAAATAAAAGAAAAGAAATAGATCAAATTTCATATAATAAGTTATCTGCATATCCTCTTTCAAAAATAATTTGTGAAAGTTTTTTTAATCAAAAAGGAAATTTAATTTTAAGAGTAGGTTCAATGGTTGGTTCTTCAATGAGAAGAAACACAATTAAGAAAATTACTAAAGAAAAAAAAACTAATATAAACTTAAACAAAAAAAGCAAATTTTCATTTGTTTCATATGAAGAAATTTATGAAATAATAAAAATATTATTAAAGAAAAAAAAAGATGGGATATACAATGTCGTCAGAAACGATTTGTTAGATTTGAATTATATTTCTTCAAAATTCAATAAAGATATTAATTATGGAAAACATTACTTTGAGTGTACTAAAGCAGATAACTCAAAAGTAAATAAATTTTATAATTTAAACAAGGAAAGTTCTTTTGATATTCTTAAAAAGTTTGTAAAAAAGAAAAAAATTTAAAAAAACTGTTAAAATTTTAAATGCTATTAAGTGTAATTATACCAACATACCTAAGAACAAATGAATTAAATTTAAAAATTCAAGAAACTATTAAAAATTCACATATTGAAGAAGTTGAATTTGTTTTTGTAATTGAAGCTGATGATAGAGAAGCACTTAAAAAATTGAATCAGTTAAATAAAAAAAATATTCAAATTGTATTTAATTTAGGAAACCATGTGGCTTCATTTAATAAAGGAGTAAATTATTCTAAAGGAGATTATGTAATATGTATGGGTGATGATGATTATTTTGAAAAAGATGCGATAAATAAAATAGTGAATTATCTTAAAGAAAACCCTCAAACAGAATGGCTTATTGCGAGATCATCTTATGTAAACAATTCTGGAGAACCTATAAGAAAAAATATAACAAGGATTAAGAATTTTTTATTAAAGAATTATAATGAAAAAACTTTAGCATTAGTGAATTACATAATGACGCCATCTGTTGTAGTAAAAAAACAATTGATGTTAAGCGTAGGTGGTTTTGATTCAAATTATAAATATGCAAATGATTATTATTGTTGGTTAAAAATATCAAAATTAAAAAAACCTCATATTTTAAATTATGCAACTACTAAAGTAACATTTAGTAATTTAACTTTTAGTGGCTCATTTTCTTTTTTAAGATATTTTGAATTTTTTAAAGTAATTACAAAGATAGAAAAAAAATTTTATTTAAATTTTATCCAACTTTTATCAGTTTTGTATATCATTTTTCATAATTTTATTGTGAAAAAATTATTTTTTTTATTTAATTTTTATAAGAAAAAAAAAGAAATTCAAATTCATGAATCATTAGATGAAAATAAGAAAAAAATAAAAATTTTACATTTAACAAGATTTTTTGATCCAAAAAGTATTGGGGGAATAGAAGAAGGGATAATTCAATCAAGTAAATTTCAAAAGAAACATGGTATTTATAACGAGATTATAGCTTGTGGTAAATTGGAAAATTCATTTGTTTTCGACGGAATAAAAATAAATATATGCAAAGAGTCATTTATGATAAGCAACAATGTTTTCTCTTTTGCTTTTTTAAAAATGCTTTTAAAAAAAAAGGATGAATTTGATTATATTAATATACATTTTCCTTGGCCGTTTGCGGATTTTTGTGTTTTTTTATTTTGCAGGAATAAAAAAATAATACTTAATTACCATTCAGATATAATAAAACAAAAATTTCTAAAATATTTTTATATAATATTTTTCAAATTTTTTATAAACAGTAAAATAATTAATATTATAAATATATCTTCTGAAAAATATTTTTTAAATTCAGATTTATATAAAATATTAAATAAAAATAATAAATCCTTAGTTAATTTTCAAAAAATGGGCTATGAAGATTTATATCATAATTATATTCCACCTCAATCTATACGAGATGAAATTAAATTTTTTTTTAAAAAAAATAAAAAAATTATTTTATTTTTTGGCAGAAATAGACATTACAAAGGATTAAATGTAATTGAATATATTATTTCAAATAATAAAGATAAAAATTTTTTGATATCTTGTAATAATCCAGAATTGCACAGAAAATATAAAACTAAAGATAATATATTAATGTTAGAAAACTTGAATTATTTTGAAAAATTATATGTTTTAAAAAACTCTTATTTAAATTTATTTCCTTCTTTAAATAGAGCTGAAAGTCTAGGCTTAACTCTTATCGAATGTCAAATATTTGGACTTCCTTCTATAGTTTTTGAAATTAATTCTGGAACATCACTAATTATTAAAGATAATTTTACTGGTATTATTGTAAAAAATATTGATTTTGACGAATATAATAAAAAATTAAATGATTTATATTTTGATGAAAAGCTAAGAAATTTATTATCAGAAAAATCTAGATCTAACTACCTTGAAAATTTTAATTTGGACAAATTTAATATTTATGTAGATAGTTTATTAGCTAAACATTAGAAAAGTGTCTAAATTTAAAACCTTTATAACCTTTTAACAGTTCTTCAATACCATTATCCAAAGAATAATTTGGTTTAAATCCTATTTTTTCTATCTTTTCGTTTGATACTATATAGTTTCTTTGATCTGGGTCTTTTTCTATTTCATCAATTATAATTTTAAAATCAACAAATTCTCTAATTTTCTCACATAGTTGTAATTTATTTAAGTTTGCATCAGATAATCCGACATTAAATATATTATTTTTTACCTTTTCAAAATTTTTTATCCCAAATAAAAATGCATTGGATACATCTCTCACATGGATATAATTTCTATTAAATTTATGTTCAAATAGTACAATAAATTTTTCATTTACAGCTCTAAAAACAAAATCATTTACTAACAAATCTAGTCTCATTCTAGGTGACATTCCAAATACTGTAGCTAATCTGAAACTTACTCTATTATTTTTTTGCATTAATTCATTTTCCACTTGCACTTTATGTTTTGCATAAACCGAAATTGGGTTTAGTTGACTTTCCTCATCGCAAACCTCTCCTTTCTTTGTGCCATATGCACTATTTGTTGTTGGCATAAGAACTATCTGCTGTTCTGAAATTTCATTTAAAATCTTAATTTGTCCATCAAGATTTACAGACTTTGCTTCATGTGGATATTTTTTGCACATAGGTGCACCAACTAAACCTGCAAGAGGGATTATTAAATCAGATGAATTTAAGTCTTCTCTGTAACTACTTATGTCTCTAAAGTCACACTTAATAATTTTTAATTTTTTATTAGTACAAATATAAGATAGTGAATTTTCATTATAGCTAAAAGTATCAACAATTGTAACCTGATTACCTGAGTTTAATAAATCATTTGCCAAAATAGAACCTATATATCCAGCTCCACCTGTTATTAAAATTTTCATAATTGAAGTTTAGTTAATAATTTATATATACATTAATTTTAAATTGTGGCAAATACAAATAAATTTATGAACATTTTAGTAGCTGGAGGTTGTGGTTTTGTTGGGTCTAATATTTGTATCAATCTAAAAAAAAGAAATTTTAATGTACTGTCTGTAGATAATATTTCTAAGAAATATTGCAAATTGAATATTCTACGATTGAAAAAATTCAAAATAAAAAACATAAAAGCTGATATTGCAAATGAAAAAGAATTAAACAAAATCAAATTTAAACCAGACATAATCATTGATTGCGCTGCCGAACCAGCGGTGGAAGTGTCATTTAAAGAACCACAAAAAGTTTTAAGAAATAACTTAATTACTACTTTAAATCTTTTAAATATAGCAAAAAAAAATAATTCAAAATTTATATTTTTATCATCTAGTAGAATTTATCCTATTAATGTTTCCTATAATTATTTTAGATCAAAAAAAAAAAAATTATATTCAGAAAAAACATCAACAGAAGGCGTAAAAACGATATATGGTTTCTCTAAATATTCTTCAGAAATGTTAATTAAAGAATTTTCATATCTTTTTGGAATTAAATTTATAATAAACAGACTTGGTCTTACTTCAGGTCCTTGGCAATTTGGAAAAGTTGAGCAAGGTCTTGTAAGTTTATGGATGTGGAGCCACATTAAAAAAAAAAAATTAAAATATATTGGCTTTGGTGGGAGTGGGAGTCAGATAAGAGATGTTTTAAACATTGATGATTTAAATGATTTAATTTACTTACAAATAAAAAAAATGAAAAAAGTACAAAATCAAACTTTTTGTGTAGGTGGAGGAAAAAAAAGCTATTTTAAGCTAAAAAATTTAACAAATTATTGTTCAAATATTACAAAAAATAAAATTAATATAGTTAGATCATCTAAAACGTCAAAAAATGATATACCATATTATATAACCTCTAACAGAAAATTAAAAAAATTTTATAATTGGCAACCAAAATTTACATTGTTTAAGACTCTAGAAAAATTATATATTTGGATGAAAAAAAATGAGTCAAAACTTCAGGAATATTTTTAATGAAATATGTATTAATAACTGGATCAAGTGGACTAGTAGGTTCAGAAGCCGTTAAATTCTTTCATAAAAAAAATTTTAAAATAATCGGTATAGATAATAATTTTAGAAAAAAGTTTTTTGGAACAACTGCTTCTGTTGACTGGTCAAAAAAATATCTTGAAGCTAGTTTTAAAAATTTTAAAAATTACAATATAGATATATCAAACTATGAATTATTAAAGAAAATATTTAAAAAATATAAAAATAAAATTAAATTAATAATAAATTGTGCAGCTCAACCATCACATGATTGGGCAAAAAAAAATATTCAATTAGACTTTAAAATTAATGCAATTGGAACATTAAATTTACTTGATTTAGTAAATCGATACTGTTGTAAAAGTCCTTTTATACAACTTTCTACAAATAAAGTATATGGCGATACTCCAAATAGAATAAAATTGAATGAAAAGTTAACAAGATATGATGTTAGGAAAAGCTCTAAATTTTATAAAGGTATTAGTGATAAAATGTCTATCGATAATTCAGTTCATAGTTTTTTTGGAGTATCGAAGTGTTCTGCAGATTTAATCACCCAAGAGTATGGAAGAAATTTAGGCATGCATACAGTTGTATTTAGACTTGGTTGTATTACTGGACCTGCTCATTCTGGAGCTGAGCTGCATGGTTTTCTGAGTTATTTAGTCAAATGCAATATAAAAAAAAAAAAATATCAAATTTATGGCTATAAGGGAAAGCAAGTTAGAGACAATATTCATAGTTATGATCTGGTAAAAGCAATATGGGAATTTTATAAAAAGCCAAAAAAAGGTGCAATTTATAATTTAGGTGGTGGCAGAGAAAATAGTTGTTCTGTGTTAGAAGCAATTAAATTAATTGAAAAAGAGTCAAAAATAAAATTTAATTATACAGTATCAAAAAAAAATAGAGTAGGAGATCATACCTGGTATATCACTGACAATAGTAAATATAAAAAAGATTATAAAAATTGGAAGATACAAAAGAAATTAAATTTTATAATTAAAGAAATGATATCATACGAATTTAAATTAAATGATAATAAGTAGAACGCCATTTAGAATTTCTTATTTTGGGGGTGGAACAGACTTTCCAGATTGGTATAATAATTATGGAGGGAAAGTAATTAGTACAACAATAAATAAATACTGCTATGTAAACATACGATCTTTGCCACCCTTTTTTAAATATAGATACAGATTAAGATATTGGAAAACAGAAGAAGTTAATAAACTAAATCAAATTAAACATCCTTCTATAAAACAAACATTAAAATTTAAAAATTTCTTAGATAGTATAGAACTCTTACATAATGCCGATTTACCTGCACAATCTGGCTTAGGAGCAAGTTCTAGCTTCACTGTAGGTCTACTTAATTGTATAAATGCAAAAAAAGGCCTTATTAGTTCAAAAAGAATGCTTGCAAGTGAGGCAATTAAAATTGAACAAAATAAAATTGGTGAATATGTTGGTTCTCAAGATCAATATGCCGCTGCTTTTGGAGGCTTTAATATTATAAAATTTAATAAAAGTAAAATTGAAGTAAAAACTATACCAAATAATTTTGAAAACATAAAGCTTTTGGAACAATCTACTGTTTTAATATTTACTGGTTATCAGAGAAAAGCAAGCCTTGTTGAAAAAAAGAAAATTGAAAATATTTCTAAAAAAGAAAATTTATATAATTCTATAAATAACTTGACCGATGAAGCAGAAAAAATTTTAGATAATTCAAAAAACATAGTAAGAGATTATTCTGAATTACTAAATGAATATTGGAATATAAAGAAAAATTTATCAAAAAATGTTTCTAATATAAAAATAGATAATTTGGTAAAGTATTGTCAAAAAAGTGGTGCTGAAGGTACAAAATTGCTTGGTGCTGGAAATGGGGGATTTTTAATGTGTCTTGTAAAAAAAAAAAATAAAAAAAAATTTTATAAAAATCTTCAAAAAAAACTAATAGTTCCTATAAAATTTGAAAATTTAGGATCTCAACTAATATATTACTCATCAAATGAAAAATAATCTTTTTTCACATAAATTAATGGAAGATAATATTAGCACCAAACACTTATCTGCGATTACCAAATTTATTAAAAAGAAACCTATTTTAACTAATAATGTTAAAGTTAAAGAATTTGAAAAAAAATGGTCATCTTGGCTTGGAGTAAAGTATAGTGTCTTTGTAAACTCAGGTTCTTCAGCAAATCTATTGAGCATTGCCTATTTAAAAAGCAAATATCAAAAAGGAGAAATAATAGTCCCTACACTGACTTGGTCGTCGGATATAGCTTCAATACTTCATAATAATTTTAAACCAGTTTTTGTTGATATAAACTTAAACAATTTGGCCATTTCATTAGAAAATTTAAAACGTAAAATTAATAAAAATACAGTTGCGATATTTTTAACACATATTCTTGGGCTCAATGGCCTTACATCAGAAATAATTAAATTAGTAAAAAATAAAAAAATAATTCTTTTAGAGGATTGTTGTGAATCACATGGCGCAAAGTTTAACTCAAAAAAAATTGGTACATATGGGTTAATATCTAACTTTTCATTTTATTATGCTCATCATATGACAACAATTGAAGGAGGAATGATATGTACAAATTCAAAAGAAGTTTATGAAATATGTAGAATGTTAAGAAGTCATGGAATGGTAAGAGAAACAACCAGCCCAAAAATTAAAAAATATTATGTAAAAAAATATCCTGATTTAAATAGCCAATTTATATTTAGTCTTCCGTCTTATAATGTAAGAAGCACAGAAATAAATGCAGTTCTTGGAATTGAACAAATCAAAGAGCTAAATAAAAATATAAAAAAAAGAAACGCAAATTTTATTCATTTTTTAAAAAAACTTGACAAAGAAAAGTTTTATACAAAATTTAATTTAAATGGCCAGTCAAATTATGCATTTATAATAATTTTTAATAAAAATTACAGAAATATTAAATTCAGGAAAAAATTTGAAAAAATATTAAATAAAAAAAAAATTGAGTTTAGACGAGGCACTTCTGGTGGAGGAAATCAAATGAGACAACCCTATGTAAGAAATTCTCTTAAATTTAATGAAAAAGACTTTAGAAAATTTTCAAATACAGAAATTGTACATCATTATGGATATTATATTGGAAATTTTCCTGGATTGAGTAAAAATAAAATTAATAAATTAACCGATGTTCTAAATAACATATGAAAAAAGTCTTAATTACTGGAGTTAATGGAAGTGGTGGTAGTTATTTAGCCGAATATCTAATATCAAAAAAAAACATAAACAAAGTATTTGGAACTTATAGAAGATATGACTCTCTAAAAAAGTTTAATTTAAGAAATTTAATTAAATCAAAAAAATTATCTTTAATAAAATGTGATCTAAATAAATTACAAGATATAAAAAAAATAATTAAAAAATATAAATTTGATATTATATTTCATTTAGCTTCAGATGCAGATGTACTAAAATCTTTTTTTAATCCAAGAGAAATTGTTTTAAATAATAATAACTGCACATTAAATTTATTGGAAAGTTTAAGAATAAATAATTCAAAAAGTAAAATTATGATCTGTAGCACATCGGAGGTATATGGAAATCTAGGTACGAGGAAAAAAAAAATTAATGAAAATACCAAAATTGCACCAATAAATCCTTACGCTGTATCAAAAACTTTTCAAGATTTAATATCTCAAAATTATTTTCAAATTTTTGGACTAAAAATAATAATTACTAGAATGTTTACTTACCTAAATGCTAGAAGAAATAATCTATTTGCATCATCATTTGCAGATCAGATAGTTAAAATTGAAAATAAAAGGCAAAAATTTTTGTATCATGGAAATCTTAAAAGTTTAAGAACTATCCTAGATATAAGAGATGCAATGGAAGCATATTATTTAGCGGCAATGAAAGGAAAGCCTGGAGAAATTTATAATATTGGTGGAATATATAAATATTCAGTAGGTGAAATATTAAATAAATTAATAAAATTATCAAATAATAGAGTAATTACAAAATTAGATAAAAAATTATTAAGACCTAAAGATATAGATTTTCAAATTCCTGATTTTAATAAATTTATAAATCATACCAAATGGCGACCAAAATATAAAATCGAAGATAGTTTGAACTATATGATGAAAGAAACTAGAGAAAAATTCTATTTTGAATTAAACAAATAAAGACTTAATTTCCTTTAAAAATCTTTTTTCAGAATAATAATTTGCTGTTTTGATACAATTTTGCTTCATTTGGTTAGCTTTTTTGTAATTAAAATTTTTAATTAGATTTAATAAATTAAATTTAATATTTTTTTTATTTAAAATAAAACTGTTGAAGTTATTTTTGCATGTTTCTAAGTATCCTCCTTCATTAATAACAATTGCCGGTTTTCCAGCAGACATACCTTCGATAGCACTCATACCAAAATCTTCATTAGAACTAATATTTATTGTTGCCACACACTGGTTAAGTAATAATTTGTATTTTCTTTCATCAACTATTCCTAAAAACTTAATATTTTTATTTTTTACATTTTTTTTGAGTATTTTTGTTTGAGATCCTTTTGATAAAATAATTAATTCTTTATTTTTACAATTATTAAAAACATCTATAATTATATCGATATTTTTTTCTATCTCGTGTCTACTATTAGACAAAAAAAATTTTTTTTTTGGTATTTTTTTTGACAAATAACTTTTAATGGGTGGATAAACTACTTTTACTTTTTTTTTTGTAACTTTTTTTAACTCTTTTTTTGTAAATTTTGAATTAGAAATTATGGAATCAAACTTTGATAAATTTTTTATGTAAAAATATTTAAAAAATTTTCTAATAAAAAAAATAAATATTTTTACAATAAAACTTTTGTTGCGATAAAATTTATTAAAGTTAAAAAATAACTTTGGAAGTGAATGACAATAAAAAATTTTATTTTTAAACTTATTTAAATTAGTGAAAATAGAATAATTTCCACTAACAAGACAATTTCTATATTTTTTTTTGAAATTATAAAATATAAAGTAAATAGGTAAGAATAATTTATTAAAAAAAATATTTCTACTGTATTTTTGAATACAGATAATTTTATTTAATTTTAAAAATCTCTTTATTTCGGGTTTTATAAAACTAGTAACCAGAATGTCATTTTTTTCTATTATTTTTAAAATTAATTTTTCTCCACCACCTAGATTTTCAAAGTAGTCGTGAATAAATATTTTTTTACTTCTTATCACTTATGCTTTTTTCAATAATATAACTTGGTCTAATTATAGAATTTTGATGAATTTTTGAAATATAAATACCTAGCAAGCCTAAACAAGAAAGAGTAATACCAGTAAGAAATATATTAAAAATAATTATTAGTGTTTGATATGTTACATAAAAAAAACCGCTCCATTTAAAAATGATAAGTATAGGTATTAATATAATTGAAAATACTGACATAAAAAAACCCAAGTAACCTACAATCTTTAAAGGAAAAAATGAAAAAGATGTAATTGCATTAACAGCCATTCTTGTAAGATGAAAAAAATTAAATTTACTTTTTCCCTCTTTTCTCTTTTCAATTTCAATTTCTAAAGATTTATTTTTATAACCAGTCCAGTTTATAAAAGTTTTAATTGATTTATTTTTTTCAATAAAATTTGCAAATATCTCAATTATCTTTTTATCGATAAGCATAAAGTCAGTATTTTTTGTAATAAACTTTGCATCACTAAATTTTGTCATTAAAAAATAAAATAAATCAGATCCTGATTTTCTTAGAAAACTTTCTACGTTATTTTTTTTAAATGTTGTTATAATTTTAAAATTTTTTTCCCACTCAACTATCATTTCGGGTATTTTTTCAATTGGGTGCTGTAAATCAGCATCTATTATTATTGCAAATTTGCAGTTAACATCTTCATTTGCCAAATTTAATCCAGCCTCTATAGCAGAATCTTTGCCAAAATTTCTTGTTAACTTAATTCCTATTATTTTTTCATTAATATTATTAAAATACTCTATTTTTTGCCAAGTTTTATCAGTACTACCATCATCCACAAAAACTATTTTGTAAATAAAATTTTTGATATTAAGTTTTTCAATTCTATTTATAAAATTTTCTATATTTTCTTCTTCATTAAAACTTGGGGTAATTATGTAAAATTTATTTATCATTAATTTTTTTGTTTGCTTGGGTTAAATTAAATATATGTTGTCTAATTCTTCTTAAAGCTCTTATCGAGTAGGTAAATAGAAATTGCCAATCTCTTTTTCTAAAGCTGAATAGAAAAATAATTTGTCTCAAAATAAAACCTGGATGTAGTGCAATAGTATACATTTTCTTAATAGCTTCATAATAATGCTCATGATCGATTGGGGTTTTAACTATTAACTTGCTCATATCATAATCATCATAGTTATTTGTAATCAAAAGATTTTTGTCAATGCACTCTTGATGATATGGAGTATAATCAATCGGAGTACACAATGTTACTTGAAGTGTTCTAGCAAATCCACCGATCATTAATTCCTTAACAAATTTTACGGTATCATCTAGCATTTCTTTAGTTTCCCAGTAATATCCAACCATAATGGTCAAATGAGGATGTAAACCATATTTGATTAAAAGTTTAAGAGTATTTCTTACCGTTTCTCTTGTGTAGCCTTTTTTTAATTTTAATAATGTTTCATTGTTTCCCGATTCCAAACCAATTAATACAAATCTAAAATTTGCTTTTCCTAATAATTTAATAGTTTCCTCATCTAAATATTCAAATCTAGTATTGAATCCAAAGTAACAATTTTTTTTATGCAATTCTCTTTTTATTATTTCATTTGCAAAATTTCTTGCATCTTGCCCTCTATACCATACGCCAGAATCATCAAAAATCTCTTTCACATTATAATTTTCTATTAGATTTTGATACTCATCTACACTTTTTTTAACATCCATTATTGAGAATGATAATTCTGGTCCATTATATCTACAGAATGTACATTTGCCAAAAGTACAATCTCTAATTACGCTCGTGGCATAGGTCCCAGGTGTTTGTAAAAAATTTCCATTTTCATAAGCATAATTTTTCCATTTTACCAAGTCTCTATCTATTATTTCTGAATCAGTAATTTTTTCAATTTTTTTGAAAGTAAAATTTTCTGAAATTTCATTATTTTTTTTTCTAAAGGAAATTCCATTAGTTTTTAAATTATCAATATTTTTACTATTTTCATTTTTTAAAAGTTCATCAACTAAATTATTTAAAACAAAATCTACGTGATTACTCAAAATAATTATATCTACTTTAGAATTTTCAAAGCTTTCTATTGGTTTTCTCATTGAGTGATAGCCAGATAATATAACTATACAGTTTTCTATCTTTTCTTTTACTTCATTAATTGTATTCCACATGAATTTCATTACAGGTGTTGTGCTTTCAAATACAACTATATCAGGCTTTTCTTCGATTAAATCATTGATCCATTTTTTATAATTTTTTAGTTGTGCATTTCCATCATCCCAAATCACATTAACTTTTTTTTTTAGCGCTGAAGCAGCTTGCGCATGAGTTACAGGTAGTAAATATGTTGGTACAGAAAAATATTGTACATTTCTGTTTTGTGAAACCATAGCTTTTTGTCCTAGGTCATTTTCAATTGGTGGGTAGCTTATCGAAACTTTCATCAAAAAAATATCTCAGTAAAAATTTTTTCCGGTTTAAAATTGTTTTTTAATAAACTGTCATATACGTCTGTAACCATCATACTATTTCCACACATAAATACATAACTTCTTTTATCTTGTTTTAAAAGCATCTCTAGATTTTTTGTTATTCTTCCAGAAAAAAAATTAGAATTATTAATATTTTCTTTTGAAACAAATTTGAAGTAATTTTTTTCTGGTAGGGTATTTATCATGTCAATTTTGTATCTAATACCATGATATAATTGATATTTGATATTTGGATATGTTTTTAAAAGAGACATGAAAGGTGAAATTCCTGTACCCGATGCAATAAAAATATAGTTTTCATTTAAGTTGAAATTTTTTAAATAAAAATTACCATATGGGCCTAATATCTTAACCTCATCACTAACTTTAAGTTTTCTTAATTCTTTACTCAGAATTCCTTCATCAATTTCTCTTATTAAAAAATCAATTGAACTTTCATTTTCACCAGAGCATACAGAATATTCTCTATTAATATTTGTACCAGGTATTCCTAAACTGAAAAATTGTCCAGCTTTAAAAACTATATCATTTCTTTCTAATTTTAGTATAAAATTTCCTTCACTTAAATTTTCAACATCAATCACTTTATGAAAAAATTTCACTTAAAAAAACTGTATCTTAATTTAGTTTTAAATTTATTTTCTTTATACCATAAAATTGTTTTATCTATGGTTGATTGAAAATTTGAAATTTTAAGAACCTTATATTTTTTAGCTTTTTTAGTATCCAGCACTCTTTTTTTGTCTCCAGCTGGTTTACTCTTATCAAAGATAATTTTTGGGGATTTATTTATATGTTTAGAATTACAAATTGTTTTTACTAATCTTTTTATAGAATAACCTTTGCCACTTCCAATATTTATAGGTTCTTCAATATTTGATTTTACAATTTTAATCATACTTTCAGCAACATCTTCTGAAAAAATAAAATCTCTTATTGCAGATCCATCTCCCCATACAACAAGTGGATCTTCTTTTTCAGTTATTCTCTTAATTAATGATGATACGACCATTGAATTTTTTGGATTATAATTTGAATATGGTCCAAAAATATTTCCTGGTCTAACTATGTGCAAACCTCTAAAATTGTATTCTTTTTTATAAGCTTCAATTTGCAATTCTGCAATTCTTTTGGCCCATCCTGCATATTTATCATGTTCTGATGGAAATGTTTTCCAAACATTGCCTTCTTTCATAGGCATATTTGGACCATAAACACCGTATGTGCTTGTAAATAAATAGTTTTTAACTTTATTTATTTTTGATGCCTCTAACATATTTAATGCCAAATTAAGATTTCCCATCATAAAACTTGCTGGATAAAGTTTATTCACCAACGGTGAACCCGTTACACCAAGTAAATTAAAAACTATATCTTTTCCTTTTGTAACTCTCAAACAATTTTTAAGAGACGTCAAATCAGTTTTATAAAATCTTTTAATTCCTTTTGGACATAATTCTTTTCCATCTTTAGATGCGATATAAACTTTTGCATTAAGTTTTAATAACTTTCTTACTAACGGCTGACCAACAAGACCAGTTCCACCAGCAACAAGAATTTTTTTTTTAAAATAAAATTTTTTTTTATTCATTTAAAATTTTTTTGGCAAATTTTACTATTTCTTTGTAATTTGGAGGCAGATTGTCAACTTTTTTATGAGCTCCAGCCGTCTTATCTTTTAATCCCATAGTGTAAATACTTTTATTTGTTTTAAGATTTATTTTATTAGCTATACTATTTGAAATTCCATCCACGTAGTCATCGTCTAAAAGTATAGCTCCTTTTTTTGAGGATTTAATAATTTCATAGGCTTCGCTAGGTATTTTAAAAGGTTTTATCCATAAAACGTGGCATATGCCTATTTTATAACCTTTATCCTCAAGTATTTTTTTGGCTTTTTCAACTTCAAACCTTGTAATAGATATTGCTATTAAAACTAAATCTTTTTTACCCTTTAAATCATTTTTAAATTCTTTTGAATTATTAAAACTGCCTCTATGTTCTGAAACGTAGTAAACTTCTTTTTCTTTCATATATTGTTTGTAAATTTTTGTATATTCTTTTGGAGTCATTGGTGCACAAATTTTAACTCCAGGCATTCTAAAATATAATGAATGATGAGATGATCCAGCTACTGGACCTATTCCACCCTCCATACCTATGCCCCTTACAAAGACTGGACAAGGCTTATTCCATAATTCTTTGCTTTTGGCTGCATAATTAACTATCATAGGACAATTATACCAATTAAATCCTTGATATCTGATAACATAAATTGGTCTCTCATTCATGAGAGCTGAACCAGTAACTATTCCTCCTCCTGCAACATCTGCCATAGATAATTCTATCATGCCATCTTTTTCATACATTTCTGGCAATGTTCCACCGACCCATCCAACAGCAGTTAAACATTGACCAAAAACCTTTCCTTTTTTTTTTAAAAGATGAGATTTAATTAAATACTTTATAGTTTCTCTAACTGTCTTTGCCATAATTTATCAATATAGTTTTTTATTAAAATATTTTCTTTAAAACTTTTATTTCCAATTCTTTTCATTTCAAAATTTAATCTATCAAATATATCTGGGTTATCTTGACCTGCCCCAGAATGCCAGAATAATCTATTGGTTTTTATATTTAATAACATTGGTTCTTTGAAAAAATATTTTTTAAATTTTGAAATTTCCTTTGGATTATCATTTATTTCATAACCTTTCATTTTAAATGATTTTGCAACATCATGCATATTCCAATTTCTTCTAATTTTTTTTTCAGTTAATATGGATAGGTTATTATCTTCAACAATGAACAATATAGGTAGTTTTTTTGTAGAAGCCCAGCCAAGTGAACTTAAAACATAATCTTCTTCTGCAGCAGCATCACCCATAAAAACTATTGTAGGTTTTTTTGATGTGAAACAAGATCCAACTCCAATAGGAACTTGAGTACCCATATGACCATCATGACCAATCATTTTAATTTCTTCTGAATGTATTGATGCAGAGCCACCTTTGGTATATGAGCAGCCTCCTTTGAGGCCTAATAATTCTTTTACTAGTTTTAATTTATTTCCCCCAAAAGAAATATATATAGAATGACATCTGTGTTGAGGGAAAATATAAGGATTAATTTTTAACTCTTTTTTAATTAAGTAAGCAAGTGTAGCGGGAATATATTCTTGTCCAGCAGACAAATATACAGGTATAGTAATTTTTTTATTTTTGACAGCATTAAATACATTAATTTCAAAATTTCTACATTCTGCTGCTAACTTAAAAATTTCAAAATCTATTTTATTCATTAATTTTTTTGCATGTTAGAATTGTTAAATTTTTTTTTACTTTAAAAACTTTACTTAATTTTTTAATTGTATCAGTTCTAACTATATCTCCAGGTGACAAAACCAATTGTCCTTTATTATCAGAAAGACCTCCACCAAGAATTGCAAATATTATATTTTTTCCTCTTTTAATTAGTTTTTTTGTAGTAGAATGCTTTTCTATTGTTATTTGAATGTTTTTAAAATTATATTTATTTGTTTGATTAATTTTAGGTATTTTAAAATATAATAATTCATCACCTTTTTTTGTCATTTTATTTTTACCTTCGTAAGGTTTATTTTCTCTTCCATAATTGTCTTTGTATCTTACAAGGTCATCTTTATTTATCGGTGTTTCAATTTCTAATACTACAGCTCCTTTTTTTGAAACTGCTCTAGTTGAATGAAATAATCCAGGTCTAATCATTAGTTTTGAAGGTGCTTTTAAAATTCTTTTATCATAGAAACCCAACATAACTTCCACTTTGCCTGACAATAAAATAAATCCTGTTTTTTTCTTTGGATGGCAATGCAAAGAGGTTTTTTTATTATATTTGATATTTAAAAGCCATGTAGCTGTATTTACATTTTTGCAAATTATATACTCATTTCCCCATGGCTTTTTAACAACAAAGTTGTCAATTTTTGAACTCATAAAATTAAAATTTAATTATTGTAAAATACTTCTAAAACAGCCTTCATCCAAGGACCCATATCTTTGTAGTGTGCCGTTGTAACTATTTTTTCATCTATTACAGCTTTTTCGTCTACATAATTAGCACCAGCATTAATTATATCGTCCTTCATGCTGTAATATCCGGAAATATTTTTTCCTTTAACTATTTTAGATGAAATTAATAATTGTGTACCACTGCAGATACACCCTATAACTTTATTTTCATTATGAAATTTTGATATAAAACTAATAATATTTAAATTTTGTCTAACTTTTTCCATTGCTTTTACACCACCAGGAATAATTAAAAGATTGTAATCAGAAGTTGATACATCTTCAATTTTTTTTACTTCTTGATCTTTATTTGGCGGTAAGTCTGTTCCAAGAATACCCTTTACTTTTTTTCCTTCATTAATACATACATCAATTTCAAATCCTTCTTCCAGTAGCCTATAGTAAGGATAGATGAACTCATGATCTTGAGCTAAATTTCCAGATATTATAATTGCCTTTTTTTTCATTTTTATTTTATATTTTTTTTATACCATTTAATAGTTTCACTAATTCCTTTATCTAAAGTATACCTTTTTTTCCATCCTAAAATTTTCTTAGATTTTTTACAGTCAAGAATGACGTTAGTTTTTAAAGATTTTTTTGTTAAATCATGTTTTAGAAATATTTTTTTTTTTGATATTTTAGCAATTTTCCTTGTTAAATCATTTATTGAAATTGAACTTCCATACCCTACATTAAATATGTCAAATTTACTTTTTTGATTTTTGATAGAAAGATAAATAAAATTTAAAAGATCTTTAATATATAGAAGATCTCTTTTTTCTTTACCATCTCCCCATATTTTAATTTTATTATTTTTTGAATTTAAAACTTTATTTATCGTGGCTCCAAACACATGAGATTTTTTTAAATCAAATTTATCATGTGGCCCATATATATTTGAGTGTCTAATAACAGTATATTTATTTCTTCCAAATCTTGAATAAAAATCACACATTTTTTCTGAAAATATTTTCATCCACGCCCCACCAAAATATCTAGGATAAATTTCTTTATTTAAATTAAAATCAATCTCTTTTATTTTATTTTTTTGTGATTTGTACATTACTGTGCAGCTTAAAAAAATTACATGCTTTATTGATAGATCAAAAGCAGCTCTGGTTACTATTGAATTCATTATCACATTATCTGTAACATGAATATAAGGTCTTTCTATAATATCTTTTGCCCCTGAAGTTGTGGCTGCAGCCATAATAACTATGTCTTTATTTTTTATAGATTTTGCAACTTGAAATTTGTTTAAAAGATTACATTTTATCAGTTTAATGTTTGGGTTGATATACTTCTTTGACTTAAAATATGTACCATAAATTTTAAATCCTTTTTTTTTACTAAAAAATTCCGCAACATTTCTTCCAATAAATCCAGTAGCGCCTAGAATTATAATCTTTTTCATAATAAATTTGTTTATCTTCTTAAGTTATTAGTTTTTTAAAGCTTTAAAATTTTTAATTTTAAAGTTGTTTTAATTTACTTATTTTGATTTATATTTAATAATTTGATGACTTCAAGCATTTACATAATCATATTATTAATTGCAAATTTATTATTTTTTTCGTCATTTCGCTTTATATCTAAAAAATTAAATTTAATTGATTATCCACAAAATAAACTAAAAATTCATAAAAAACCCATTCCATTATTGGGTGGAATATTTATTTATGCTAATTTTTTAATTTACTTAATTTTTTTATTATTCAATGTAGACTTGAGACCTGAAATTCTTACTTCAAATAAATCGTTTTTTAATTTTATTCTACTAAGTTCAGCTTTTTTTTTTATAGGGTTTTTTGATGATAAAATTAAAATTTCTGCAAACACAAAATTTATACTCTTTATTGTTGTAAGTTTTGTTTCAGTGTTAATTGATAAAAATTTAGTAGTATCAAAGTTAACTTTCTCTTTTGTTGATAAAGAAATTTTTCTAGAAAATTTTTCGATATTTTTTACTGTTCTTTGTATTGTTTTATTCGTAAATGCTTTCAATATGTTTGATGGCATAAACTGTCAAGCAAGTCTTTATGCAATTATATTATTTTTAATTATTCTTTTAAAAGGAATAGATATATATATGGTCATAACATTTTTGGTGCCGCTATTTATTCTTTTGGTATTTAATTTTAAAAATATAATTTTCTTAGGAAACACTGGTAGTTATTTAATACCAGTAATTTTATCACAAATTTTTATAATATCTTACAACAAAGGTTTATTTCTAGCTGATGAAATTATTTTATTACTTATTTTTCCAGGATTAGATATGCTAAGACTTTTTATTCAAAGGTCTTTAAAAAGAGCAAGTCCATTTTCTGGTGATAAAAACCATATTCACCATCTACTTCTAAAAAATACAAATATTTTAACCACTTTATTTATTACAGTTGTTATATCTCTATCATTTTATATTATTTATTTTTATACTAAATTTAATATCTTGTATTTTTTAATTTCAATTGTCATTTATTACATATTTATATATTTATTATCGAAAAAAAATTCATGAACTCAAAAAAAATTATAATTAAGAATATATCCGAACATTTGAGAATTTTAAAAAAAGACAAATTCAAAATGGTTGAAAAAATTAAAATTTTTTCTAATCAAATTATTAAATGTTTTGAAAATGATGGTAAAATTTTAATATTTGGAAATGGTGGAAGCGCAGCTGATGCCCAACATTTTGCAACAGAATTAACAGTAAGAATGAAAAAAAATAGAATGGCTTTACCAGCCCTATCTTTAGCGAATGATGTAAGTGCATTAACAGCAATCGGTAATGATTTGGGTTTTAAAAAAATATTTAAAAGACAACTAGAAGCATTATCAAAAAATAATGATTTAATTGTTCCAATATCTACTAGTGGAAATAGTTCTAATATTTTAGAAGCACTTAAATTTTCTAAAAATAAAAAATTAAAGACTTTTGGGATTTTTGGTAATTATGGTGGAAAGGCAAAAAAGTTATGCGAAGATCATTATATAGTTAGTTCAAATAATCCATCAAGAGTTCAAGAAATTCACATCATATTTTGGCAAACCGCGTGTGAGATAGTTGAAAATTACTATGCTTCTAGAAAAGTTTAAGCAAAATCCTTTTTTGCTAGCCTTTTTATTTTTTCCTATAGCTTTTGTAATTGGTCAAGCTGCAATTTCAATAATTTTTGTTTATTTAATAATAATTTTTATAAAAGATTTTAAAAAAATAAAATTCATAAATAATACAGAAGATTATTATTTAATTTTTTTTTTTTTAATAATCATCTTTAGTTCAATATGGAATTATTTTAATGAACATAAGAATTTTCATTCCATATTATCTTCATTTTTATACATTAAGTTTTTAATACCTTATTATCTAATCAGAACAGTAAAGATAGATAATTTATTTTTTGAAAATTTAAGAAAAATTTTTTTATTTGTTTCAATAGTTATTTTGTTTGTAATTATAGATACAATTTTTCAGCATCATAATCCTTCAAAATTAGATTTATTTGGATATAGATCCACATTAGACAATGCAAATAGATTGACAGGTCCATTTGGTAATGATGAAGCAATACCTGGGTCTTTTTTAATAAAGATAGGTTTTGTAACCTTAGTTTATTTCAATTCTTATTTTTTTTATAAATTTAAAAAAAAATTTTATTTAGCAATTATACCTATTATGAACGTAATTTTTTTGTATGTGATTTTAATCACAGGTGAAAGAATAGCCTTCATGATGAGTATACTTGCTTTTTCTCTTTTATTTATAATATTGAATAAACAAAAAAAAAATTTATTTTTTTCTGCAATAGTAAGTATTTTGGTAATATTTTTTGTAATAGAAAAAAACCCATATATTAAAAGTAGATATGAGGTAATGGGTAAGTTTTTATTTTCTAAAAATTATCATTCATACGATGTTGCAAAAGTTAGAGAAAATCATATGCACAAAAAAAACTCTATCAATTTTTTTAACAACCAATGGGGCGCTCATTATTTAACTTCATTAGAGATTTTAAAAGATAAGCCTTTTTTTGGAGCAGGAATAAAAGGTTTTAGAATGGATTGTAAAAAAAAAGAATATGAAAATATTAGATCACTATCTTTTTATAAGAGATGTTCATCTCATCCTCATAATATTTATTTCGAATTTTTATCTGAAACTGGCCTGGTAGGTTCTTTTTTTATTTTAACTTTTTTATTCATAATAATAATAAAAAACTATAAATTAATAACTTTTCTAAAAAAAAAAAAATTAAATTATGAAGATCAAATCATTTTATCAATCTACGTAGCTGCATTGGTTGTTTTAATTTCAATTTTGTGGCCAATTAGATCTAGCGGAAGTTTTTTTTCAAATTTTAACGGATCAATGATTTGGATAAATATTTATTGGATTTTATTAATAGAAAAATACTTTAAAAAAAATAATAAGATTTAGTTTGCATATAACTTTGATTTATTTTTTTGCCAAATCTAATCATGGTAATTAATCTTTCATTATCTTCCATTTTACTATTACCACTATGAAGGCCCATCCAATCTCCAGCAATGAGAGTCCCCGCATCAACTTCAAGTATATTTGTTTTAAAATCAGAAGATTCAATCTTCATATGACTTCCAATTTTGTAAGATGTGGCCCCATTATCTCGATTTGTTTTTGACCAATAGATAAAGAAACCTAATGCGATAAAATCATCAGTGTCTCTATGAAATTCTGTTACGGGATGAACAATTTCTTTTTTTACATTTAACATTGTGGAAATTGTATAAGGTTCAGTTTCAAAGCCACAATAACAATCCGCAAGTTTTTTTAATTTAGGATTATAAAACAACGAACTTATTAATTTATTATTAAGTGATGTTTCTACATCATAGCTGAAATAACCTTTATTAAATATTTGATGGTTGATTTGATGTTTATTCAATTCAGAATATTTTAGTTTTTTTAAACTTGATTGCAGTGGATCATGTCCATCATAAAGATAACTATTTCTAAAATACATATTAACATCTTCTATTTCTTTACTAGATATATTTAAAAATTCATCATCTAATTTAGCAAATCCATTTTTTCTAATTTCATCTACAATTTTTTTATACCCTAATTCAATTTTTTCATCATTTTTAATTATTTTATTAAAGTGTAAATTTCTTATTTTAAAAATTTCTTTTAAGCTCATACCTCTAATGCCTGAAAAAAGCATGATTCTTAATAATTTGTTATTTGAAAAAAAATCATAGGAAAAATTTTTAACAATAAACAAAGTTATTCTTGAAGCAAAAAAATGATAAATTTTTGATGCTAAAGTCATATAAAACAAATCATGGATTATTTTTCTTTTTTTGCCAAATGTAAAAAATATTTTTGCCAGTCCCTGCTTGATAGTATAAAATTTTCTATTTTTTGATGGTGAATATATTTCTGACATTTTTTATTTTTATAATATTAATTGTTTTTTTATAAAATTAAAAATTTTTATTTATTTAAGTTTTATTTAATTACAATTGATAAACACATTTATTTATAATAATAAACTTTAATGTCATTCTTGAAAAAATTTTTAACTGTCACATTATCTGTGCTATTTTCTTTCTTTTTGATCGAGGTCTATCTTTATATAGATAATTATAGACCTCAATATGAAAAATATTCAACAAATATTGAAAATTTTAATTATACCACAAATGACAATATTGAATTATTGCCACTAACTAAAAATAATTTTATAGTATTAGGTGATAGTTTTACACATGCTGAAGTTTGTGCGTCAAAAAAAAAAGATTTTACTAATATTTTAAAAAAAAGATTTGATGAATATAGTGTTTATAATTTAGGTGTGAATAAAGGAAGCCCAATACATTATATTAACATTTTAAATAATTTAGATAAATCTAAAATTAATAAGTTATTGGTTGTTTTGTATTATAACGATATAGACTTAACTTATAGAAATTGCAAATTATACAAAAATCTTAAAGATAAAATTTACTTTTTTCCAGAGAAATGTAAAAAAATACTTAAACTAAAAGTTGATAGTCAAAACGACACTATGACAAAAAAAATAGATAATTTTTTTGAAACAAAATTATTATTATGGAATTTATTTAAGGAAGTGTTGGCTAATACTGCTTTTTTTAAAGATTTTTATAATAGAAGTGGTTGGGAAAAAAAATATCAGAATAAAAGATCAGATGAATTTTTAGCAATTGTTAATGACTTAAAGTACATAAAAGATATTACTCAAAAAGAAAATATAAACTTAACAATAACTTACTTTCCTGATGTATATTACTTAAGAAAAGATTTTCCAATGGCAAAGGTTTGGGAAAATTTTATTTTTAATGCTAAAGATTATAATTTAAATATTCATAACCCATGGAATTTTTTCATTACAAATTCAAAAAAAAAAAATATGAGTTGGTCGCTAATAGATAAACATCCAAATTGTGAAGCTAATAAAATTATGGCAGATTACTTATCAACAATTTTATAATTTAATGAAAAATAAGACAAAATCTTTCCTTATCATAATTTTTAGTTCTTTATTTTTTTTAATTGTTTTTGAAGTTTTTTTATACTTAGAAAATTATCGTCCAGATTATAAGAGGTATTCAAATGTTTTTGGAGAAAAAAAATATTTAAATAATGACAATCTTTTGGATATTAAAAAATATAATGAAAATATTATTGTCTTAGGTGATAGCTCTACTCACGGTGAAGTTTGCGCATCAAAAAATAAAGATTGTGTAAATATGATCTCAAAAAAAATAAATAAGAAAATTTTTAATTTTGCTTCACCAACTTTAGATAATTCAGATTACTTGAATCAATTAATCCACCTTGAAAAAATTCGAGCTGATGTAAAAAAAGTTCTAGTGTTTGTGCATTATAATGATATGCCTATTTCTCACATTAAGTGTAAAAATTATGAATATTTAAAGAATAATAATTTAGATATTTTTTTTCCAAATAAATGTAAAGAAATATTAAAAACAGGAATTGACACAGAAAGTAACTCTAAAATCAAAAAAATTGACAATATTTTGGAAATTTCTAAGGTATGGTGGATGATACGAGAGGCAATTTTTAATACAGGTCTCTTTAATAAATACTATCATAGATCTGAATGGACTACTTTTTTTAGGAACACAGAATCAGAAGAATTTAAATCATTAGTTGCAGACATAAACTTTATGAAAAAAATTGCTAATAGAAATTCTTATGAAATCCATTTTACTTATTTTCCATATGTAAATGATATAGTTTTAGACAATCCAAATGCAAAAGATTTTGAAATTTTAATAAATAATTTATCAAAACATAATATTAAAATGCATGATCCTTGGAAATACTTTGTAAATAATAGTCCTAAAAAAAGTCTTACTTGGTCTTTAATTGATAAACATCCAAATTGTGTTGCTCATAACTTGTTGGCAGATTATATAGTAAGTTTGGATATTTTATGAAAAAAAATGATAAACTGATTCAGGCAAAATCTTTTGGAAAAGTATTTACCATAGTTTTTTTTATTTTTGCTAGTTATAGTTATTACAAAAATTTGTTTCCTGAATTTTATATATTTATCTTAATAAGTTTAATTTTTATATTTTTATATTTTACTAAGCCGGAGTATTTTTTTAGACCAAGCGTTTATTGGCTTCAATTTGGTAGATTATTGGGATTAATATTTTCACCAATTTTTATTAGTTTTCTATTTTTTTTTGTTTTTTTACCAACATCTATATTTATGAAAATTTTATCCTTTAACAAAAAATTTGATAATTATTTGAATTTTAGAACTCAAAAATGTAAAAGTTATTGGATAACAGAAATAAAAAAACAAACAGATTTTAAAAGACAATTTTAAATGAAAGATATACTTATAGAATTTTTTCTTTACATGAAAGAAAGGAAAAAATACTGGCTTATACCAATTATTATTTTAAGTATAGTTTTTGGAGGTCTTCTAGTTTTAAGTCAAGGGTCTGCTGTAGCACCTTTTATATATACAATTTTTTAAACAAAGGACAATTTAGTGTTTAGAAGTAAAATAGAAAAAAATAATGAAGGTATTTATGATTTTGGATTAAACAATGAAGTTACTAAAAAAGTAAATAATTTTTATGAACCACTGCCTTTTCCAAATTACTCTAAAGATGATGACAAAAGAAAAATATTAGATATTGGTAACAAAAATTATTTGTCTCAAAATTTTAAAAAATTTATTGGTTATGGTAAAACGGTATTAGAGGTTGGAAGTGGAACGTCTCAGCTTTCAATTTATTTAGCAGTAAATACAAATAATAAAATATGTGCATTCGACGGAACTTACAACTCCTTAAAACAAGGAAAATTATTTTGTGAAAAAGAAAATATAAAAAATGTTGATTTTGTAAGAGGTGATTTGTTTGAAAATTTGTTTGAAAATAATTATTTTGATTATATTTGGTGTAGTGGTGTATTGCATCATACTAAAAATCCAAAAAAAGGCTTTGAAAATATTATTAGATTTTTAAAAGTCAACGGATATGTATTAGTAGGTCTTTATAATAGGTATGGAAGGATTTTAACTGTTTTAAGACAATTAGTTTGTAAATTATTTGGTGAAAAAATTCTGTTTTTTCTTGATCCATACCTAAGACTTTTAAAAAAAAATAAAGAGAAGAATAAAGATAAAATTAATTCTTGGATAAATGATCAATATTTACATCCTGTTGAAAGTTTACATACTATCGACGAAGTTTTAAAATGGTTTAAGGAGAATAATATTGAATATTATACATCAATACCTTCTTGCGATTTTGAGAAAATTTCAAAAGATGATGAAAAAAATTTCAATCTTCAAGATTCTAAAGGAGATTTTTTTCTCAGATTGTTCAGACAAATACAAATGATTTTTACTAGGCTAGGAAAAGAAGGAGGTTTGTTTATAGTAATTGGTAAAAAATTATGATCATAATTAATCCTAAAATTGATTTTTTTTTAATTAAGTTTCCTATAATTTTTCCTGCTATATATTTGATATCATTGTATCTGTTTCCATCTTTTGAAAATATAATCATTATTTTAACAATTTTACTTTTGGCAGAACCTCATTTCGGAGCTACTTGGCCCTTTTTTTTAGATAAATCAAATAAAGAATATATAATTAAAAATAGAATTCCTTTAATAATAATTCCTCTTTTAATTGTTATATTTTCTCTGATTGGTTTTTTTACTTTTAATAGTCTTTTTTTGCTAATTTTTTATGCAGCAAATGTTTATCATGTTACAAGACAAAGTGTAGGTGTCGGTATTTTATATACCAAAGATGAAAAGGAAAAAAAATATCAAAAAAATATTATTTATATATGCAATCTATTATTTTTTGTTTATGGATATTTTAGATTTTATTTAGACATCATTAATGAGAACAACAACTTTCAATTTTTTTTAGTTGTTAATTTAATAGTTGTAATTTTAAATTTAATATATTTATTTACTTTTAAAAATAAAAATTTCTTTATTTGCTTAACAGGTTCTATAATTTTTTTACCAATAACCTTTGTATCCAATCCTGTTCATGCAATAATCATGGGTGTAACAATGCACTATTCTCAATATTTAATTTTGACTTACAAGGTAACTTTTAAAAGAATTCTATCTAATTTTAACTATAAATATTCATTAAAAAAATTTATTAACCTAAAATTTTTTTTAGCAATCTTTATTTACTCTTTGTTAATGACTGTGTTGTCTTATTTAAGTAAATCTGATTCAGAAATATTTAGAAATTTCATTATAATTCCTATAGTTGGACAAATGTTACATTTTTATATTGATTCTCAGTTATGGAAATTCTCAATTCAACATAACAGAGAAAATGTTCTAAACTATTTGAAAGAAAGTTTTTAAAACAATTTAAAATATGAATATTATTGGAATTTCAGCATTTTATCATGACTCTGCCGCAAGTTTAGTAGTTGATGGTGAAATAATTTCTGCTGTTCAAGAGGAAAGATTTACAAGAGTAAAAAATGATAAAAATTTTCCTACAAATTCAATTAAATATATTTTAGAGGAAAATAATTTAAATATTGAAGATATAGATGCTTTTGTTTTTTATGAAAAACCTCTTTTGAAGTTTGAAAGACTAATTGAAACTTACTTGGCGTTTTCACCTATGGGTTTGAAATCTTTTATTAAAGCCATACCATTATGGATTAAGGAAAAACTCTATCAAAAAGAAGGAATAATCAATGAAATAAAAAAAACTTTCCATAAAAAGATAGATGGAAAAAAAATATTTTTTTCAGAGCATCATCTTAGTCACGCAGCAAGCGCTTATTATCCCAGCTCATTCAATGAAGCTATTGTTTTAACTTTGGATGGTGTGGGCGAGTTCTCATCTACAGTAGTTTACCATGCTAAAGACAACAGAATTGATAAAGTTAAAGAATTACATTTTCCACATTCACTAGGATTACTTTATTCAGCATTTACTTATTTTTTAGGTTTTCAGGTAAACGAAGGGGAGTATAAGGTGATGGGTTTGGCTCCATATGGAAATCCTAAATTCAAAGACTTAATTCTTAAACATTTGATTGATGTCAAAGAGGATGGCTCCTATCAGTTGAATATGAAATATTTTAATTATTCGATTGGACTAACAATGACTAATAAAAAGTTTCAAGATTTGATTGGTTTTGAAAAAAGAGAACCAAAAGATAAACTTTTGCAAAATCATATGGATCTTGCTGCCTCAATCCAGAGTGTTGCTGAAGATATAATTTTAAAAATTACTAGAAATTTAAAACAAGAATATAAAATTAATAATTTATGTTTGGCTGGCGGAGTTGCATTAAATTGTGTTGCAAATGGAAAAATACTAAAAGAAAAGATATTTGAAAATATTTGGATTCAACCAGCCGCAGGTGATGCTGGAGGTTCTCTAGGTGCTGCTTTAGCTTTTTATTATTTAAGTGAAAACAAAATTAAAGAAAAAAAACCAATTATATCTTTTACACCATATTTAGGTCCAAAATTTACAAATGAAAAAGTCAAAATAGAATTAGATAATTTAAAAGCAAATTATAAATATTATGAAGATGAAGAATTGTTTGAATTTGTGTCAAAAAAAATAATGGAAAATAAAGCTTTAGGATGGTTCCAGGGAAGAATGGAATTTGGACCAAGAGCTCTAGGTGCTAGATCAATTTTAGCAAATGCTAAATCACTAGATATGCAAAGAGATTTAAATTTAAAAGTCAAATTTAGAGAGAGCTTTCGACCCTTTGCACCAGCTATAATGCAAGAATTTTCTCATTCATATTTTGATTTTGATGAAAATTTTGAGTCTCCCTATATGCTTTTAGTTACAAAAGTTAAAAATAATAAAAATAAAACTAGTGATTTCGTTGGTTTTGAAAAATTAAAAAATATTGATACAAATATTCCAGCAGTTACACATGTTGATTATACAGCAAGAGTTCAAACAGTTTCAAAGGAAAGCAATGAAAGATTCTATAGTTTATTAAAAAAAATGAATTCTGAATTTGATACTCCTTTGGTTGTAAATACTTCTTTTAATGTGAATGGTGAACCAATAGTATGTAGTGTTAAAGATGCATTTAGCTGTTTTATGAACACAAACTTAGATTTTCTTGTTTGTGAAAACTATATTTTAAATAAGAAAGATCAATTCCAATAAAATTAAAAAATATAATATTTAATTTGAATAAATAATTAAGTTATAATATTTAATAAAAAAAGCTGAAAATTTTGATGAAAGATATTTTAATCGAATTCTATTTATATATGAAAGAAAGAAAAAAATATTGGCTTATACCAATAATAATTATGAGTTTAATTTTTGGTGGATTAATTATTTTAAGTCAGGGTTCGGCTATAGCACCATTTATTTATACAGTGTTTTAAATAAAATTATACTTCAAGATTTGTTTTACCTGGTTATTAAAAGGTAATTTTTTTTTTAAAAAAAATTTTATATTACTTTTTTTAGCAGCAATCTTGTCGCTATTTTTATCACCAATCATAAAACTCTTATTTTTGTTAACTGACCAATTTTTTATTGCCTCAAGTATCATTCCTGGTTTGGGTTTTCTGCAATTACAGTTTTTCTTGTAAGTTCCGAATGCTTTACTAGGATGATGAGGACAATAATATATGTCATCTATATTTGAACCTGCTTTTGAAATAATTTTACACATATACTTTGATAGTTTTTTGAAATCATTTTCAGAATATAATTTTCTACCAATCCCAGATTGATTAGTTACAATAATAATTAAATATTTATTTTTGCTTAAAATTTTTAAACCTTTTTTAACACCTTTCAAAAATACAAATTTAGATATTTGATGAACATAGCCATTGTCTTTATTAATAACACCATCCCTATCCAAAAATGCAACTTTAGTAGAAAAATTTTTTATCAAGGTTTTTTTTGCATAAATTAAATTTTTTTTTATTCCGATATCTATAAAATATTTATTATAAAGTTTTCCGGAGATTTGTTTTTTTTTTATAAGTTGATTAATATAATCATTTTCAATCGATGATTTTTTTTTTTTTAATAATTTTAAAAATTTATTTTTTATAAAGTATATTCCTCCATTCATTATATTACTATGAAATTTCTGAAAAAAAATTTTATGATTTTTTATTGATATGTTGGTAATCTTTTTATTTGATTTGTAGTTTAAATTTTTTGTACAAGCTAAGGAAATAATACTATTTTCTGATTTTGAAAATTTATAAAAAGAATCTAAATTTATTGGAAAATAACTATCTCCATTAAATAAAAAAAAATCTCCTTTAACTCTATTTTTTAAATTTAATAAAGCTCCGGCTGTCCCTAGTGGTTTTTTTTCTCTAATACAATAAATATTTACTCCAAGAATTTTTTTTTTATGATATCTATTAAAAAATTGATTATGTTTATAAGAGCATAATAAAAAAATCTTTTTGAAATTGTAGCTTGAGATATAATAAATTAAATAATCAAGAAATGGCTTATCATTTATTACAATTAAAGGTTTTGCTTTATTTTTTGTTAAATTTTTTAGTCTGCTACCTTTTCCACCTACTAATATAACTCCAGTATAACTCATAATTAAAATTTCAAACAATATACCTTTAAATTTTTACTTTACTTATATTTATAGTGAAAAATTAACAGCAAATAAACTTTACAGATTTAGAATTAAATTGTATATAAATCTGCCTGGTAATTATTGCGAAGGGGCAATACCCGATCCCATTCCGAACTCGGAAGTCAAGCCTTTCTGCGCCGATGGTACTTTGTCTTAAGACATGGAAGAGTAGGACGTTGCCAGGCTATTCACAAATGAAAAATCTAATAATTGTAACAGGCGGTGCAGGATTTGTTGGATCTAACTTAATTGAGTATCTTTTTAAAAAAACTAAATTTAATATTATTAGTTTCGATAATTATTCAAGCGGTAGTAAAAAAAATCATTTAATCAGCAAAAGAGTAAAGTATATAATAGGTGACACAAAAAATATTGAAAAACGATTAAATAAATTTAAATCTAAAATTTCAGTTATTTTTCATTTTGGTGAATTTGCAAGAATCCATCAAAGTTTCAAAAATTTTAATCAGTGTTATGAATCAAATATAGTGGGGACAAAAAATGTTATTAAATTTTGTAGGGACAATAAAATTAAACTTATTTATTCAGCAACATCTGCGACATTAGGTAATAGCGGCCAAGATAAAAATTTATCGCCTTATGCTTTTACAAAGTCTAAGAATCTAGAATTATTAGAAAATTTGAAAAAATGGTATAATTTTAAATATGAAATAATATATTTTTATAATGTATATGGACCAAAACAAATAAAATATGGAGAAATGGCAACGGTAATAGGAATATTTGAAAGACAATATGAAAATAAAAAACCACTAACTGTTGTAAAACCTGGCTTTCAAAGTAGAAGATTTACCCATGTTGATGATACTGTAAAAGTTTGTTTCGAGGCCTTTAAAAAAAATAAATGTACACATTATTCCATATCTCATAGAGAAAATTATAAAATCATTGAAGTTGCAAAGATGTTTAAATCAAAAATTAAATATTTGAGACCTAGATTGGGTGAAAGATACTCTTCAACATTGGTAGATGAGTCATTAAATAACAAAATTATCAAAAGATATGGTAAAAAAAGTTTGAAAGATTACTTATCTTCGTTTATTAAGAGAATAAAATAATTATGAAAATCGCTAGTTCACTAAAATCACTTAAAAAAAGAGACTTAAACTCAAAATTGGTAAGAAGAAGAGGAAGAGTTTATATAATTAATAAAAAAAATCCAAAGTTCAAAGCAAGACAAAAATAACTTTTTATTTTATGATAATTGGATCTATATCAGAAAATAAAGAGATAGAAAAAAGAATTGCAATCACTCCTGAAATTGCAAAAAAATATACTTCAAATGGTTTCGAAGTATTTATTGAAAAAAATTTTGGTTTACATTTAGGTATTGAGGATGAAAATTTTATTCAACAAGGATGTAAAATAGATACTAAAGAAAATATTTCAAAAAAAGCTGATATTTTTTTACAGTTAAATTTACCAGAAAAGTCTTGTTTTCAAGATTTTAAAGAAAATAGTATTTTAATTGGAAGTTTCAATTCAAATAAAAATATTGAAATAATTAATCAAATTAAAACAAATAAAATATCTATTTTTTCTCTGGAACTTTTGCCCAGAATCACTAGAGCACAATCAATGGACATTCTATCATCACAGGCCAATTTGGCTGGTTACAAAGCCGTATTAGATTCATTTGCTGCATTTAAAAAAGCAATACCAATGATGATGACAGCTGCTGGAACAATTTCAGCGGCAAAGGTATTGGTTGTTGGGGCTGGAGTGGCAGGACTCCAAGCGATAGCTACGGCAAAAAGAATGGGTGCAATAGTTTTTGCTACAGATGTAAGAATTGCTTCAAAGGAACAAGTAGAAAGTCTTGGTGGAAAATTTTTAGTTGTAGAAGGTTCTGAAAATTTAGAAACAGAGGGAGGATATGCAAAAGAAACTTCAGATGATTTTAAAAAAAAACAAGAAGATTTACTTGCAGACACTCTGAAAAAAATTGATATTGTCATTTGTACTGCTCTTATTCCCGGCAAAACAGCACCAAAAATTATAAATGAAAATATGATAAAAAATATGCAACCTGGATCTATTATTTATGACCTAGCAGCTTCTCAAGGTGGAAACGCTGCTCACACCAAAGTAGATGAAATTATTGAAAAAAATGGAATAACTATAATTGGAGAAAGTACAATATTAAACAAATTGCCCACATCAGCGTCAAATTTGTATGCAAAAAATTTATTCAATTTTGTATTAAATCTTTATGATAAGAATGAAAATAAAATTAATATTAATATGGAAGATGAAATTATAAATAAAACTTTGGTAAAGTAGTATGGAAATAGATCCTTTTATTTTTAGATTTAGTATATTTATTTTATCAATATTTATTGGATATTATGTTGTATGGAGCGTTACACCATCTTTGCATACTCCACTGATGTCTGTAACAAATGCTATATCGTCTGTAATTATAGTTGGAGCAATAATAGCTGCTTTAGCAGGATCAACAGAAAAAATATTTGAAATATCTAATGTATTTGGATTTTTAGCAATAATCTTAGCTGCAATAAATATCTTTGGTGGGTTTTTGGTAACTCAAAGAATGCTTCAAATGTACAAAAAGAAAAAGAAGTAAAATTATGTCAGCTAACTTATCAGCAACTTTTTATTTATTATCTGGGATTTTATTCATTCTTGCTTTAAGAGGATTATCTTCTCCAGAAACTTCTAGACAAGGTAATTATATGGGAATTGCAGGAATGATAATTGCAATACTAGTAACCTTCCTTTCAGTTGGAAATTTTGGCACAGGCTTTATCTATGTTTTAATTTTTTTAATTATTGGAGGATCTATTGGAGCATTTATTGCATTTAGAATACCTATGACAGCAATGCCAGAATTGGTAGCTGGCTTTCATAGTCTAGTTGGTCTAGCTGCGGTATTTGTAGCGGTATCTGCATTTTTAAAACCTGAGGCATTTAATTTAGGCATTGTTGGCAATATTAAACTTGCAAGTTTAATTGAAATGTCTCTAGGGGCGGCAATAGGAGCGATAACTTTTTCTGGTTCAATAATTGCCTTTTTAAAATTAAGAGGAATAATGTCAGGAGCTCCAATTACATTTAAAGGTCAACATTTACTTAACTTAATTTTAGGTATATCAATTTTAGTATTAATATTTTATTTATGCAAAATCCAATCGAATAATTTATTTTGGACTATTGTAACAATTTCATTTTTATTAGGAGTTCTTTTAATAATACCTATTGGCGGAGCTGATATGCCAGTAGTTATTTCAATGCTTAATTCATATTCAGGTTGGGCAGCTGCAGGAATTGGTTTTACTTTAGAAAATACAGCATTGATTATTACAGGCGCTTTAGTTGGTTCATCAGGAGCCATACTTTCTTATATAATGTGCAAAGGTATGAATAGATCTTTCTTTAATGTAATATTGGGAGGTTGGGGAGCAACTGAACAAAATTCATTATCGAAAACAAAAGAACAAAAACCTGTAAAAAATGGCAACGCAGATGATGCTGCTTTCTTAATGAAAAATGCATCATCAGTTATTATAGTTCCTGGCTATGGAATGGCGGTAGCACAAGCCCAACATGCGCTTAGAGAAATGGTTGATGCATTAAAAAAAAATGGAGTAAAAGTATCTTATGCAATTCACCCAGTGGCTGGTAGAATGCCTGGTCACATGAATGTATTATTGGCAGAAGCCAATGTTCCATATGATGAAGTTTTTGAATTAGAAGAAATAAATAATGATTTTGCAAATTGTGATGTTGCTTATGTAATAGGTGCTAATGATGTAACTAATCCTGTTGCAAAATCTGATCCACAAAGCCCAATTTATGGTATGCCCGTTCTTGATGTTGAAAAAAGTAAATCAGTTTTATTTGTAAAAAGGAGTCTCTCCCCTGGTTATGCAGGAATTGACAATGATTTATTTTATAGAGATAATACACTTATGTTGTTTGCAGATGCAAAAAAAATGACAGAAGAAATAGTAAAAAATTTGTAAATTGACAAAAATATATTGCGACATCGCCGATAAAAAATTAATAAAAAAATTTAATAAGAAAAAAATTGTTAAAGGTTTTACAACAAATCCAAGCTTAATGAGAAAAGCTGGTGCAAAGGACTATAAATCTTACAGTCTTGAAATACTTAAAATAACAAAAAAACCTGTTTCTTGTGAAGTATTTGCAGATGAAGAAGAGCATATGATTTCACAAGGTCTCAAAATAAGCAAATGGGGAAAAAATGTATATGTAAAAGTACCAGTATTAAACTCTAAAGGAAAATTTATGGGAAAAGTAATCGAAACTTTAAATCATAAAAATATAAAATTAAATATAACTGCTGTTTACAATCATTTTCAAACTAAAAAAATTTTAAAAAAAATAAATAAAAAAACCAAAGTTATAATTTCTATTTTTGCTGGGAGAATGGCAGATACAGGTAAAGATCCAATTCCCGAATTTATTAAAAGTATTAAATTGGTAAAAAATTATAAAAATGTTGAAATACTTTGGGCTAGCACTAGAGAACCATATAATTACATACAAGCTAGAAAATTAAATTGTGATATTATAACAGTTCCACCAGCAATAATTGAAAAAATTGAAAAATTTGGAAAATCTTTTAAGAGACTTACTATAGATACTGTCAATGGTTTTTTGAAAGACTCAAAAAAGTCTAAATTTAAAATTTATTAAATTGGTTGCGGGGGACGGATTTGAACCGCCGACCTCAAGGTTATGAGCCTTGCGAGCTACCAGGCTGCTCCACCCCGCGGTAATTAAATTCTATTTTTAAGTTTATTTAATTTTTTTACTCTTTTAATATTTTCTTGAAGTATTCTCTTCTTTTTTTCCGATGGTTTTTCATAAGTATTTTTAAGTTTAATAATTTTAAAAAAACCATCACGTTGGAGTTTTCTTTTTAAAACTCTTAACGCTTGTTCAACATTATTGTCTTTAACTTCTATTTTAATAACAACCTCCTATAAAAGTGAAATTCAATATCACTTTAAAAATTGTTTGTCTATTATATTTCATTATTATTTATTAAGATAATTTTTTTTCTTTTTCTTTTTTTTCTCTTTTTATTCTTCTTTCAGCTTTTTCAGTTGCTTCAATTAGTTCTTTTTGTGTAAATAGCCCCATTGCAACAGGATCTTTAGGATTTAAATTATTGAAATTCCAATAACTTTTATTTCTGATCGCAGTTGCAGAATTTTTTGTTATTCCTACTAATTTTGCTATTTGAGAGTCTTTTAGAATTGGGTGTTGTTTTATTAGCCAAAGGGCTGAATCTGGTTTATCTTGACGCTTTGATAAAGGAACATATTTCTTTGTTTTTTTTTCAGAACTTTCTATTTGAATTTCAGTAGATTTTAATTTTAATGGTCTATTTTGATCTTCACTTGAAAGATTAATTTCTTCCTTTGTTAATTGTCCAGATATAATTGGATTGTAACCAACTATGCCTTTTGCAACTTCTCCATCAGCTATACCTTGAATTTCTACTTCATGCAATTTACAGAATTCTGCAATTTGACCAAATGTTAATGAAGTATTTTCGACAAGCCAAACAGCGGTTGCCATTGGCATTAATGGTGCTTTAGACATTAATCTTTATTCTCTGATCTAAAATTTTGAAATTTTTTATTAAACTTGCTTACTCTACCTTTATCTAGGATTTTTTGTTTTCCACCTGTCCAAGCAGAATGTGATTTTGGATCTATTTCAAGTTTTAGAATGTCTCCTTCAGTTCCCCAAGTTGATCTTGTTTCAAATTGAGTTCCATCAGTCATTTCAACTTTAATCATATGATAATTAGGGTGTGTATTTTTTTTCATAAGCGGCTTTATAACAAAAGTCTTCCCAAAAACAATTAAAAGTTCTCTAATTTTTCTAACATTTTGTCGTATATACTGCTACTAGCCGCTCGAATATCAACATTATTTATTTCAAAACTATTTAAATCATTTACTTTGCCGCCAGACTCTTCAATGATTATTGCTCCCGCCGCAACATCCCAAATATTGATTTTATTCTGAAAAAATCCGTCTAATCTTCCTGCACCAACATAAGCTAAATCTAAGGCCGCACAACCAGTATATCTTAAGTTTAATTCCGACTTTTTTGCCCCTAAATGATTTGTTGCAAAAAGACACTCATCTAAATTATTCTTTTTTGATACTCTAATTCTTTGATTATTAAAAAAAGAACCATTATTTTTTTCTGCATAAAACATCTCATTTTTAATTGGATCAAAAATTACCCCTGATTTTATTTCATCGTTTAATTTTAAAGCTATTGAAATTGCAAAATGTGGAATACCGTGCAAGAAATTAGTAGTTCCATCTATTGGATCAATTATCCAAAAAGTGTTCTCATCAGAATTTTTTATAATACCCGTTTCTTCAGTAATAAAAGAATAGTTTTTTTTACTTTTTGTTAATTCTTCAATTAAAATTTGTTCTACTCTTTTGTCTGTTTTTGTTACAAAATCTTGTGGTCCTTTTTTTTTAACTTGTAAATTTTCTAATTCACCAAAATCTCTAATAATAATTTTTGAAACTTTCTCACAAGCTTTAATCATAATATTAAGATGTGGTGATATTGAATTCATAATGATTACACTTTTTTAACGTATTCGATTGACCTTGTATCAACAATTATTTCATCTCCACTCTCAACAAATGGTGGAACTTGTATTTTTATACCATTATCTAGAATTGCAGGCTTGTAAGAAGAAGACACAGTTTGGCCTTTGAGAGCAACATCCGTAGAATCAATTTTACAATTTATTTGATTTGGAAGTTCTATTGATATTGGTCTTTCATTATAAAAACTTATATTTACTTCAAGATTTTCTTTGAGAAATTTTCCTTTCTCTCCAACAATATTTTTTTTTAAATTTGTCTGTTCAAATGTTTTTCCATCCATAAAGTAATATTCATTTTCATCTGCATACAAATATGTAAATTTACTTTCTTCAACACTTGCTTTTTCAACTGAGTCGCTTGATCTAAATCTTTCATTTAACTTAGTATTTTTATTTATACTTTTCATCTCAACTTGATTAAATGCTCCACCTTTACCTGGTTTTACATGTTGAGTTTTTAAAACTTCCCATAAATCATCTTTATGTTCAATCAACATTCCAGGTTTTATTTCGTTTCCTAATATTTTCATTTTAATTTACTTAAAGCTTCTTCTGGATTTAAAGTTTTATTTTTCCAAATGTAGTTTGAAATAGCTAAAAAATTAGCTTTATTCAATAAAACTTTTTTGTAATTATGTAAGTTTATCCCACCAATTGCTACCACATCTATCTTTGAAAATTTTTTAACTCTTCTTAAAGTATGAAAATCAGCAAAATATTTTACTTTTTTTGTTTTTGATTGAAAAAATGCGCCTAGCGCTACGTAATCTGCTCCATTCTCGATTGCTTTACGTGTAAGACTTATAGAATTATGACACGTAACACCAAGAATTTTATTTTTTAATATTTTGCGTGCTTTTTTAATATCAAAATCTTTTTGTCCAATATGACAACCATCAGCATTAATCTCATTTGCTATATATGGATCATCATTAATTATAAATTTTACATCATATTTTTTTGCAATTTTTTTTATTTTTTTTGCAATTTTTATTAATTTATCTTTTTTTTCGTTCTTTAATCTTAATTGAAAAAAATATATTTTTTTTGTTTTAAATAGATTTGCTAAAGTCTTGTAAAAATTTTTTAATAAAATTTTATTTGGAGAAATTAAATAAATAAATTTTTTAATTTTTCTCAAGCTCTTTATTCCATTGACCTTTAGCTGCTAGAGTACACATTTTTGCTCTGTGATTAAATATTTCTTGAGTTCCATTAATATCATCTTGATTGTTAGACCAATATTTTAATGCATTTTGTTGAAGCGCTCTTCCATATGAGTATGTGATTATAAAGTTTGAATTATTTTTTAAATTTATCATGTTTAAATTTTCTGTAGCCTGAACTTCTGTTTGGCCACCTGATAAAAATGCTATACCGGGAACTTCTTTTGGAACATTTTCAGTTAGACATTTTAATGTAAGCTCAGCAACTTGTTCTGAGTTAATTTTTTCATTAGATTCATTTCCTGGCAGTATCATATTAGGTTTAAGTATAATTCCCTTTAGATCGACTTTTTGTAATATTAATTCTTCAAAACATCTTTTGATTACTTCAGAGGTTTTTTTGTAACATTCTTTGTATGCATGAGAACCATCCATTAATACTTCGGGCTCTACAATCGGAACCATTCCAGCTTCTTGTGCTAAAGATGAATACCTTGCTAAAGCATGTGCATTTGTAAAAATTGCTAATTTACTTGGCAATGTTTCAGTAATTTTGTAAACACCTCTCCATTTTGTAAATCTAGCTCCTAAACTAAAATATTCATTTAACCTTTCTCTTAAACCATCTAAACCTTCTGTTATTTTTTCTTCTTTTGAACTGGATAAATTTTTTACTCCTATATCAACTTTTATACCTGGTATAGTATCTGTTTTAGAAATAATTTCACTTATTGTTTCCGAGTTAACTTTTTGTTTAATAGTTTCATCATAAAGTATCACTCCTCCTATACAATTATTCATTGCTTCTGAACTAAAAAGAATATTTCTAAACTTTAATCTATTTTCTGAGTTGGAAATTACATTTACACTTTCAAGTCTTTTGGTCATTGTTCCAGTACTTTCATCAGTTGCCAAAATACCTTTGCCTGAAGAGATTATTTTTAGTGCTGTGGTGTTTAATGCAGACATTTAATTTAGAGCTTTTATACCAGGTAAATTTTTACCTTCAAGATATTCTAAAAATGCTCCACCAGCAGTTGAAACAAAATTGTAATTATTAAATAAATTAATTTGATTTATAAGTTTTATTGTATCTCCTCCTCCAACAACTGAATAAATTTTTTGTTCTTTAGTTTTTTTTGCAATTTCTTTTCCAATTTCATAACTTCCTTTGGAAAAATTTGAATTTTCGAAATAACCCGCTGGGCCATTCCAAAGTATAGTTTTGCTTGCATTTATTGTATTTTTTATTGTCTTTATTGTATTTGGCCCAATATCTAAAATCATTTCATTTAAAGAGACATCCTTTAATAATTTTATTTTAGATGAGTCATTTAAGTTCTTTCCAACAAGTACATCTTCTGGAAAATAAATTTTACAATTTTTTTTTTTGGAAAGATTAAAAATTTCTCCAACTAATTCACTGCAGTTTTTTTCTATGATTGATTTACCAATTTCAAAACCCTTATATTTAATTATATTGTTTCCCATGCCTCCAACAATTATAATATTATCAAATTTTGGAATTAAATTTTTAATTATATTTATTTTGGTAGATATTTTTGAACCACCTATAATACATGTGATTGGTTTCTGAATATTTGAAGTTAATTTTTTCAAAGCATGAAGTTCAGAATTTAATTGTAGACCAGAATAAGATGGAATAAATTTTGGTATTTGGCAAATTGAAGAATGATTTCTGTGAGAGCATGAAAATGCATCGTTTACAAACATATCTCCTAGATTTGATATATGCTTTGCAAAATCATTATTATTTTCTTCTTCTTCCTTATGAAATCTAATATTTTCAAACATTATTATTTTTTCATCTTTAATAAATAAATCTTTTGAATTTATTTTTTTTAAATTTTTTGTGATTAGATTTATATTTATATTTATCTTTTGTTTTATAAAATTACAAATTGGCTTAAGTGAAAGTCCATTAACAACCTTTCCTTTTGGTCTTCCAACATGAGATAAAATTAGAATTTTTGCATTATTTTTTAATAAATATTTTATTGTTGGAAGAACTTTATCGATCCTAGTTGTGTCTTCTATTTTGCCATCTTTTAATGGTACGTTTAAATCAAGTCTAAGTAATATTTTTTTTTGATTTAGATCAGAGAGATCTTCAATACTTTTCATTATTAGATTTTGTGAATATATTCTACAATATTACACATTCTATTTGAGAAGCCCCATTCGTTATCATACCATGCAGAAATTTTTCCCATATTTTTACCGACAACATTCGTCAAAGACAAATCAACTATCGCCGAAGATGGATTATGATTAAAATCAATTGATACAAGCTTTTCAAAAGTTACTTCTAAAATATTTTTTAGTTGTTTTTTAGATGCATTAGAAAATACCTTATTGATTAGATCTTTATTTATATTTTTTTTTGTACAAAAAGTTAATTCAATGAGTGATACATTGGGTGTTGGGACTCTCATTGCTACGCCTTCAATTTTTCCTTTTAATGATGGAATGATTTCTCCTATTGCTCTTGAGGCGCCAGTAGATGTCGGCACAATAGATTGAGATGCAGATCTTGCTCTTCTTGGATCTTTATGAGAATTATCTAATATTCTCTGGTCAGTAGTATAAGAATGAATAGTTGTCATAAATGCTTTTTCAATTTTAAAATTATCATTTAATACTTTTGCAACAGGTGCCAGGCAATTTGTTGTGCAGGAAGCAGCAGAAATAATCTTATCACTTTTTAAAAGAGTTTTTTCATTGACCCCAAAAACTATTGTTTTATCTGACTTTTTACATGGAGCAGATACAATTATTTTTTTTGCACCATTTTTTAAAATAGGTAGCAATTTTTCTTTTGAATTAAATTTTCCTGTACATTCTAAAACATAGTCAACTCCAAATTTTCCCCAGTTAATATTTTCGATATCTGTTTCTTGCGAGAAAGAAATTTTATTTTTATTAATAAATAGATTTTTTTTGTCAAAGTTTACATTTGCATTAAATTTTCCGTGAACCGAGTCATATTTTAGAAGTGAGCAAGTAACGCCCGAGTCACTACGATTATTTATGTGTTTAATTATAATTTTTTTATTATTGTTTTCAAAAATAGATCTTACAACCATTCTTCCAATTCTTCCCATTCCATTTATACCAATTTTAATTGTCATAATTTATTTTCTAATAAGTTTTTTTACTTTTTTTGAAATATGTTCATTAGTTAATTTAAAAAATTTAAAAATTTCCTTGTAGGGTGCACTTTTTCCAAATTCATCGATTCCAAAGCATATGCCATCTTTTCCAACATATTTTTTCCAATTTTCTGTTGATCCTGCTTCTAAAGATATTTTAAATTTTGTTTCATTAATAATTTTATTTTTGTATTTTTTGGATTGTTTTTCAAAAATTTCTTGAGATGGCATTGATATAACTTTAGAATATATTTTATCTTTGGCTAATTTATGACAAATATTCATTGCTAAATTCACTTCCGATCCACTTGCAAGTATTGTTAAACTAATTTTCTTATTTGTTCTTAATACTTCGTAAGCTCCATAAGAGCACTTATTGTTTTTTGTGTATTTATCTCTTATGGGATCAAGATTTTGTCTTGTTAAGCATAAAACACTAGGAGTTTGAGAATTTTTTAAAGCTAGCTCCCAACATTCAATTGTTTCCATTCTATCAGCAGGTCTGAATATATTTAAATTAGGTATTGCCCTTAATCCAGACAATTGTTCTATAGGTTGGTGAGTAGGCCCATCTTCTCCTAGTCCAATTGAGTCGTGAGTCATAACATAAATAACTCTTATCTTCATTAGTGCAGCCAATCTAATAGAAGGCTTACAATAGTCAGAAAAAATTAGGAAAGTTCCACCATATGGAATAATTCTACTATGTAGCGCTAAACCATTCATTATGCCACACATAGCGTGTTCCCTCACACCATAATGAATATAATTTCCAAAAAATTTTCCAGGTTCAATTAATTTATGATATTTAGTTTTTGTATTATTGGATCCAGCTAAATCAGCAGATCCTCCAATTAATGTACTAGTATTTTTAATTAAGTTAGTTAATACTAATTCTGAGGACTTTCTAGTAGCTAAACTTTTAAATTCACTAATAGCATTCTTTTTTTCATCATCAATTGATTTAGAAATTTTATTAATTAATAATTTATTAATTTTACTTTTTTTTCTTTTATAATTTTTTTCCCATTTTGCTTCAATCTTTTCACCTTTTTTTCCAATCTTTTTCCATTGCGATAATATATTTTTTGGAATTTGAAATGGTTTATGATTCCATTGTAAATTTTTTCTTACTAATTTAACCTCATCATTCCCAAGAGGACTTCCATGAGAAGAAGCTTTTCCCGATTTATTTGGCGATCCAAAACCAATTTTTGTTTTACATGAAATTACGGTAGGCTTTTTTGCATTTTGGACTTTTTTTAATATTTTAAAAATATCTTTACCGCTGTGACCATTAATGAGGTAATAATCCCAGCCATAACTTTCAAATCTTTTTTTAAAATTATCTGAAACAGTTAAACTAGTCGGACCATCAATAGATATTGAGTTGTTATCAAACAACATTACCAAATTTTTAAGTCTTAAATGACCTGCTAAACTCATTGCCTCATGGCTTATGCCTTCCATTAAACAACCATCGCCAGCAACAACATAAGTTTTGTGATTAATTATATCTTTACCTAATTTTTTTTTTAACATCTCTTCTGCTAAAGCAAATCCAACAGCATTTGATATTCCTTGTCCTAGAGGTCCAGTTGTTGTTTCAATTCCAGTATTAGGAATATATTCTGGATGTCCTGCACAAATAGAATTTAATTGTCTAAAATTTTTGATATCTTTTAAAGAAACACTTTTAAAACCAGTTAAATATAATAAAGAATATAAAAGCATAGAACCGTGTCCAGCAGATAAAACGAATCTGTCTCTATTAAGCCAACTTGGATTATTTGGATTAAATTTTAAAAAATATTTAAATAAAATTGTAACAACATCTGCCATTCCCATTGGCATACCCGGATGGCCAGAATTGGCTTTTTGCACGGCATCCATCGAAAGAAATCTTATTGAGTTAGCTAAAATTTTATTTTTTTTGTTCAAAAAACTATCCTGTATAGACTTAGGTGATTCAATTTAATAATATAGATATATATATGAAAACAATTGATGAAAAAGAAAAAAAACTCAATGAAATTTTAAAAAAGTTAAAAAATTTAGAGGTTGTTAAGGCAAGCAATGTTTTAGAGTTAAAAAATTTAGAAAAACAAAAAAATCAATTAGAAATTGAAAACTCAGATTTGCAAAATAGATATAAGTCTTTAGAGCAGGAAAATGAAAATCTCAGGGATAAGTTTAATGAATTTAAAAAAAAAGAGATAGAAGAGCAAAGAAAAGAGGCCCAATTCTCTGAAAAAATAGATGAATTAAATCAAGAAACAGATAATTTAATGACTGAGATCGAAAAATGGCAAATGTAAATATAAAATTTAATGGTAAAGAGTTTGTGCTTTCATGTGAAAATGGCCAGGAAGAACATCTAGAAGAACTATCAACATTTCTAAATGAAAAATTTAATAATTTGAAAAATTCGTTAGGAAATATTGGTGAAAATAAGCTTTTATTAATTACTTCAATAACTGTTATGGATGAATATTTTGAAACAAAAAAAAAAATTGATCAACAGAAAGTTGAAATTGAAAAAATTACTGAAAAGTTTAAAGAACTTAAATCTTTGGTTTATGAATATAAAGATACAAAAG
>CACDOF010000003.1 GCA_902554315.1 uncultured Pelagibacteraceae bacterium
ATATATATTGAAAAACCTGAACCTTTTTTAAAAAATTATAAATTTATAAAAGGTTTTAAAGAAGGAAAGCTAGAATATAATTCTACAGAAATTTTGGGCGTATCAAAATCAAAATTGAAAATTTATAATTTTAAAGTTAGAGAAGTCCCTCTTCTTGCTAAAATACTTACACTTGCTTCTTTACAAGGTATAGCAGATCTTTTGACAGGAGAAGGCATAAGGTTTAATGAATTTGAAATGGACTATACCAAAAGAGACAAAAATAATACTTCTATCGAAGAAATGTATGCTATAGGCCCTGCTATTTCAATTTTAATGGAGGGTTATATTGTTAAAAATAAATTAACAAGCTTAAAAGGAACTTTAGTACCCGCTACAACAATTAACAAATCAATAAAAAAAATTCCTTTGATTGGGGATATTTTAGTTGGCAAGAAAGTAGGAGAAGGAGTTTTTGGAGTAAGTTTTAAAATTAAAGGATCTCCAAAAAATCTCAAAACAACTGTAAATCCGGTAAAAACATTAACACCAAGATTTATTACAAGAACATTAGAAAAACTAAAGGTAAACTAGTTAACAATTTTATAGTGTTTTTTCTTGCCAATGGAAAGTTTTATAAAACCATTATCTTTAAATAATTCTAAATTTAATACAAATTTTTCATCAGCAACTTTTATATTATTTATTTTTACACCGTTTGATTTAATTAATCTTCTAATTTCACTTTTGCTCATAGATTTATTAACGTAAGATATTAGGTCAACTATATTTTTATCTAAAAAATCTTTATGAATTTTTATACTAGGTAGATTTTCTCCGGAAGAATTTTCTTGAAATGTTGATTTTGCAAGCTTTTCTGCATTTATTGCTTCCTTTTTTCCATGAAGCATTTCAGTTGTTTTATTTGCAAGTAGTATTTTTAAATTATTAATATTATTATTTTTGACTTTTTCAATTTCATTTATTGAAATATCAGTAAACATTTTTAAAAACTTAATTACATCTCTGTCATCTATATTTCTCCAAAATTGCCAGTAATCGTAAGCAGGTAGCAATTTTTTATTCAACCATACTGCACCCTTTTCAGTTTTTCCCATTTTTGCACCAGAAGCTAAAGTTATTAGTGGAGTTGTTAAGCCATAAACCTGATTTCCTGATTGTCTTTTAATTAGCTCAACTCCATTAACTATATTTCCCCATTGATCGGATCCTCCAATTTGCATTAAGCAATTTTTATTTTTATTTAGTTCAAGAAAATCATATGCTTGTAAAATCATATAATTAAATTCCATGTAGCTTAAAGATTGTTCTCTATCTAAACGTAATTTTACACTATCAAAACTTAACATTTTATTAATAGTAAAATGCCTTCCTATTTCTCTTAAGAATTTTATATAATTTAATTTACCTAACCATTCATAGTTATTTACAAAAATAGGTTTTAATTTTGGATTTTTTGTTTTTAAAAATATTTTAAATACATTTTTAATATTTTTAATGTTTTGCTCAATTTGTTTTTCTGATAAAATTTTTCTAGTTTCTTCTTTTCCTGAAGGATCACCTATTCTTGTAGTGCCCCCACCTAACAATACTATTGGTCTGTGCCCATGATTTTGCAATAGCTTAAGACACATTATTTGCATCAAACTACCAACATGCAAGCTTGAGGCTGTACTATCAAAACCAATATAAGCACTAATGCTTTTTTTATCTAGCAAATCAGATAGCTCATTTTCATTTGTACACTGATAAAAATAACCTCTATCTTTAAATTCTTTTAAAAATTTATTCATAGGTTTATAGTTCTACAATATACAAATTTTTTTAAAAAAAAATAAGAATGAAAAAAATCTATTCTTCGCTAGGTTTAATGAGTGGGACTTCCGGTGATGGAGTGGACTCATCAGTAATTAAATCTGATGGCAAGGATCAAATTTTGATTGAAAACAATGAATATAATGCATACCCAGCAGAAATTTCCGATGAAATACATAAAATTAGAGAAAAAATTCAGATATCAAGTGATTTAAAGAATTTTACAACTGATATTAATATATTAAGTAAGAAATTAACCGATTTTCATGCAGCAATAGTAAACAAAATAATCAAAAAAAAACATATTGATATCATAGGATTTCATGGTCAAACTATTTTTCATAATTCTGAAGAAAAAATTTCTAGACAAATTGGAAATGGAGCTAAACTTTCTGAATTAACCAAAAAAACAGTTATATACGATTTTAGACAAAATGATTTAAAAAATGGAGGAGAAGGGGCTCCATTAGCTCCGATTTATCATCAAGCGATAATTAAAAATTTAGACAAAAAAAGCAAAATTAAACTTCCGCTTGTAATTTTAAATATAGGCGGGATTGCAAATATAACAGTCATTGATAAAAATTATAAAATGAAAAGTATGGATATTGGACCCGGCAACTGTTTGATTGACAAATGGATAAGACTAAATTCAAATAAAAAATTTGATGAAAATGGAAACTTGGCTCAGTCAGGAAAAATTGATAAATTTATTTTAAATCAATCACTCGATAATTACGATTATAATAAAGTATCAAAAAAAAAATCTCTTGACATTAATGATTTCGATATATTTTTCGCAAAAGGGTTATCCTTAGAAAATGGTGCAGCAACAATTACTGAGTTTACCGCTGATGTTCTGTCAAAAAAAATACTAAATTTTGAAGTTTATATTTGTGGTGGGGGAAGAAAAAATACTTTTCTTATTGAAAGATTAAAAAGTAAACTTAAAAATCAAATTATTTTGATAGACAAAATAGGTTTTAATGGAGATTATATTGAGTCACAAGCATTTGCTTATCTTGCAATAAGATCATTTTTAAAGTTACCCATCTCGTTTCCCGAAACAACCGGATGTAATAAACCTTGCACCGGTGGGAAATTAATTAAAAATTTTTAATAAAGAGCTGTTTCTTTTTTTATATATTTATTTAAAGATTTTACTAATGCCACTTCTGCTTTTGAGAAGAAATGGTTTGCTTCATTAATCTGATCAAATGCAACTTTAATACCTTTTTGATCACTTAATCTTTTGTTCAATTCATCAATGTGCTCAATTGGAACTAATTCATCTTTTTTTCCATAAATCATTATTCCGGAAGTTGGACAGGGTGATAAAAAAGAAAAATCATAAACATTTGGTTGAGGAGATACTACAACAAATCTATTAATTTCTGGTCTTCTCATCAATAGTTGCATTGCAATTAAGGATCCAAAAGAAAAACCAGAAATCCAACATTGAGAATTATCAAAATTTTCTCTTTCTAACCAATCTAAAGCTGCAGCTGCATCTGCTAATTCTCCTTGACCATTATCAAATTCTCCATCACTTTTCCCAACACCTCTAAAGTTAACCCTGCAAACTGAAAAATCATTTTCGACAAAAGTTTGAAATATATCTACAACAATTTTATTATTCATTGTTCCGCCATATTGAGGATGTGGATGCAAAACCAAAGCAATAGGCGATGTATTTTTTTTACTTTTAAAATATTTTGCTTCCAATCTTCCAGCTGGACCTGGTATGAAAGTCTCAACAATTTTATTATCTACTGATGCCATTGATTATTAATCTCAAAAAAAAATCATGTTTTTCTACCAAAACTGAGCGACAAAATGCAAGTTTTTTTAAATTCATTTAAACTTGACTATTTTAGTCGGGTATATATAAACCCCCAAAAAGTGCGGAAAATATGAAATTATCGAGCAAAGGCAGATATGCTGTTATGGCTCTTACGGATCTTGCGAAATTTGACCCCAAAGGTCCAGTTTCTCTAAGAGACATATCTCTAAGGCAAGGAATATCATTGGTATATCTAGAACAATTATTTTTAAAATTAAAAAAAAGTAAAATTGTAAATAGCGTTAGAGGAAACAAAGGAGGTTATATTTTATCAAAAAAACCATCTGAAATAAAAATTTCTGATGTTTTTGTTGCTGTAGATGAAAAAATAAAAACAATTGGATGTGAAAAACAATCTAAGCAAGGGTGCAATGGAAGGTTGTCAAAATGTATTACCCATGATTTATGGGATGAGTTAGGAGATTATATAAATGAATTTTTTAAAAAAAAAAACATAGGAGATTTAATTAATCAAACAAAATTCAATTAAAATGAGAGAAAAAGAATTAGAAAAATTAAAAGATTATAAATATGGTTTTTCAACTGATATTGAAAATATTAAAGCTCCTAAAGGATTAAATGAAGAAGTAATTAAATTTATTTCAAATATTAAAAAGGAACCCAAATGGATGCTAGATTTTAGATTAAAAGCATTTGAAAGATTCAAGCAATTGAAAGAACCTAATTGGCAAAAACCTAAATATCCAAAAATTGATTATCAAGATCTATATTATTATTCTGCTCCAAAAAGCATGGATGATAAACCAAAAAGTTTAGATGAATTAGATCCAAAACTTTTAGAAACTTATAAAAAACTTGGAATACCATTGCAAGAGCAAAAAAGACTGAATGGAATTGCGGTCGATGCTGTATTTGACTCAGTTTCTGTTGCTACTACATTTAGAGAGGAATTAAACAAGCATGGAATTATTTTTTGTCCAATATCTGAAGCAATTCAAAATCATCCTGAATTAGTTAAGAAATATTTAGGATCTGTAATTCCAACAACAGATCATTTTTTTGCTACTCTTAATTCTGCTGTTTTTACTGATGGCTCATTTGCATACATTCCAGAGAGTGTAAGATGTCCAATGGAATTATCGACTTATTTTAGAATAAATGCTTCTAATACTGGACAGTTTGAAAGAACTTTAATTATAGCAGATAAAGGAAGTTATGTAAGTTATTTAGAAGGTTGTACTGCACCAATGAGAGATGAAAATCAATTACATGCTGCTAATGTTGAATTGATTGCACTTGATGATGCAGAAATAAAATATTCTACGGTACAAAATTGGTATCCAGGAGATAAAGATGGGAAGGGGGGAATATATAATTTTGTAACAAAGCGTGGTTTGTGCAAAGGTAAAAATTCAAAAATTTCTTGGACACAAGTTGAAACAGGGTCAGCTATAACTTGGAAATATCCAAGTTGTATTTTAAGAGGTGATAATTCTATTGGTGAATTTTACTCTATTGCAATAACAAACAATCATCAAAAAGCAGATACTGGCACTAAAATGATCCATCTAGGTAAAAATACTAAGAGTAAAATTATATCAAAAGGAATTAGTGCAGGATTTTCTGATATGACATACAGGGGTCTTGTAGATATTTCACCAAAAGCTTATAATTCAAATAATTATACTCAATGTGACTCGTTGTTAATGAGTAATAAATGTGGAGCACATACTGTACCATATATTAAAAATAAAAATTCAAATTCGAATATTGCTCATGAGGCCACAACCTCAAAAATAAGCGAAGAACAATTGCATTATTGCCAACAAAGAGGTTTAAATGCCGAAGAAGCTGTAAGTTTAATAGTAAATGGATTTTGTAAAGAGGTTTTACAGCAGTTACCAATGGAATTTGCAGTCGAGGCTCAAAAACTCGTAGGAATCAGTTTAGAAGGAAGTGTGGGTTAATGTTAAAAATAAACAAATTAAACGCAAAGATAGATAACAAAGAAATTTTAAAAGGATTTTCACTTATTATAAATCCTGGAGAAGTTCATGCTATAATGGGTCCAAATGGGTCTGGTAAAAGCACGTTATCAAATATTTTATCAGGAAAAAAAGGATATGAAGTTTCTGGAGAAGTTCTTTATGAGGAAAAAGATTTATTTGAACTTGAAACAGAGGAAAGAGCCCATAAAGGTATTTTTTTAGCATTCCAATATCCACTAGAAATTCCTGGAGTTAATACAAATATATTTTTGAAAACTTCATTAAATGCAGTAAGAAAAGCAAGAGGTGAGAAAGAACTTGATGCAATAGAATTTCTTAAATTAGTTAAAGAAAAATCGAAAGAACTTAAATTTGATGAAGAAAAGCTGAATAGACAATTAAACGTAGGTTTTTCTGGAGGAGAAAAAAAGAAAAATGAAATTTTACAAATGTCAATGTTATCCCCGAAGTTATCTATTTTAGATGAAACAGATTCAGGCCTAGATATAGATGCTTTGAAAATTGTAGCGAATGGAGTTAATACATTAAGAAATAATAAAAATTCATTTTTAATAATTACACATTACCAAAGGTTGCTTGAATATATTAAACCTGATTTTGTACATGTCTTGATGAATGGAAAAATTGTTAAATCTGGAGGCCCAGATCTAGCTATAGAATTAGAAAAAAAGGGGTACGAAAATTTTCATTAGATGAAAGAACAATTACAAAAGGATTTTGATAATATTATTAAAAATTTAAGTTTATCTCAAAAAGATATTGAAATAAAAAAATTTTTTTTAGAAAGTTTTGTAAATAGAGGTTTTCCAAATAGAAAAGAAGAAGATTGGAAATTCTCAGATCTTAGTCAAATAATAAGAAAAAATATTGGGGAACTTAGTTTTTATACTGATTATACATCTACTAACAAAGTTGATACTTCAGTATTCGTAGATGGATTAGAGCATAATAAAATAGTATTTATAAATGGTAGAATTGAAAAAATTGATTTTGATTACGAAAAAAAAAACCAAATAGAAATAATTGATCATTCAGAACCCATTGATAGATTTAATAATAATAATTCTTTATCTGATTTAAATAATGCATTTACCAATAAATCCTTCAAAATAGTGATTAAAAATGGGTATAAATTAACAAAACCACTTATCATTTATCATACAACTAACTCTAATATTTGGTCTAAAAATATAAATTTAAGATTAAATTTTGAGTTAGATAAAGACAGTTCTTTAAGGCTAATTGATTTATTTAACGATACTTCTGAAAAAAATTTTTTAAATATTTTTTATAACTTTGATTTAAAAGAAAATGCAATTTTAAAAAATTATAAACTAGATAGACGTGAGAACAGAAACATTAAATATTCCTTTAATAATATTGAGCAAGAAAAAAATAGTATTTCTGAGACATTTATTTTATCCTCAGGATCAAATTTTTTTAAAAATGAAATTAATGTTAATTTAAAAGGAGAATATTCGTCAGCTTTTGTGAATGGCATCTTCTCTCTTAATAAAAGAAAACATCACGAAATTAGAACAATAATAAATCATTTAACTGAGAGTACGAAAAGCTACCAACTAATTAAAAGTGTTTTAGAAGATAGTTCTAAAGCAGCGTATCAAGGAAAAATATATGTTAATTCAGAAGCACAAAAAACTGATGGATATCAACTAAGCAAAGCTATTCTTCTTGATGAAACAACTGAGTTTAATGCAAAACCTGAGCTTGAAATTTATGCAGATGATGTAAAGTGTTCACATGGCTCCGCATCAGGCAGCTTAAATGAAAACTCGATATTTTATTTGATGACTAGAGGCCTTAATTACAAGGAAGCAAAAGAACTTTTGATAAATGGTTTTTTATTAGATGTTATCGAAAAAATTACTGATAGAGAGATTAAAAATTTAATTAAGAATATGATTGGTGTTAAAGAATGAATATAGAAAATATAAAAAAAGAATTTCCAATATTTGATGATAAAGTTCAAAATAATGATTTAGTTTATTTAGATAGCGCTAATTCAGCTCAAAAACCTAAGATGGTTGTTGATCGTATTTACGATTTTTATACAAAGGAATTTTCTAATGTTGGAAGAAGTGTTCATTATTTAGCTGTTGCTGCAACTAATTTATATGAAAATACCAGAACTACGGTTCAAAAATACATAAATGCAAAAGATAAAAATGAAATAGTTTTTACCAAAGGAGCAACAGAGGCAATAAATTTGGTTGCTAATACTTATGGTCAAAAATATTTAAACGAAGGAGATGAAGTTTTAATTACTGAGCTTGAACATCATTCAAACTATGTTCCTTGGCATTTTCTTAGAAAAGCAAAAAATATAAAAATAAAATTTGCAGAAATAAATAATGAGGGAGAAATAACATTAGAGTCGATTAAAGAAAAAATAACTAGTAAAACTAAAATTATAAGTATTACACACTTATCAAATGTTACAGGCGCAATATTACCTATAAAAGAAATTGTAAATTTAGCTCATTCAAAAAACATTCCTGTTTTAGTTGATGGTTGTCAAAGCGCACCACATTTAAAAATTGATATGCAAGATTTAGATTGTGATTTTTATGCCATATCAGGTCATAAAATGTATGGTCCTACTGGTATTGGTGTTTTATATGCAAAAAAAAAATGGCTTGAGGATCTTCCTCCATATCAAGGTGGCGGTGGTATGATTGGTGAGGTCAAAAAAGAAGGTATTTCTTATGGAGATTTACCCAATAAATATGAAGCTGGCACAATGGCGACTGCACAAGTTATAGCATTTAACGAGTCTATAAAGTTTATACAAAAAGTAGGAATTGAAAATATCGAAAAGCATGAAAAAGAATTAATGAATTACGGCCTTGAAACATTAAGAAAAAATAATTCAGTAAATATTATTGGGAATCCAAAAGAAAGAGGAGGTGTAATATCTTTTACGATTGAAGGTATCCATCCACATGATATTGCGACAATTCTTGATGAAGATGGCGTAGCTATAAGAGCAGGACATCATTGTTGTCAAATATTACACGATAAATTAAAACTAACTTCAACTGCTAGAGCATCATTTGGAATTTATAATACAAAAGATGACATAGATAAATTAAACAAATCTTTAGAAAACTGTAAAAAAATATTTAATCTAAAATGAATTTAAAAGAATTATATCAAGAAATAATTTTGGATCATGGCAAGAATCCTAGAAATCTCGGAAAATTTGATAACTATAATAAAGATGCGAAGGGACATAATCCTTTATGTGGAGACGATGTACATGTTTATTTAAGATTAAATGAAAATAAAAAAGTTGATGACATAACTTTTGAAGGCAAAGGTTGCGCCATATCAATGGCTTCTGCTTCAATTATGACAGAAATGGTCAGAGGAAAAGAAGAAATAGAAGTGAAAGAAATTATTACAGATTTTTTGAAAATGATTAAAGAAAAAGATGAATTAAATAATAATATTCTTAAAGAAGATGAAAAAACTAAATTAATGAGTTTATCAGGAGTTAAACAATATCCAATGAGGGTAAAATGTGCCACTTTATCTTGGCATACATTATCTTCTGCACTAGAAAATTCACAAGAAGTAGTTAAAACAGAAAAATAGATATGGAATTAAAAGAAAAAATTATAAGTGAGATAAAAAAAATTTATGATCCAGAAATTCCTGTTAATATTTATGAATTAGGATTAATCTATGATATTTCTATTAAAGATAAAGATGTTAGTATTAAAATGACTTTAACAACGCCAAATTGTCCTGTTGCAGAAAGTTTGCCTAAAGAAGTTAAAGATAGTATAATGGAATTAAATGAAGTTGGTAAAGTTGACCTTGATTTAGTTTGGGATCCACCGTGGGATAAATCTATGATGTCGGAAGCAGCAAAATTAGAATTAAATTTATGACAAAACAAATTATTTCATTAAGCGAAAATGCCGCAAACAGAATTAAAGAGATTATGTCTTCTGCAGAACAAAATTCTATTGGAGTAAGAGTTGGAGTTAAATCTGGAGGATGTGCTGGGATGTCATATGTTATGGAATATACTAAAGAAATAAACCCAAATGACGAGGTGATAGAAGAAAAAGGTGTAAAAGTTTTTATAGATTCTGCAGCTGTAATGTATCTTTTAGGAACTGAAATGGATTATAAAAAAGAGCAATTTTCATCATCTTTTGTATTTAACAATCCCAATGAAACCGAACGTTGTGGATGTGGAGAATCCTTTAAAATATAGTATTAGTTAAATGCATATCTGAATTGTGTATTTTGCATACCTATGGTATGAATTAAGTTAATGAACAAATTTGAGCTTAAAAATCTAAAAAGCCTTGCTTCCAAGTCTGAAAAAAGAAAATCTTTTTTTAGATCATTAATTAAACCAGTGCAAGCCGGAGCTAATGGCACGCTAGATTATGTTGTTAAAGAAGGATCTGGAAAAAATAAGATCGCTTCTAAAAAACAATAAACTTAACTAGCAACTATAATACATATCAAACTCAATAGGGTGAGGTGTATGTTCAAAATTATGTATTTCTTCAAATTTCAAAGCTATATAAGCGTCTATTTGATCATCTGTAAATACATTTCCTTGAGTTAAAAATTTTCTGTCTTTATCTAAACTTTCCATAGCTTCTCTCAAAGAACCACAAACTGTTGGAACTTTTTTTAGTTCTTTTTCTGATAATGCATACAAGTCTTTGTCAAAAGATTTTCCTGGATCAATTTTATTTTTTATTCCATCTAAACCTGCCATTAACATAGATGCAAAAGTTAAATATGGATTTCCAGATGCATCTGGAAATCTAATTTCACATCTTGCTCCTTTTTTACTTAAAGTAATAGGAATTCTACATGAAGCGGAACGGTTTCTTGCTGAATAAGCAAGCAAAACTGGAGCTTCAAATCCTGGGATTAATCTTTTATAGCTATTTGTTGTTGCATTAGCAAAAGCATTAATTGCTTTCGCATGTTTTAAAATTCCACCAATATAATATAAAGCAGTTTGAGATAAACCTGAATATTTATTACCTGAAAAAACAGGAGTTTTACCTTTCCAAACTGATTGGTGAACATGCATTCCCGAACCATTGTCACCTTTAACAGGTTTAGGCATAAATGTTGCAGTTTTTCCGAATGAATGTGACACCATTTGAACAACATATTTATAAAGCTGAACATTATCTGCTTGATCAACTAACGTACCAAATAACATTCCTAATTCATGTTGACTTGGAGCAACTTCATGATGGTGTTTTTCGACCGTAATACCAACATCTCTTAAACCTTTTAAGTACTCTCCTCTCATGTCTTGAGCACTGTCCACAGGAGGCACAGGGAAATATCCACCTTTTATTCCAGGTCTATGACCCATATTTCCATTTTCATATTTTTTACCTGAGTTATAAGGACCTTCTGAACTATCTATAGAAAAACTTGTTTCATTCATATCATTTTTAATTCTTACATCATCAAAAACGAAAAACTCTGGCTCAGGCCCAAAGTATGCTTTATCACCAATTCCAGTTTTTTTTAGATAAGCTTCAGCTTTTTTTGCTATACCTCTAGGATCTCTTTCATATGGATTTCTTTTAACCGCATCTAGGATATCACAAAATAAAATTAGAGTATTATGAGAAGTATAGGGATCGATAACTTTTCTACTTAAATCAGGTTTTAAAATCATATCAGACTCGTTGATTGCTTTCCACCCAGCGATAGATGAACCGTCAAAAAAAACACCATCATTTAACATTCCTTCATCAACTATTGTTGAGTCCATTGTTAAGTGTTGCAGTTTTCCTCTAGGGTCTGTAAATCTTAAATCTAAATATTCTATTTCCTTAGATTTCATTAATTTTAATACGTCTTTCGCGCTCATTGTTATCTCCTATAAAATTTTTTTCCGATACATATCAGTAAAGAAAAGATAAATAATGCCTATAAAATAGATATCACTTATGCATTTTTTACATATATTAACCTTAAAAAATAAAGATTATCAATCAATATTAAAATCATAATGACTTTGTTGAATAAAGAACCAGTAAAAAGAGCTGAAAAAGCTCTAAAAGAATTTGATAACTCAATGAAGGTTATTGAATTAAATAATACCGCAAGAACAGCATTGGATGCAGCAAAATCTTTAGAATGTGAAGTTGGAGCAATAGTAAAAAGTTTATTGTTCAGAACAGAAGAAACTTTTCTTTTATGTTTGGTGTCTGGTGATAAAAGATGTTCTTTGAATAAATTAAAAAAAATTACCTCAATAAAAGATATTAGCATGGCATCACCAGAAGATGTTAAAATGCAAACAGGCTATACAATCGGTGGTGTATCTCCAGTGGGTCATATAAAAAATTTAAAAATATTTATTGATGAATCCTTAAAAAGATTTCCAAATATTTTTGCAGCAGCTGGTCATCCAAATTGCGTTTTTAAAATAAATTTTGAAAATCTTTTAAAAATTACAAAAGGTGAAATTAAGGATATTGTATAATGAGAGAACCTAAATTAATTGATTACGCTTTACTTACATTGCTATCATTGATTTGGGCATCAGCTTTTTTTAATATTAAAATTGCAACTTATTCCTATGGACCAGTTATGATTGCTTTTTTAAGAATTTTTTTCGGAGCAATTCCAGTTGTGGGACTATGTTTATTCAAAAAAATAAAAATAGAAGCTTTTTCAAAGGATTGGTATTGGTTTGCATTAATTGGAGTTATTAATTTAGTTATTCCTTTTTTTTTAATAGCGTATGGTGTTCAAAAAGTACAAAGTAACTTAGCAGCAATACTTATGGCCTCAACACCTTTAAGTGCTACAGTCCTTGCTCATTTTTTTACAAAAAATGAAAAAATAAATTTTATAAAAGTACTAGGTGTCTTAATAGGTTTTTCAGGAATAGTTTTTCTATTTTATGATAAATTTTTAATTAATGAGGAAAATTTTACTTCTGCAATATTTATTTTAGTAGGATCAACTTTTTATGTAATAGGAGGACTGTTAACTTTAAGAATAAGTAATAAAAAAAATGAAAATGTAACATCATCAATTTTAATTTGGGCGACTATATTCATTTTACCGATAAGTTTAACACTATATTATTTAAATCCTTCAGATGCGTTTATTTTTATAGACGATTTACATTTTTCACACAGATTAGACTCTACACTATCTTTAATTTATTTAGGAACTGTGCCAACAGGAATTGCCTGGTTACTACGATTTAGGATATTAAAATATAATGGTTTAGTTTTTCAAGCTCAAGTCGCCTATTTGATACCAATTTTTGGAATTATACTTGGGTATATGTTTTTATCAGAAATTATTACTCCTAAAGTTGTAGTTGCGCTTATAGCTGTAATAATTGGAATTTACTTAGTTAAAAAATCAAGTAAATTTAATATTAATACCTCATAAGCAATTTATAAAGAAAAAGAAGCAGATAAACTGATTAGAAAAATGTTTGTGACTTTAATTTAATTAAATTAAATTTATTTTTTCAAATTTTTTTGATTTTATAGACTTAATGGCTTTATCAGCTAAAGCTAAAGATTTTCTGCCATCCTCAAAATTAACCATAGGTTTTATGTTTTTATTACATATCATAAATAAATCATCTAGCTGAAGTTTGTATGCTTCAGAATATCTTTCTATAAAAAAATTTAATAATTTTGATTTATTGTTTGTTGAATTCTTAGAATAAAAAGTTGTTTCCGTCTCTCTTTTATTGTCAGATATTAACATGCCTTTCGTGCCAAATAATTCTACTCTTTGATCGTATCCAAAACTACAGTGCCTTGAGTTAGTAATTATACATTGAATACCTTTTTTTGTTTTTAATATACATGATGCTAATTCAAAATCTTTTATTTTAGAAAATTTCTTGTCATACAAATTGCTTCCTGTAGCAAAAATAGATTCAAATTCATCTTTTCCAGCATAAAACCTAGCTAAATCAAAGTCATGAATCATCATATCTTTAAAAATACCACCTGAACTTTTTAGATAATTTATTGATGGAGGTGATGGGTCTCTGCTTGTAATAATAATCTTTTCTAAATTTCCTATTTTACCTTTTAATAAATTATTCCTTAACAGTTTATGTCCTGGATCATATCTTCTATTAAAACCTATTTGAATTTTCGGATTATATTTTTTAATTTTTTTTTTACATTTTTCAATTTTTTCTAAACTTAAATCTAAGGGTTTTTCACAAAACACAATTTTTTTATTCTTTGCCGCATCTATTATAAATTTTAAATGTGTTGAGGTTGTGGATGCTATAAATATAACATCAGTATTTTTATCTTTCATTGCAATATTTGGATTTTTAATACTTAAGCATTTAAATTTTTTTGCAAATTTTTTTGTAAGATTTTTATTTATATCGTAAACAGAAACTATTTTAAATTTAGAATGAGATAATAGGTTTTCCGCATGCATTTGACCTATTCTGCCTAGACCAAATAAAGCAACATTAACTATATTTTTACCCATTTTTTTCTCCTGGATGATTTTTTACAAGCATCAATAAATTTTGCTGTCTCCAAACCCTCATCTTCATTCGGAAAATAATATCTTTTTTTAGAGTTATTTTTTATTGATGAAGCAAATTCACGATAGATATTTGCAAATGCATCCAAATAACCTTCTGGATGACCAAATTTAATTCTTGAGAAATTTTTTGAAAATTCGGCATTAAAAAAACCTCTTTCAAGTAATTTTACTGCACCTTTGCTTGGATTAAATTTGAGATAATTTGGATCATTTTGAATCCACTCTAAGCTTCCTTTGGTGCCAAAAATTCTTATTCTTAAGCCATAAACACCACCTCTTGCCATCACACTTGTCCATAACATTCCTTTTGCCCCGTTGTTAAAATTAATAATAACTTGGGCATTGTTATCCATCTTAATTTTATTTGAGATTTGTTTTATATCAGCAATAATTGTTTTACCTTTTAATCCAGAAATATAAATTACCATATGATATGCGTGAGAACCTATTTCATTCAAAACAGCAGATGTTCCTACAATTTTGCTATCTATTTTCCACTTTAATATTTTTTTGGAATTTCTTTTTTTTATAGTTTTTCCCGAAGACCAATCTTGGATGTATTCAACATTTATATATTCTATTTTTCCTATCTTTCCTTTTTCCACTAATCTTTTTGCTTCCCTTACCATTGGGTATGCAGAGTAATTATGCGTTAAAGCATATTTTATTTTTTTATTTGATTTTATTTTTTTATATAATTTTTTTGCTTGTTCTAAATTTCCTGCAAACGGTTTATCTGAAATAATATGTATATTTTTATCAATAAATTTTTCAGCAATTATTTGATGACTTGAAGGAGGAGTCATTATCGCAACAACCATTATGCAATCGTTTCTTTTTGCCTCTTTATTTGCCATTTCTTGATAAGTTGAATAACATCTGTCTTTAGAGATACCTAAATTTTTTCCAAATTTTTTTGAAATATTGGGATTTCTTGAAAACACTCCAGCTACAATTTCATATTGATTATCAAATCGCGAAGAAATTCTATGCACATGTCCAATCCATGATTTAGGTCCACCACCAACAATTCCTAGTGTTAATTTTTTAGCTTTAATTCTTTGCATAGTTTAATATATCATAGCAAAAAAATTATTTATGTCAGTAAAATTGGGAATTGCACCTATAGCTTGGTCTAATGACGATATGCCTGAATTAGGTTGCGATACCCCTTTAGAACAATGTTTATCTGAAGCAAGTGAGGCAGGTTTTATAGGAATTGAATCAGGTGGTAAATTTCCGAAAACATCAAATGAATTATTGCCAAAATTAAATAAATTTAATCTAAATTTATGTTCAGGATGGTATGGTGCTAATTTAAGAAATAAAACTGTTGAAGAAGAAAAACAGTCAATACAAGAACAATTGAAATTATTTAAAGAATGTAACGCACCATGCATTGTATTTGCTGAAGTTTTTGGCTCAATACAAGGTGATCCAAATAAGAAACTTTCAACAAGGCCAAAAATGGATCTTGATGAATCTAAATCATATTATAAAAAAATTTCTGAAATGGGAAAGTATTTAGAAGGAGAGGGAATGCCTTTAGCATATCATCATCATATGGGAACTGTGATAGAAACTCAAAAAGACACTGAAATGTTACTAGAAAATACTGACGACAGTGTAAAATTAACTTTAGATACGGGGCACATGCTGTTTGCTCAAGGAGAGTCTATTAAATTTCTTAAAGATTTTAGCGAAAGGGTCATGCATATACATTGTAAAGATATAAGAAAAAATGTTTTAGAAAAGTCACTAATAGAAGATCTAAGTTTTAGAGCAGCATTCTTGGAAGGAGCTTTTACTGTACCTGGAGATGGCTGTATTGACTATAAGCCTTTATTTGAAGTTCTAAAAAGCAATGATTATTCTGGATGGTTAGTTGTTGAAGCTGAACAAGATCCAAAAAAAGCAAATCCTCTAGAATATGCAAAGATAGGATATAAATATCTTACTGAAATTTTAAACAAGGTAGATATTAAAGTTTCACAATCTTAGACTGGTCTATTTTATTTTCAAAAAAATCAATAATATTTTGAATAGTTTCAATTCCCATTCTAGTCATACATTCCTCAGTAAAAGCTGCTGCGTGAGGACTTAGGAATACTTTTTCATTTTTTAAAAGTAGATTGTTATCATCCGGTGGTTCTTTTTCAAAAACATCTATACCTGCTCCAAATATTAAATTTTCATTTAATGCCTTGTCTAGATCAATTTCGTTTATTATTCCACCTCTAGCAGCATTAATAATTATACAATTTTTTTTCATTGTTTTTAATAATTCATAATTAATTAAATTTTTTGTTTTTTCTGTTAGAGGCATATGTAGAGAAATCACATCCATAGTTTTTACAGCGTCTTCAAGATTTTCAACTTTTTTACCACCCATTGACTCTATTTTTTCTTTTGAGACAAATGGATCAAAAACATAAACTTTCATTTCGAAACCAAAGCATCTTTTGATTAATGCTTGACCAATTCTTCCAAATCCAACGATTAAAAAATTTTTTTTCCACAATTCAATTGTTTTTGGAAGTTTATTTCTATCTTTAAAATTTCCTTCTCTAACTGTCTTGTCAAACAAATCTTTTCTTTTTGAGATATAAAGTAAGTTAAACATTACATGTTCTGATACAGTTACAGCATTAGCATTTGCAGTAATTGCTATCTTAATATCTTTTTCCTTTGCGTAATTTAAGTCAATATTGTCATATCCAACTCCGTGTCTCGAAACAATTTTTAAATTTTTTGCTTCTTTCATTACATCACCTGACAAATTTGCAATTCTAATTGATGCTCCATCACAATTTTGAATTTTTGCTTTAAGGTTTTCTTCTGAAGTGTCATCGGTTACATCAACTTCAAAATTAGGATGGTTTTTTATTAATTCCATTCCTTTTTGGTGAACTTTTTGAATTATTAATATTTTCTTTTTTTCTGACATTTGCTATAAATAAATTGATTAGAATCTATTGATTAAAAAAGCTTAATATCATCATAAATTTAAAAACACAAATACCTTATACAAACTTTAAAATAATTTATTAAAGTTGAAATTAATTAATTATTAAAATAACTTGAGTTGTGAATTTTACAATCAAATCATTATTATTAATCTTTAGATTTTTAGAAAATATAAATACTTTTATTCTTCGTATTGGACGTCAACTGGCATGGATTGCCATTTTATTAATGGTAATAGTGATTATTATCCAAGTATTTTTTAGATATGTTTTAAATAATGCTCTTCCTTGGCCTGACGAAGTTGCCCGTTTTTTAATGTTATGGATGACAGGGCTAATTGCTCCTTCCGCATATAGATGGGGTGGTTTTGTATCTATAGATATGCTTGAAAGATTTTTACCAAAAATTTTGGCGAACTTATTAATTTTTATAATTTTACTAATTTCATTAGCTGTTTTGTTTATAGGTTTCGAAATGGGATTAAAACATATAAATGCAGGTTGGATATTTAGCTCTTCTTCAATTAAAATTCCTTTTTCTTTAATTGGAGGAAAAACAGAAGCAATGAAGTTAGCATGGATGTATATGTCTTTGCCGATTGGAATATTTCTTTTAATCTTGGTTAACATTGAATTAATTTTAAGAAATATTTTATCAATTACTTCAAAAATTGATCTACCTTTAGATAAAGACAAAGAAAAATTAGAGGCTTAAAATGTTAATATGGTTTTTACCTTTATTTCTAATTTTTTTATTAATAGGTATTCCAGTTTTTTTTAGTTTATTAGCAGCACCAGGAATTTTACTTTGGTTGAACAATCAAGGGAGTGATGCTGCAATGCTTTATAGAAATATTTATAATGGAATTGATAGCTTTCCTTTAATGGCAATTCCATTTTTTATGTTAGCAGGCGAGCTAATGAATAAAGGAGGAATTACATTAAGACTTGTTGAATTTAGTCAAGCCATGATGGGGCACTTGAGAGGAGGTTTGGCACATGTTAATATTTTAACTTCAATGTTGTTTGCAGGTCTGTCAGGATCAGCAGTTGCCGATACATCTGCAATAGGATCAATGTTAATACCAGCTATGGAAAAACAAGGTTACACAAAAAAATTTGCTGCAGCGATAACTGCCGCAAGTTCAGTTATAGGACCAATTATTCCACCGTCGGGAATAATGATAATTTATGCTTACGTCATGGGAGAAAGTGTTGCCGCATTATTCTTAGCTGGAATCGTACCAGGAATCTTAGTTGGAGTTAGTTTAATGGTAATGGTGAAATTTTTAGCAAACCGATACGATTTTCCTCCTGTAACAGCAAAAGCAAGTTGGAATGAAAGAGGTAAAGCATCTTTAAAAGCTTTTTTTCCTTTAATGACTCCAGTTATAATTTTAGGAGGAATTCTTGGAGGTATATTTACTCCCACTGAAGCATCAGCCGTAGCAGCAGCTTATGCATTATTTATTGGTTTATTTGTTTTAAAAACACTCTCATGGAATGAAATACCAAAAGTTTTCACTAAAGCAGCAATGGTTTCATCTGTAGTATTACTTTTAGTGGGTGCAGCGATGGCATTTAAAACAGTCGTAAGCCTATCTCATGCTCCAGAATACCTTGCTGAGTTTGTGCTTAGTCTAAGTAATAATCCTTACATATTATTATTTTTGATTAATATACTTTTATTCATCGTAGGAATGTTTCTTGATGCTGGTCCAGCAATAATAATATTAGGTCCAATTTTAGGACCAGTTTTTGTTGAACTTGGAGTACATCCTGTACATTTTGCAATTATTATGTCAGTTAATTTAACTGTTGGGCTGGCAACACCCCCGATGGGATTAGTTTTATTTGTTGCTTCTTCAGTTTCAGGTGAAAGAGTAGAAACAATAGCTAAGGCCATTTTACCCTTCTTAGCAGTAGAGGTTTTAGTTATATTTTTGATTACTTATTTTCCATCTATATCAATGACTATTCCTTTATTAACAGGCTTTGCAAAATAATTAATAATTACAATATTTTCTTGCATTTCTATTATTAGACTCTTCATTATTAATTCAGTATATTTGTTTTTAAAATTAACGGAGGGGAAAATGTTATTTAACAAAATATTAAGATCATTTTTTTCGTTAGTATTGTTGTTTGGATTTTCGTTTTCAGCATTAGCTGCTGATTACAATCTAAGAATGACAATGAATTCTAATGATCAAGATGAAGACTATGACGGTTCAATAGTTTTTAAAAACTACGTTGAGTCAGCTTCGAATGGTAAAATTTCTGTAGAATTATTTGTTGGTACTCAACTATGTTCTAAAGGAGCTGAATGTTTACAAGGGGTATCTGATGGAAGTATAGACATTTATATTTCTACATCAGGAGGAGCAGCAGGAGTATTTCCTTATGTTCAAGTTCTTGATCTACCTTATTTGATGTCTGACGACAGAATTGCTGAAGATGTTTTAAAGAGTGATTTTGTTAGAACAATGAGAAAGATGGCTTTAAAAGACTCGAATGACTCAATTAGATTAATGACTATTGGAAATACAGGTGGTTGGAGAAATTTTGCAAACACAAAAAGACAAATTGCAAACCCATCTGATATGAAAGGTTTGAAAATTAGAACAGTAGTTGCGGATCTTCCACAGGAATTGGTTAGAGCGCTTGGTGCCTCACCAACTCCTATACCATGGCCAGAACTATTTACTTCGTTTCAAACTGGAGTAGTAGAAGGATCTAAAAATGGAATTACTGATATTATGAATATGAAGTTTCCAGATGCAGGTCTTAAATATGTTACTTTAGATGGACATGCTTATATGGGTGCACTTTGGTGGATGAATAATGCTAAGTATCAATCTATGCCTGAAGATTTGAGAAAAGTTATTACTGACGGTTTTTATGCATTACAACAAGCAACTTTTGCTTCACCAAAAAGAAAATCAATTAAAGCATATGAAGACTTTGTAGCTGGTGGTGGAAATTTATATGTTCCAACTCCAGATCAAAAGGCTGCATTTAAAGAAGCAGCTTCACCTGTTTATGATTGGTTTAAATCAAATGTTAAAGGTGGAAAAGAAATCTTTAATGCTTTGACTAAAGCAGTTAAGAGCGCTGAGAAAAGAGCCTCTTCAGATTATAAAAAAGATCTATAATTAAAAAATGATTTTGGGGCGGATATTATTCCGTCCCATTATCTAAATGGATAAATCCAAGATTTGTAATCTTTTATTAAAATATGTGCTTTTTCAATTTGTTCAGGAGTCATTTTTTTAATTACTTCCTCCTGAGAAATAGCAGCATCAGGATCTCCACCTATAGCAGACAAACCATACCAAGTGGATTATCTGTTGATTAAGCTTTAAATTAAAATGATATAAACAGAATATGAAAAAAATAAAATATGGAATTATTGGAGCTGGCACAATGGCTCGTGAACATATATTAAATATATCTTTAATTGATAATGCTGAAGTGGTTACTCTTTCAGATCCTCATGAAGATTCATTAAATCAGTGTAAAGAAATTCTTAAAACAAAAGTTTCCTGCTTTAAAAGTCATCAAGAAATGATTAAAGAAAATATTGTAGATGTGTATTTAATTTCGTCACCTAACTTTACTCATATAGGGATTTTAAAAGATGTTATTAAAACAAAGAAACATATATTAGTTGAAAAACCCCTATGCACTAACACAAGAGATTGTTTAGAAATAAAAAAACTTACAAAAGATTATCCATCAGTTTTTTGGACAGCAATGGAATATAGGTATATGCCGCCAGTTTCAAAATTTATTAAAGAAATTCATAACAATACAATTGGGGATTTAAAAACATTAACTATTAGAGAGCACCGATTTCCTTTTTTAAAAAAAATAAATGATTGGAATCGTTTTGAAAAAAATACTGGTGGAACATTAGTTGAAAAATGCTGTCATTTCTTTGATTTAATGCGTTTAATAGTTGGAAGCAATCCAATAAGCGTTTATGCAAGCGGTGGACAAGATGTCAATCATCTTGATGAAGAATATAATGGAAAAAAACCAGACATAATTGATAATGCATATGTAATAGTAAACTTTGAGAATGGAGCTAGAAGTATGCTTGAGCTTTGTATGTTTGCTGAAAATTCAGATATGCAGGAAGAGCTAGTTGCAATTGGGCACAAAGGAAAAATAGAAACATCAGTTCCTTCAAATGATTCAGGTAAAATTGCTTCAAATTTAAGAATTGGCATGAGGGATGGAAAAACTAAAATTGAAAATATTGAGGTCGATAAAAAAATTATTGAAGCTGGTCATCATCATGGATCAACTTATTATGAGCATTTAGCATTTTTAAATGCAATTAAAAATAATTCAGTTCCCGAAGTTTCTTTAAGTGATGGATTAATTGCAGTCGCAGTAGGAGAGGCAGCTGAAAAATCTATTAAACTTGGTAGATTAATAAACATAGAGGAAATTATTAATTAAAAAACTCTATTGTTTTTTTAACTATAAAATCACTTACTCTTACATTTGACTCAGTTGTAACACCAGAGATATGCGGTGTTAAAATACAATTCATCTCAGGGTTGATTTTTTTATAGAATTCACTCTTTATTGGTTCGTTTTCAAAAACATCTAAAGCAAATCCAGAAATTAAATTTTCATTATACGCATCAATTAAATCATTTTCGTTAACCACAGTTCCTCTAGATGTATTAATAATAATAGGTTTTTTTTTCATTTGAGAAAATGATGATTTGTTAATTAAATTTTTTGTTTCCTCAGTTAAAGGAAGATGTAAAGATATTATGTCTGATCTTTCATATATATGAGCCAGATTTGATAATTCGGCATTAATTTGCTTATCATTTAATTCTTTTAGATAAGGATCATAAGCTAATATTTTTAATCCATTTTTTAAACCGTACTCAGCAACTTTTTTTCCAATTATTCCAAAACCTATCACGCCTAAATATTTCTGTTTTAATTCTGCTGATTTAATAGCTGTCCTTGGCCAATCTCCTTTTATAGTGCCAGCATGAAACATAGGGATTTTTTTTATTAAAGATAATGAAGAAGAAAGAACGTATTCTGCAACTGAGTCTGCGTTCATGCCTGTTGCTGGTTGAACGTGAATATCATTATTTTTACAATATTCTGTATCGATATTATCCAAACCAACACCCAACCTACCAATGAATTTTAAATTATTTGCGTTATCTAAAATTTTTGAGTTTACTAAAGTTTTATTTCTAACAATCAACCCATCGCAGTCTTTAATTTTTTTTTCTAACTCTTTATTATTTTCACATAAATTCTCATCATATTTAACCTCAAATTTTTTTTTTAAATTATTTAAGCTATCTTGATTTATAAATTCTGTAATTAAAATTTTAGTCATTAATTTTATTAGCTATTAAACTAAAAAGAATTTGATAATTTTTTAAATCAGATAGATTAATAGGTAGCCGAACCCTCTTTTTTAGAAATAGAACCTTTCATTTTATCAACCGTTGATTTTGCTCCAGTGCTCATAGATCTAAGGTCAGATGCAATAGTTACAAAATTAAAACCTTTTTCAATCATTTTAGTTGCATATTCTGGTGTACCATTGTGTATTCCTGCAAAAATTTTATTTTTTTTTGCATGTTCTAAAATTCTTAAAATTTCAGAATAAGCTTTAGTATTTTCTGGTTTGTCAAAACCTGGTTTTTCTCCTATAGCTAAACTTAAATCTGCTGGTCCGATATAAATTCCATCAACTCCAGGAGTAGACATAATTTCATCTAATTTTTCTAATGACTCTTTAGTTTCAATCATAGCTATTTTTAATATTTCATCGTTAGCATGATCAGGATAATCTGAGCCACCATAAATTAGACCTCTTATTGGTCCAAAGCTTCTATATCCTTTTGGAGGATACATGCATGCTTTAACAAATTTTTCAGCCTCTTCTTTATTGCTAACCATAGGGCATATGACACCATAAGACCCTGCGTCTAATATTTTCATTATTTGTCCTGGCTCATTCCAATTTACTCTAGCAAGTGGCGTAACATCGGTAGTTGATATAGTTTGTAAAATAGGTAAGGCATTTGAGTAATCTACAAGTCCATGCTGCATATCTATTGTTAGCGAGTCCCAGCCACAATGAGCCATAGCTTCTGCTGAAGCAGTACTAGGTATTGCCAACCAACCATTAATGACAGGTTTACCTTCAGCCATCATTTGCTTAATTTTATTTTTTCTCATTAATAATTTATAGCGAAGTGAGTATATTTAATATTTAAGTAATCTTTTATTGCCATAGAACCACCTTCTCTACCATAACCAGTTTGTTTAATTCCTCCGAAAGGAACTTCAGCAAAAGCTACAGCAGGAGTATTAACTGCGCATGTTCCGGTCTCCATTTTTTCAGAGACTTTATGGGCATTTTCAAGTGAATTTGTGTAAATATAACTTGCTAAACCTAAATCATTGTCATTCGCTCTTTTAACAACTTCATCTCTGTCTTTAAATGTTAATATTGGAACTAAAGGACCAAAAGGCTCTTCTTTAATGATTGTAAAATTATCTTTAACTTCATCAAATATTGTAGGTTCATAAAAATAACCTTTATTAAAACCAGAAGGTCTTTTTCCGCCACATAAAACTTTGGCTCCCTCTTGTTTTGTTTTTTCTGCTAATGCTTCTACTTCATGCAATCTTTTTTCAGTAGTTAAAGGTCCTAATATAGTATCTTTATCCATACCATTACCAATTTTTAATTTAGTAACTTTATCAACCAAACTTTTTGCAAATTCATCTTTTTTTGTTTCATGAATATAAAATCTTGCTGGTGATATACATACTTGTCCATTATTTCTAAATTTTGCAGTAATTGCCATGTCAGTAACTTTATTAATATCTACATCATCAAATACTATAAAAGGGGAGTGGCCACTTAATTCCATCGTAACTCTTTGTACTTTTTCTGCTGCTTGTTTTAAAATTAATTTTCCAACTCTTGTTGATCCTGTTATTGAAACTTTTTTTATTATATCAGATGAAATTAGTTGAGAAGAAATTTTGGCCGGGTCTCCTGACAATAAATTTACTACACCTGGGGGGACTCCAGCTTCATTAACTATATTCATTAACTCCATAACACTTCCTGGAGTAATTACATCTGGTTTACAAATAACAGAACATCCTGCTGCTAAAGCAGTGGAAATTTTTCTTGACGCCAAAACTATTGGGAAATTCCAAGGAATTAAACCTGCAACGACACCAACAGGTTCGTATTTCACATACATTCTTGTATTTTCAAATCGACTTTCAACTATTTGTCCATAAATTCTTTTCGTTTCTTCTGAGTTCCATTCAAAAATATCTGCTCCTCCACCAACTTCTCCAGCAGCTTCTGACAAAGGTTTTCCTACTTCTAAAGTTAACCATTTTGCTAAAATATCTTTTTTATCTCTCATGAGGTCTGCAATTTTTCTTATAATTTTAGATCTTTCCCAAGGTGGAGTATTTCGCCAAACTTCCAATCCTTTCTCTGCCGATTTCAAAGCTTTATTAACATCTTCCTCACCAGCTTTTGAAGCCTTGCCAATCACTTCTTCAGTAGCAGGATTAATTACATCGTATGTTTCATTATTTTGTGACTGTTGCCACTTTCCGTCTATGAATTGTCCAAATTTGCTATACATAAATTTTGTTTTATGGTTAATTATGTGAAAATTTTGAATTAGTATAACTATAATTATGAAAAAAATAAAGCTAACTTGTGCACATGCAATTATAAAACATCTAATCTCTCAAAAAATTTTAATTAACGGTAAAAAAGAACCTTTATTTGCAGGAGCATTTGGTATATTTGGACATGGCAATGTAGCCTGCATTGGACAAGCCTTAGAAGAAAATCAAGATCAATTACCAACTTATAGAGGTCACCATGAACAAAATATGGCTTTAACTGGAGTTGCGTATGCGAGAGCAAAAAGAAGAAAACAGATTTTTGTTGCAACCAGTTCTGTGGGTCCAGGGTCTACAAACATGGTAACTGCTGCTGCAGTTGCAATGAGCAATAGATTGCCAATATTATTTTTACCAGGTGATGTTTATGCCAATAGAATGCCTGACCCAGTTCTTCAACAGGTTGAAAACTTTGGAAATCCAGGAATAACTCAGAATGATGCATTTAAACCGGTAACAAAATATTTTGACAGAATAACTAGACCTGAACAAATTTTACAAACATTACCTCAAGCAATCCAAACAATGCTGGACCCAGCTGATTGTGGACCGGCATGTATTTCTATATGTCAAGATGTTCAAGGTGAAGTTTACGATTATCCTGAGGAATTCTTTAAAGAAATAGTCCATAATATCAGAAGACCAAGACCCGATGATTTTCAAATAAAAGAAGCAGCGGAGAAAATTAAGAATTCAAAAAACCCAATTATAATCTCAGGTGGAGGTGTCTTTTATTCTGATGCAATGGATGAACTAGGAACATTTGCTGTAAAGCATAATATTCCTGTAACTCAAACAGTTATGGGATATTCTACAATGAAAAAAGACCACTCACATTTTTTAGGTCCAATAGGAGGATTAGGAGGAAAGGCTGCAAATAATTTTGCTAAAAAAACTGATCTTGCAATAGCCATTGGAACTAAATTAGCAGATTTTACAACTGGCTCTTGGGCAAATTTTGAAAATCCAAACTTTTCATTAATTAATATAAATGTAGCTAGATTTGATGCGAATAAACATATGGCCCAATCAGTTATTGGAGACGCTAAAGTTTCTCTAACGGAATTATCACAAGCACTAGGTGACTGGAAGGCCCCAGATGATTGGTATAAAAAATCAAGAGATGAACTTAAATCTTGGAATGAATATATTGATAAAGAAAGTGGACCAACTAACCAGGAACTTCCAAGTTACGCTCATGCCGTCGGAGCAATTTATAGAAATTCAGATCCAACTGATATAGCCGTAACAGCAGCAGGAGGTCTAGTTGGTGAAGTTGTTCAAGTCTGGAGACCAAAAGAACTTAATACCCATGAAACTGAATGGGGTTTTAGTTGTATGAGCTATGAAATCTCTGGTGCATTAGGAATTAAAATGGCAAATCCAGATAAAGAAGTAATAGCTTTTGTTGGAGACGGTTCATATTTACTTAATAATTCAGACATTTATTCATCAGTAATAACAAATAATAAATTAATAATAATCGTATGCGATAATGGTGGTCATGCTGTAATTAATAGGCTTCAATTATTTAAGGGAGGGAAAGAGTTTAATTGTTTGTTTGAAAGTTCAAAAGCCCCAAACCTATCCTCAGTGAATTTTGCTCAACACGCTGAGAGCATGGGAGCAAAATCTGAACAAGTCTCATCAATATCTGATTTGGAAGATGCATTTAAAAGAGCTAAAAAATCTGATGTTACATATGTCATTTCAATAAAAACACATTCCTATCAATGGTTGGAAGGTTCAGCTTATTGGGAAAGTCCAACTCTAGAAATTCCAAAAACTAAAGAAAATGAAGAAGCTTTAAAAATGCACAAAGAAGGAAAAGCAAAACAAAGACAAGGGGTTTAATTCCTCTTAATGAATAAAATTTTTAAAGTTGGCTTAATTGGTTGTGGACATATTTCTGAAACATATTTTAGAGCACAGGAATACTTTAATAACATTAGAATTATTAAATGTGCAGACCTGAACATGGATGCTGCAAAAAAATGTGCAATTCATTACAATATAGAAGCTGTAACTGTAGAACAGCTTTTAAATGATAAGGAAATTGAAATAGTTTTAAATCTTACAATTCCTAAAGCTCATTTTGAAATATCAAAAATGGCTTTAGAAAATGGCAAACACTCTTACACAGAAAAACCCATGGCAATTAATTTCGAAGATGGAAAAAAACTAGCTGAAATCGCAAAAAACAAAAAATTATATATTGGTAATGCACCAGATACTTTTTTAGGAGGAGGTATACAAAAAACTAGAGAGTTGATTGATAATGGAGTTATTGGAGATATCAAATTAGGTAATGCTATTTTTGCTTATCCGGGAATTCAATCTTATCATCCAAACCCAGAACCTTGGTTTGCTATAAATGAAGGAGGTCCTGTCATTGATATGGGTCCTTATTACTTAACTGCTTTAGTAAATTTATTGGGACCTGCTAAACAGGTACAAGGAAGATGTACAAAAGTTTTTAAAGAAAGAGAAATCGGGATTGGATCAAAAAAAGGTCAAAAATTTAAAGTTGAAACTCCAACAACTTACCTTGCAACTATACAATTTGAAAATGAGTGTATTATTCAGATAACATTATCTTTTGATGTAGTTGCCCATCAAAGAAATCATATAGAGCTTTATGGCAACAAAGGTTCTATTATAGTTCCAGATCCAAACATGTTTGGTGGTTCAGCCTTTGTTTCAGTTACTTCTGGTGGAAATTGGGGAGAACATAAAACAGATAATATGCCTCTTGGAAAAATAAATATTAAAAGTCAAAGTTCCAGAGCAAATGAGTCTCCAACTAACGCCAATTATAGGGGAGTAGGTCTTTCAGAAATGGCCTATGCTATTCAAAATAATTTAGAAAATAGATGTAATGGAGAATTATCTTTGCACGTTTTAGATATAATTGACTCTACGATGAAAGCATCACAAACAGGAATTCCACAAGAAATTAAAACCACATGTAAAAAACCAAAACCATTTACTCTTGAAGAGATAAAAAAAATTATGAATTAATATGTTTTAAAATATATGAAGAAACCAATTGTTATATCTGATCCTTTTCCAAGGACACTTGATCTTATTTTTACAAAAGAAAAAACAAAAGAACTAAAAAATAAATACAAAATTTTAACTGTACCTGAAAAAAATAAAAAAAAATTTTATGAAAATAATATTGATAAAGCTACATTTATATTAGGCCAACCTGATTTAAATAAAAAAATTTTATCTAAAGCTAAAAAATTAAAAGCTATAATTAATGTTGAAAGTAATTTTATGAATAATGTTGATTATAAATATTGTTTTAAAAAAAGAATACATGTAATTGCAACTTCTCCAGTATTCTCAAAGCCGGTAGCCGAAATTGCATTAGGTATGACATTGTCTTTATTAAGAAATATTCATGATGCTCATTTTGATTTTATTAAAGGTAAAGAAAAATATGGTTTAGAAAGTAATTTAAAGGCATCCTTATTGTCAGGAAAAAAAATAGGATTGATAGGTTTCGGCGATCTTGCAAGATCTTTATACCCATTATTGTTGCCGTTTACTAAAGATATTAGCATATACGATCCCTGGGTACCAAAAAAAATAATAAGAAACCTAGGATTTAAATCAATTAATCTAAATCAAATATTTAAAAATTGTGAGATAATTTATGTTTTAGCAGCCGTGACAACAAAAAATAAAAATTTAATTGATAAAAAATTATTAAATAAACTTAATTCAAATTCGCTATTTATTTTAATGAGTAGAGCAGCAGTTGTGAATTTTAAAGATTTAATTAAACGTGTAAAAAAAGGCGACATTTTCGTCGCAACAGACGTTTTTCCTCAAGAACCTGTAAAAAAAAATGATCCAATAAGAAAAGTAAAAAATATTTTATTTTCTGCTCACAGAGCAGGTGCTTTAAAATCTGCATTTTTCAATATGGGAAATATTGTTTTAAAAGATATGGATTTAATTTCAAAAAATTTACAACCAAGGCATTGTAAAATAGCTAAACTGAAAACTGTTGGTTTATTGGCTTCAAAACCTGTTGCAATTAATTAATTTTTTTATATTTTCCTTATTTATGTCACCAGAAAATAATCTACTATTAGAAGCAAAAGGAATAACAAAATATTTTGGTACTATTACTGCATTAGAAAATGTGGATTTAAAAATACATGCTGGAGAATGCCTTGGAGTTGTTGGAGATAATGGAGCGGGTAAAACTACTTTGATGAAGGTTCTTTCAGGGTTATACAAACCAAGTTCTGGCTCATTATTTTTTGAAGGTAATGAAAAAATACTTGAAAGTCCAAGAGATTCACAAAATTTAGGATTAGAAATGGTCTATCAAGACCTTGCTCTTGCTGGAAATCTTCCAATTGGAGAAAATATTTTTTTAGGAAGAGAACCAACCAAAAATTTAGGATTGTTAAAATTTTTGGATTTTAAAAAAATTAAGGAGTTAACAGAGGAACATTTAGGTAAATTAAAAATTAATGTTAAAAGCGCTGATCAAAAAGTCGAAGAACTATCTGGAGGACAGAGGCAAGCTGTAGCAATTGCAAGATCAACTGCATTTAATGCAAAAGTGGTAATTATGGATGAACCTACAGCAGCATTAGCAATTAAAGAAGTTGGAAAAGTACTTGATCTTATTAATAGTTTAAAAAAAACTGGTGTTGGAGTAATTGTTATTAGTCATAGAATGGATGATATATTTTATGTTTGTGATCGAGTTATGGCTTTATTCCAAGGTACAAATTTTGCTGAAGCAGAACTATCAAAGACTTCCAGAGATGAAGTTATCGGATGGATAATGGGAAAAAAATAATAATGGAAGAAAAAGATAAAAAAAAAGAAAGTCTATATGTAAAGTTGATTCCATATTTTGAGAGGTATGGCATTCTTCTTTTGTTGGTAATAATGATCTTGGTAATGCATATTTTGCAGCCTGATGTATTTTTATCTTGGAGAAATATAACTAACGTCTTTAAACAAATATCATGGCAATCAATGTTAGCATTGGGTGTGTTTATGGTAATTGTAACTGCAGGAATAGATTTATCAGTCGGTTCAATAATGATGCTTTCGTTAATGGTTTTGGCTATCGTAGCTAAAGCTGGAGCACCATGGTTTGTTGTTATTCTGGTTCCTTTATTTGCAGGATTTGTATGTGGACTAATTAATGGACTTGGAATAACGCTTTTAAGAATGCCGCATCCATTTATAATGACATTGGGTACATTATATATATTCAGAGGAACAGGAAATCTCATATCAGGAGGAACTCCTATAAGTGGTTTTACTGATGAAGTTAGATATCTGGGTCATGGAAGGATTGATCTCACCTGGTTAGGATTAGAAAAATCCCAATATCTTCCAGTGAGTTTAGTTTTAATTGCAATTGTATATATAATTTTTTGGGCTTTTATGAATCATACAAGAACTGGTAAGTGGATATATGCCATTGGAGGAAATCCTAATGCAGCAAGAGCATCAGGAATTAATGTAAATAAAATTTTAGTAATAGTTTATTCTCTTTGTGGATTCTTATCTGGCATAGGAGCATTGATTTTAGCAGGAAGAGCAGACTCAGGATATCCAAATGCAGGTCTTCAATCAGAATTAGATGCTATAGCAGCTTGCATCATTGGAGGAGCTAGTTTTTTTGGGGGAAGAGGAACAGTCTTAGGAGTTTTTGCTGGCGTTATGATAATGGGAATATTAAGAAATGGTCTTAACTTAATGGATGTCAGTTCATTTTGGCAACAAGTCTTAATTGGTTCAATTATTGTTTTAGCAGTTTATATTGATGTTTTAAGAAGAGAACTTGGAACCAGAAAGTAATTACACGCAAAAGTTGTTATTACCTTAATTAGAACAATTCTCATTAACTGTTGAATTTTTTTCAAAAATTATATTTAATTAAGTTAATTAAATTTAATTATAGAGGGAAAAAAATATGAATAAATTAACAAAACTAATAGGTGTATTTACTGCATCTATATTTCTTCTTTTAAGCATAACTACTTCTTCACAAGCGGGTAAAAGGATTTTATTTAGCATTAAAGGTCCTGGATCTGGAAACCCATTTTGGGCATCTGTAGAAAAAGGAGCTAAAGAGGAAGCAGCAAAATTAGGTGTTGATCTTGTTTTAGTTGCACCACCACAAGAAGGTGATGTTCAAGCACAGATTAACCAAGTTGAAGACCAACTTGCAAAAGGTGTTGATGCAATAGCGCTTGCACCTGGAGATCCAAATGCTTTTGCTCCAATCGTAGATGATGCTATCAAAAGTGGAGTTCCAGTTGTATTTGTTGATACAAAAGGAATTAACGAAGGCGTAACTTTTATTGGAACAAATAATAAAAATGGTGCTGCATTAGCAGCTAAGTTTATTTGTGATAAAACTCCAAAAGGTGCTGATGTTGCAGTATTAACTGGAATTGAGTCACAATCAACAGCTCTACTTAGAAGAGATGGAGCGGTTCAAGGACTAAAAGATTGTGGTTTAAATCTTGTTGCTACACAAACTGCAGAATGGGATACAGCAAAAGGAAGATCTGTTACTGAGTCAATCATTTTAAAAAATCCAAATATTAAGGCTATATTTGCATCAAATGACAACATGGGTCTAGGTGCAATGCAAGCTCTTAAAGATGCAGACATGAATGATGTAGTAGTAGTAGGATTTGACGCTACACCAGATGCAGCTAAAAGTATTTTAGCTGGAGAAATGACAGCAACAATTGCTCAATTCTCATACAACATGGGAGCATATGGAGTTAAATATGCACTTGAGTTAGCTAATGGTGGAACTATCGATATAAACATTGATACTGGAACACAATTAGTTACAAAAGAAAATGCTAACGACTTTAAATAGTCTTTAGAATACTAAGATTTAAAGGGTGGAATTTTATTCCACCCTTTTTTTTTATGTAATATAATCTTTTAATGTTAATAAATATTAATCCAGTTTTAAGTCCAGAGCTGCTTTTTCATTTGCGTTCAATGGGACATGGTGAAAAATTAGTTTTAGCAGATGCAAATTTTCCAGCTAATTCAATGAATGATAAAGTTATTAGACTTGATGGTGTTAATATTAAAGATGCAGCTTCAGCAATATTATCTGTATTTCCATTAGACAGTTTTGCTGTATCACAAGGTGGTTCACCTGCTCTTAGAATGGAAGTAGATAATAACTCTAATGAACTAACAGAGACTCATAAAGAGTTTATTGATGTAGTCAAAAAAATATCTGGTGAAAAATGGCAAGTTGGCTCAATATCAAGACAAAATTTTTATTCTGAAGCAAAAAAAGCATATTGTATTGTAACAACTACAGATGCACGTCCTTTTGGATGCTTTATTCTCACTAAAGGAGTAATTTTGCCAGATGGTAAAGTTTGGTCTTAAGAAATGAAGTCCATATGTATTTTTGGAGTTTTTGTTGCTGACCTTTGTTTTATTGGCAGTTCAATTCCTGAAAAAGGTCAAACAATCTTAGGAAATAATCATATAGTAGGACCCGGTGGAAAAGGGTCCAATCAAGCAATTGCATCTGGAAGACTTGGAGGAAATGTAAATTTTATAACTAAAATAGGAAGAGATCAAAATGCTGATATGGCATTATCATTATATAAAGAAATAGGAATTAATACTGAGTCAATAATCCAAGATGAAAATAATTTAACTGGTGTTGCAGGAATAATGATTAACGAAAAAACTGGCGAGAATGCAATAAATGTAGTTCCTGGCGCTGCAGGAAGTTTGGTAAATCAAGATATTGATAATAATATAAAAATTATAGAAAAATCAGAAATTTTTTTAACTCAACTAGAAACACCTTACGAAGTTACTAGTTATGCTTTAAAGAAAGCAAAGGAAACAGGCTCAATTACAATATTTAATCCTGCACCTGCGTCAGATATCAGAAAAGAAGACTTTAAATTTATAGATTATTTTACACCCAATGAAATTGAAGCTAGTTACTATTTAAAGGAAAAAGTAGAAAGTAAAACCGAAATAGAGAATGCTGCAAAAAGTTTTTTAAAGAAAGGAATAAAAAATATTATAATTACATTAGGGTCCAAGGGAGTTTACTTTGCTAATTCAGATGAAAGTTATTTTATAGAAGCTTTTAAACTAAAAAATAAAGTTTTGGATACTACTGGGGCTGGGGATGCTTTTAATGGTGCATTTGCTTATGCGTTATCTATAAATCAAAATAATAAAGATGCATTAACCTTTGCAAATAAAGTTGCAGGTATATCAACCACTAAACTAGGTGCTGCAAGTTCAATGCCAACTTTAAATGAGGTTGAAGAGTATTGATAATTAATTTCTAATTTTTTTTATTTTCAGCCATTGATAAAGCAATTTTAAACGAGTTTAGCAAAGGTTCTAAATTTGCTATATTTTTTCCAGCTATATCAAAAGCTGAACCATGAGCTGTAGTTGTAATAGGCACTGTTAAACCACCTTGCACTGTTACTCCTCTATCAAATCCAAAAGCTTTAAGACCAGATTGTAAAGCATCATGATACATACCAACCATACAATCATGATTTTTATTTTTATAAGCTACTACAAAAGATGTATCGCAAGGCAATGGTCCATCTGTATTTAAGCCAAGTTTTTTTGCCTCTTCTATTGCAGGAATAATTTCATCTTTTTCTTCAGTGCCAAATTCAGCATGCGGATTAAGAGCTTGTACAGCAATCCTCGGATTCTTTATTCCATTTAATTCCATTACTTCATTAATCAGTTTAATTGGTTTTAAAATGTTTTCTTTAGTTATTTGGCTTGCTACCTCTTTAATTGGAATATGAGATGTAACTCTTGCTGTCCAAAAATTATCAATAACATTAAATTCGCAACAAAAACTTTTTACATCTAACTTATCTGCCATTAATTGCAGCTCATCCGAATACTTGTTGCCTCCAAGTTTTAAACTAGTCTTGTTAAATGGAGCAAAATTAATAGCGTCGATTTTATTTTCTTTTGCTAGCTTTAATGAAAGGTAAAGAGCTTCCAATATACTTTCACCAGACTCTTTTGTAGGTTCTGCAATTTTGTATTTATAATTTTTACCTTTAGAAATATCTAAAAAAAATCTATTTTTACTTTTAAAATCAATTTCCTCAAAACTATTTACAGTTTTCAATTCATGTGAATATCCTGATATTTTATTTCCTTCTTCAAGAATATTTTTTTCACCAATGATTACTAAATTAGCTTTATTTGTGATTTCCTCATTTAGTAATTTAGATACTAATTCTGGCCCAATACCAGAAGGATCACCAAGAAGCAAAGCAATATTAATTTTATTTTGGGACATTTTTTTCTTAAGATTTGTATCAGATTATGTTTAAATAATTAATTATAAATTAACAAAAGAGGGAAATAATGAAAAAAAGTTTTAAACTTTTCTTAGCTACCGCATTTCTAGTGACTGAATTTTTTGTTATAGCATTACCAATGTTTACTACATCTGCAAGAGCAGATGGTGCTATACAAGCAATCACTCACGCTGGTTTTGGTGGTGGTACTGACGTAACTACTAGAATGATGCTTTTAAGAGCTCGTAGAGTTCTTAAACAAGACATGCAATTAGTTAACAAAAAAGGTGGTGGTGGAGCTGTATCAATGGATTATATGATGAGCTTACCTGCTGACGGTCAACATACCTTAACTTGGACTACTGGTCATGCGGTATCAATGGCACTAGGTAAAACTAAAGTTAAAATTAGCGATATGCAGCCACTAGCAAGAGGAACTGATGATCCTCAATTGTTTGTTGTAAATTGTAAAGCAGATATAAAAGATGCTAAAAAATTTATTAGCACTCAAAAATCAAAATCACTTAAATATGGAACTACTCACGTTGGTGGAATTGATGATGTAAGTGCAATTGCATTCACTAAAAAAGGTGGATTAAAAGATCCTACTATTGTTGCATACAAAGGTGTTGCTCCAATTAAAACAAACCTAATCAAAGGAGATATTGATGTAGGTGTTTTAAATCTAGGGGAAGCATTAACAGAAATAAATGATGGAACACTTTGTGTTTCAGTTGTTTTAGCAAATAATAGAATGGCTAAAATTGGAGACTCTCCAACAGCAAAAGAATTAGGAATTCCTGTTTCTTTGTCTACCGTTAGAGGTTTTGTAACTAAAAAAGGTGCTCCAGCTGAAAGAGTTAAACAATTAGAAGCTGGAATGATGAAAGCAATGAGTCACAACTATTACAAAAATTTCTTAACAGAAATTGGTCTTGATGAGACTAGTGTAGTTGGTGCTGATGAATGGGGTAAGCAAATGGAAGAAATGCTTACAGAAATGACTGCACAACTTAAAGCTTTAGGTTACATTAATTAATTCTTAAAGAAGTACATTTAATTTATGAATAATGTACGAAAACAAAAAAGGGCAAATAAAAATTTGCCCTTTTTTTTTAAGGATGAATTCAGAGTTTCATTTATAATTATATTTATCTCTTCAATTTTATTAATAAGTACATTTTCGTTTGATATTGTTCCTCCTATTTTAAATAGAGGTATACAACCTGCAACTTTTCCAAAAGCACTATTAGTTTTAATAATAAGCTTAACTTTACTTATTTATTATTTGTCAATTAAAAAACCTTGGGAGGTTCAAAAAAAAATACCAAAGACTTTTTTTTTAACATTATTAAGTTTTTTAATTTTTGTTATTGTATCAAAAACTTTAGATTTTTTTCTTGCTATATCTTTATTGTCTTTTTTGGTTTCATATCACTGGGGTGAAAGGCGAATATTTTATTTAGTATTAGTAAGTATAATCTTTCCTATTATAGTATTTATTTTTTTTGAGACAATTTTAGGCTTAAGATTTCCTCCAGGCATAATCACTAATATTTATTATAAATTTTAAAATGGAAAATTTACTTCTAATGATGGCTCCATTATTTAGCTCTAAACTTTTATTAGTTTTATTTTTTGGAACTTTATTTGGATTGATTTTAGGTGTTTTACCAGGTTTAGGACCGACTACAGGTGGCGCTTTAATCTTACCTTTTACAATGACCTTGGATCCACTTTCAGCAGTGGTTCTTTTAACATCAATTTATTGTGCCGGTACTTATGGAGGAGCAATTACAGCAATTTTAATTAACACTCCAGGTACACCAGCCGCAGCCGCAACATGTTTGGATGGATATCCTTTAGCTCAAAAAGGTGAAGCAGGCCGAGCTTTAGGAATGGCAACGGTTTCAAGCGTTGTAGGTGGAATATTTAGTGTAATAGTCTTAGTTTTTTTTGCTCCATTTCTTGCAAAATTAGCATATGAGTTTGGACAACCAGAATACTTTGCATTAGCTATATTTGGTTTAACAATGTTAGCTTCAATAGGAGATGGTAGCCCTATTAAAAATTTAATTGCTGGAGCGTTTGGAATTTTAATATCAACTGTCGGCAAAGATTTTATGACTTCTATTGATAGATTTACTTACGGTATTAACGAATTATCAGTAGGTATAGGATTTATTCCAGTAGTTGTGGGTTTATTTGCAATTAGTGAAATGTTGACCCAGTCTACTTTACTAAACCAAGTATTTAAAAGAGTAGCCTTGAAAGCTGTAAGATTACCAACACTAGAAGATTATAAACTAACATGGAAAACAATTTTAAGATCTTCAGGGATTGGATCTTTCATAGGGGTACTTCCAGCAGAGGGAGGAACTGTAGCTTCTTTAATAGGATATTCAGAAGCAAAAAGGTGGTCAAAAAAACCAGAGGAATTTGGCAAAGGCTCAATAGAAGGTATAGCAGGAGCTGAAGCAGCAAATAATTCTGCAACAGGAGGTGCTATGGTGCCAACCTTGGCTCTTGGAATTCCCGGAAGTGCTACTACTGCAGTTATATTGACTGGATTAATAATTCATGGAGTAAGACCAGGACCGGATCTTTTCAGAGAACAACCAGAATTTCTTTATGGAATATTTGGATCAATGTTAATTGCAAATATAATGTTTTTTGTTTTAGGATTTTTCGGTGCAAAAATTTTTGCTAGGATAACTTTGGTACCAAATAAATTGTTGTGGCCAATGATTTTTGCAGTATCAGTTTGCGGAACCTATTCTTTAAGTCAATCATTATTGGATGTATGGATAATGCTTTTATTTGGAGTGATAGGGTTCTTTATGAGAAGATTTGGTTTTTCTGTTGTTCCAGTCATAATAGGTTTGATATTAGGAGAATTAGTTGAAGGAACTTTAAGGCAATCTTTAGTTATTTTTGATGGTAATTGGCTCATGTTTTTAAAAAGACCTATAGCTTTATCATTCTTTATTTTATCTTTAATTGCGTTAGCTTTTCCTTTATTAAGAAAAAAAAATAAATGATTAAATTTGATTTAAATAATAGAGTTGCAATAGTTACTGGTGGAGCACAAGGTTTTGGATTAGCGATAACTGAGAGGTTTATTCAATCTGGGGCAAAGGTTATTATTTGGGATATAGATGAAGCTGAATCAAAAAAAGCAGTTGCAAAAGTTAATTCTGAAAATTTAAGCTACCAAATAGTTGATGTTAGTAATTTTGAAGACATAAATAAAAATTTAAATGAGATTGAAAAAATTCATAAAAAAATTGATATTTTTATTAATAATGCAGGTGTTGCCGGGATGAATACAACTGTTTCGGAATATCCAATACAAGAATGGAATAAAGTTATAAATTTAAATCTTAATGCAGTATTTTATTGCTGCAAGGCAGTAGTGCCTTTCATGGTTAAAAACGATTATGGAAGAATAGTAAATATCGCATCAATTGCTGGAAAAGAAGGGAATCCTAATGCTAGTGCTTATAGCACATCAAAAGCTGGAGTTATAGGATTGACAAAATCTTTAGGCAAGGAACTTGCTTTAAAAAATATTGCTGTAAACTGTGTTACTCCAGCGGCCGCAAAGACAAGAATATTTGATCAAATGACCGAGGAACATATAAATTATATGCTTTCTAAAATCCCAAGAAATAAATTTGCAAAAGTAGACGAACTTGCTTCATTAGTAACATGGCTTTCAAGTGAGGAAAATTCATTTTCAACTGCAGCTGTTTTTGATTTAAGTGGTGGTAGAGCAACATACTAAAATGCATATTGGAATTGATCTTGGTGGAACAAAAACTGAGTCAATCATTATAGATGAAAATGGAAAAGAAATTGAAAGACTTAGAAAAGATACACCAAAAAATTATAATGGTACATTAAATACTGTTTGTGAATTAGTAAATTATTTAGAGAGTAAGTATAAAAAAAATTGTACTGTTGGCATAGGTTCCCCTGGAGCATTATCTAAAGAAACAAATTGTATTAAAGGTGGAAACTCAACTTGGCTTAATGATAGACCTCTTAAAAAAGATGTTGAGCTAAGATTAAATAGAAAAATTCTTTTAGAAAATGACGCAAACTGTTTTGCTTTGTCAGAATCATTTGATGGTGCAGGCAATAATCACGAGATAGTTTTTGGTGTAATAATTGGAACAGGTGTTGGTGGAGGTTTGGTTATAAATAATAAAATTGTAAGTGGCTTTAATAATATAACTGGAGAATGGGGTCACAATCAAATGTCGGTAGGATCTAATGATAAATGGAATAGACATGATTGCTATTGTGGAAAAAAAGGATGTATTGAAACATTTTTATCAGGCCCAGGTTTCTCCAAACATTATTTTGATAAGCATAATGTTAAATTAGATGCAAAAATAATTCAGGAAAATGCAAATAATGGAGATGAAAAAGCTTTAGAATTTATTTTTGAATATTTAGATTATTTAGCCAGAGGTCTTTCGCAAGTTATAAATATTATTGATCCTGGAGCAATTGTTTTAGGTGGAGGCGTTTCAAACATGAAACAAATATATGGAAATATAAATTCAAAATTAAAAAAATATGTTTTTAGCGATACAGTAAATACGGAAGTTTTAAAAAACATTCATGGTGACTCTAGCGGGGTAAGAGGAGCTGCCAGTCTAGGAAGAAAATCAACCTAAGATTGTAAATTTTTTTATTGTGGTTTCTATTAAAATCAATCTATAATTGTTTTTTTAAAGTTAACTTAAAAATAAGAAAAGGGAAATATATGAAAAAAATACTAATAGCTTTAATAGCATTTGCATTTACTTCTACTTCATCTATTGCAGCACCTAAAATTGAGGTTTTGCACTGGTGGACTTCAGGTGGTGAAGCCGCTGCTCTTAAAGTATTAAAAGATGATTTCGCTGCAAATGGTGGTGAATGGATGGATATGCCTGTAACTGGTGGTGGTGGAGATGCTGCTAACGTTGCATTAAAAGCTAGAATAGTTGCTGGAGATCCTCCATCTGCTTCTCAAATTAAAGGACCTACAATTCAAGAGTATGACCAAGAAGGTGTAGTGGCACCATATAATATTGATGCAATTGCTCAGTCAGAAGGTTGGGATAGTTTGCTAGATCCAATGATTGCTGCAGTTCACAAGTGTCAAAATAATAGTGGTCCATACTGTGCTGCTCCAGTTAACATTCATAGAATTGACTGGATGTGGGCAAACAAAGCTGTATTTGATGCAAACGGTATTTCTGTTCCAACAACTTGGGATGAATTAAATGCTGCTGCTGAAAAATTAAAAGCTGCTGGAGTAATTCCATTTGCACACGGTGGCCAAGCTTGGCAAGATGCTACTGTATTTGAAGCAGTTGCAATGGGTATTGGTGGAAATAACTATTACAAAAACTGTTATGTAGACCTTAAAGAAAACTGTTTAAGAAGTGAGACAACAGTAAAAGTTTTTGATCAAATGAGAAAACTACAAAGCTATACTGACGAAGGTAGCCCAGGAAGAGACTGGAACGTTGCTACTGGAATGGTTATCGAAGGAAAAGCTGGTTTCCAAATAATGGGTGACTGGGCAAAAGGTGAATTTACAGCTGCTGGTAAAAAACCAGGTGTAGATTACTACTGTGCTGCAACTCCTTCTAACAATGGATACTTGTATAATGTAGATAGTTTTATATTCTACAAAACTAGCGATCCGGACAAACAAGAAGGTCAAAAGTTATTAGCTAAATTGATGATGGGTAAAAACTTCCAAAAAGTTTTCAATCTTTATAAAGGATCGATCCCAGCACGTTTAGATGTACCAATGGATGAATTTGATAAATGTGCAAAAACATCTAATGCTGACATTAAAACTGCAGGTGAAAAAGGAGGTTTAGTTCCAAGTTTTGCTCACGGAATGGCTCAAGGTAATACTATGAAAGCTGCTTTACAAGACGTGATCACAGAACACTTTAATTCTAATATGTCTTCTGTTGATGCAGCAAATGCATTAGCTGATTCAGTTTTAGATAATATGTAAAAATATAAAAATTAAGGCCACCTATTTTTTAGGTGGCCTTTTTTTTAGTCAAATTTAAAAAATATTTATAATGCTCAAGTGGCTTGAAAAAAATTTACCTAAAATAGTAATGGCTCCCGCTGTTGGTTTAATAGGTTGGTTTGTTTATGGTTTTGTACTTTGGACTTTATATATATCTTTTACAAATTCTAAAATCTTACCAAAATATGAATTATGGGGTGTTGGTCAGTACTTTAAACTTTGGGGCTCTAGGAAATGGCTGATTGCAGTAGACAATTTACTAATTTTTACAGCGTTATTCTTAATTTTTTGTGTTGTGATTGGAATTATTCTTGCAATATTTTTAGATCAAAAAATTAGAGCAGAAGGTGTTTTAAGAACGATTTATTTATACCCTATGGCTTTATCCTTCATTGTTACTGGAACTGCTTGGAAATGGATTTTAAACCCTACGCTCGGTATCCAAAAAATGTTTATTGATTGGGGTTTTGAAAATTTTACTTTTGATTGGTTAGTTAATAGAGAAATGGCTATTTATACTATTGTTATTGCGGGTGTTTGGCAATCTGCTGGATTTGTTATGGCCTTATTTTTGGCTGGATTAAGATCAGTTGAAGATGAAATTGTTAAGGCAGCAAAAATAGATGGTGCAAATCTATTTACTGTCTATTGGAAAATTTTACTTCCAATGATGAGACCGGTATTTTTTACAAGCTTTGTAATTTTAGTTCATATATCCATTAAAAGTTATGACCTTATAGTGGCGCTGACACAAGGTGGGCCAGGTATATCTACAACTATGCCTGCTCTATATATGACACAAACTGCATTTCATAAAAGCCAAGTAGGTTTATCCGCAGCAAGTGCAATGATGATGTTTATGGCGGTTGCAGCAGTAATTATTCCATATTTATATTCAGAATTAAGGAGAGAAAATGCAAGGTAGTTTGCAATCATCTTCTTATAAACAACTTGAACAAAAGTCTAAATATACAAATATTTTTTTGAGATGGTTTTTATACTTTGTGTTAATTCTTTTTGCATCTTATTTTATTTTTCCACTGTATGTGATGATTGTAACTTCTTTAAAAACAATGGAAGAAATTCGTCAAGGAACACTTTTGACTTGGCCAAGTGGATTAAATTTTGACTCTTGGGCTGTTGCATGGGGTGGCAGAGGATATGGAGCAGGTGATACTTATTTAAAACCATATTTTTGGAATTCAATTAAGATGGTTGTGCCAGCTGTATTTTTTTCTACTTTTATTGGAGCAATGGCTGGATATGTTTTAACAAAATGGAGGTTTAAGGGAGACAAATGGGTTTTTCTTTTCTTATTGTTTGGTTGTTTTATTCCATATCAAGCAATATTATTACCCATGGCTAGAACTCTTGGAGTTTTAGGAATATCAAATTCAGTAATTGGACTAGTATTGGTCCATACAGTTTATGGAATTCCATTTACAACTTTATTTTTTAGAAATTTTTATGTTTCAATTCCTTCTGAATTAGTCAAAGCCGCTAGAATTGATGGAGCAGGTTTTTTTAAAATATTTTTTAAAATTTTACTACCAATATCAACACCAATTATTGTTGTAACAGTAATTTGGCAATTCACACAAATTTGGAATGATTTCTTGTTTGGATCAACTTTCTCATTTGGAGAAGCGGCTCCAATTCAAGTAGCTTTGAATAATATGGTTTTATCAAGCACAAGTGTTAAAGAATACAATGTGGATATGGCTTCTGCTATAATTGCAGGTATACCTACACTTATTGTTTATGTTTTAGCGGGTAAATATTTTATTAGAGGATTAACTTCAGGAGCAGTTAAAGGGTAAAAATGAAAACATTAAAAATTGAAGAATTATCAAAAAACTTTGGAGCAACTGAAGTTTTAAGAAAAATTAATTTAGAAATAGATGAGGGAAACTTTTTGGTTCTTTTGGGACCCTCAGGCTGTGGAAAATCAACACTTTTAAATATTATTGCTGGTTTAGAGACAATCAATGAAGGGAATGTTTACATAGATGATTACAATGTAAGCAAAGTAGAACCAAAAGACCGTAACATTGCAATGGTTTTTCAATCATATGCATTGTACCCATCTATGAATGTACGTGAAAATATGATTTTTGGACTTAAACAAGCAAAAGTATCAAAAGAAAAAATAGAAGAACAGCTAGGAAAAGTATCAAAATTTTTACAAGTTGACGCTTTATTAGAAAGAAAACCCTCTCAGTTATCTGGAGGACAAAGACAACGTGTAGCAATTGGTAGAGCGCTTGTAAGAGAGCCAAGAATATTTTTATTTGATGAACCTTTATCAAATCTAGATGCAAAGTTAAGGGTTGAAATGAGAAGAGAAATTAAAAAACTCCATCAACAACTTAAAACAACAGTGGTTTATGTAACTCACGATCAAACAGAAGCTATGAGTTTAGGTACCAATATTGCAATCATGAATCATGGTGTAATTCAGCAGAATGATACACCAGAAAATATATATAACAAACCTAGCAACACATTTGTAGCAGACTTTATTGGTTCCCCTTCTATGAATTTGATTAAAGGAAATCTTAAACAAAGTTCAGATAAAATTTCATTTGTTGTAAATGGATCAAATTTTGAAATTCCTATTAATGGATATAATTTTAAAGAAAAGTCTAATTTGAATAATAAAGAAGTTTTTTTTGGAATTAGACCGGAGCATATATTTTTTAAAAAATCTAATGAGACTGATTTTGAGATTACTTTAAGAGCAGATTTAAGTGAGTATATAGGTCATGAACAAATAATAACTTTTAATTATGAAAATCAAGAAGTGTTAGCAAAATTTCCTTCAACAATAAAAATTGAATTGTCAAAAGATACAAAATTATATTTTGATTTAACTCAAGTTTCATTATTTGATGCTAAAACGGAGGAGAGAATATAAATGAAAGTTAAATATTTCGATTTAAAAAATAAAAGAGTTTTTGTTACAGGAGGTGGTTCTGGAATTGGTGCTTCCATAGTTGAACATTTTTGTGAACAAGAATGTGAAGTTTATTTTGTAGATATAAATATTAAAGAGTCTAAAAAATTAATATCTAGTTTAAAAAAAAAGAAAATTAAGATACCGTATTTTATTGAATGTAACCTTCTTAAAATTAAAAAATTACAGAGTATTATAAAAAAAATAATAAAATCTAAAGGTCCTATTGATATTTTAATTAATAATGCAGCTAATGATGACAGACATACAACAGATCAAGTAGATGAAAAATATTGGAATAATAGAATGGATGTAAATTTAAAACATTTTTTCTTTACTATAAAATCAGTTCTTAATGGAATGATTAAAAATAAAAGTGGATCTATAGTAAATTTAAGCTCAGTATCGTGGATGATGGGAGAAGGAGATAAGGTAGCCTACGAAACAGCAAAGTCAGCAGTAATTGGTCTAACAAGATCATTCGCAAGAGAATTTGGTAAGTACAATATTAGATGTAATTCAGTTACACCAGGATCTATTGCAACAGAAAGACAAATTAAACATTGGCTTACACCAAAATATAAGAAATTTATTTTAGACAAACAATGTTTAAAACGTCAGTTAAAACCTAGCGATGTAGCTAATCTTGTTTTGTATCTCTCCTCTGATGTTTCATCAGGATGTACAAAACAAAATTTCATAGTTGATGCTGGAATTACATAAAAGATATTTAATTGAGCATAAAATTATCATTAATTAAAAACAAATATTTAAAAGTTAGAACTTTGAATATAGGAGCTTCGCTATATGAAGTTAATTTTAAAAAAAATAATCTAATTTTAAATTTAGGTAATATTAAAAACTATAAAAAAAAACACCCATATGTAGGCTCAACTTGTGGAAGATATGCAAATAGGATTTCACAAGCTCAATTTTATATAAAAGGAAAAAAATTTAATTTAGTAAAAAATGAAAAATCAAACACTCTTCATGGAGGAAAGAAAGGTTTTGATAAAATTATATGGAAGGTACATTATCACTCTAAAGAAAAAATAATTTATAGTCTTAGGTCAAAACATTTAGATCAGGGTTTTCCAGGAAATCTTGAGGTTTTCTGTGAATATAAATTAAATAAAAATGAGTTAGCTTTATCGTATTACTTTCAATCTGATAAATATACACAAGTTAATTTAACCAACCATTGTTATTGGAATTTTAATAAAAGAAAAAGTATTAAAATTTTTAACCATGATTTAAAAATCAATTCGAGTTTTTATCTACCAGTTGATAAACAAAATATTCCACTAGGTTACAAAAAAAAAGTTTTAAATAATGATTATGATTTCTTAAAGCTTTCAAATTTAGGTTATAAAACATTATTTGGAAATAAACCTTATGATATTAATTATATTACGGGTAGTAGAAAAAAACATTTTGTTGCCTGTTTAGTTAATAAAACTTCAAAAATTAAAATGAAAATATTTTCAAATCAGCCTGGTTTACAATTGTATACAGGACATAAATTAAATTTTAAATCTAAACAAAAAAAATTATCAACTTTTCAAGGTTTGTGTTTAGAAACACAACATTTTCCAAATTCACCTAATCAAAAAAATTTTCCTAGCACTCTAGTTTTACCAAATAAAAAATATAGATTGTTTACAAATTATAAATTTGAAAAAATGATATAAAATGAAAGTTAAATATTTTGATTTAATTAATAAAAAAATTTTTATAAGTGGAGGAGCCGATGGTATAGGTTCTTCTATAGTAGAGCATTTTTGTGAACAAGGAGCTGAAGTAATATTTATTGATATAAACAAAAAAAAAGCAAAAGAGTTAATTAAAAATATAAAAAAAAAAAAATTTAAATTACCAAAATTTTTTAAGTGCAATGTTTTAAATATAAAAAAATTACAAAAAATCATTCATGAATACGGACCATTTGATACATTGGTTAATAACGCCGGAAACGATCAAAGACATTCAATAAATGAAATTACACAAAAATATTTTAAAAATAGATTTGATACAAATTTAAAACATTATTTTTTTTCTGCAAAAGCTGTAAAAAAAGGTATGATAAAAAATAATGGTGGCTCAATAATTAATCTATCATCAATATGTTGGATTAGAGGGGCGCCAGGATTTATTTTGTATTCATCAGCAAAATCTGCAATTTTTGGGTTAACTAGATCATTAGCTAGAGAATTGGGAAAATATAATATTAGAGTGAATTCAGTTTCACCAGGATCGATTGCAACAGAAAGACAAGTTAAATTATGGTTGAAACCTAAATTAAAAAAAGAAATTAAATCACTTCAATCATTAAATAAACAACTTATGCCAAAAGATGTATCCAACATGGTCTTATATCTTGCTTCAGATGCCTCTTCAGGATGCACAAAACAAAATTTTATTGTAGACGCTGGAATAACTTAATATTAATTAAATATTATAAAATAAATGAAAAAGAAGAATTTAAGAAGCGCTCAGTGGTTCAATAATCCAAAAGATCCTGAGATGACCGCATTGTATCTAGAAAGATATTTAAATTATGGTTTAACAAGAAAAGAGCTTCAATCAGGAAATCCAATTATTGGAATTGCTCAATCAGGTAGTGATTTATCTCCTTGTAATAGACATTTTCTATCTTTAAGCAAAAGAATTAAAGATGGAATTAGAAGAGCTGGAGGTATTCCTATGGAATTTCCAACGCATCCAATACAGGAAACAGGTAAGAGACCCACGGCTATGTTAGATAGAAATTTATCTTACTTATCACTGGTAGAAGTTTTATACGGTTATCCAATTGATGGAGTCGTATTAACAACTGGATGTGATAAAACTACTCCAGCAGCTTTAATGGCAGCTGCAACAGTAAACTTGCCTGCTATCGTTTTATCCGGTGGACCAATGTTGGATGGAAATTACAAAGGTAATTTAGCAGGATCAGGAACAATTGTTTGGGAAGCTAGAAAACTTCTAAGTAAAGGAAAAATTAATTATGATGAGTTTATGGATATGGTTTCAGCATCAGCACCAAGTATTGGTCATTGTAATACAATGGGAACAGCATCGTCAATGAATTCTGTAGCAGAAGCATTAGGAATGTCTCTGCCTGGATGCGCTGTAATACCCGCTCCTTACAGAGAGAGAGAACAAATTTCTTTTGATACAGGAAAAAGAATTGTTGGGATGGTACATGAAGATCTTAAACCATCTAAAATTATGACTCGTAAAGCTTTTGAAAATGCAGTTATTGTAGCAAGCGCTATTGGAGGGTCAAGTAATTGTACAATACATTTAACTGCCATTGCTAAACACATGGGGATTAAATTTGATTTATCTAATTGGCAAAAATTAGGACATGAAATTCCTTTATTAGTAAATTGTCAGCCAGCAGGCGAATATTTAATGGAAAGTTTTTATAGAGCAGGAGGAATACCAGCTATAATGAAAGAATTAATTAAAAATAAAAAAATACATACAAATATAATCACAGTTACTGGAAAAACTGTTAAAGAAAATTTAAAAAGAAAAATAGAAGTTAATAGAAAAGTAATAAAAACTTTTGAAGAAAGTCTTACTGAAAATGCAGGTTTTTTAGTTATGAAAGGAAACTTCTTCTCGTCAGCAATAATGAAAACTTCAGTTATTAGCTCTGAGTTTAGAGAAAGGTATTTGTCAGACCCAAAACATCTTAATGTGTTTAAAGGAAAAGCAGTAGTTTTTGAAGGGCCAGAGGATTATCATAATAGAATAAACAGTAAAAAATTAAAAATTACTGAAAAATCAATATTAATAATAAGAGGTTGCGGACCAGTTGGATATCCAGGGGCCGCAGAAGTAGTGAATATGCAGCCGCCAGACAGGTTATTAAAAAAAGGAATAAATGCACTGCCTACCTTAGGAGATGGAAGACAGAGTGGTACTTCAGAAAGTCCGTCGATATTACATGTTTCTCCAGAATCTGCTGTTGGAGGAGATTTGGCAATTATAAAAACTGGTGACAACATGTGTATTGATCTAAATAAGCGAAGAGTTGATTTATTAATTTCAAAAACAGAATTTAAAAAAAGAAGAAAAAAAATTAAAGTTATCAAATTTGACAATCAAACGCCATGGCAAGAAATTAGCAGATCAAATGTAGGGCAACTTGAAGATGGAGCGTGTATAAGATCTAGAGGTTTATATATTGATATTGCTGAAAAAAAGGGAATACCAAGAAATAATCATTAATGAAGCCTAAAATCCTAGTTACAAGAAAAATTACAGATGAAGCAGAGAATAATCTTGCTGAAAATTTTGATGTAACATTTAATAAAAATGATGAACCAATTCAATATGAAAAATTGATTGATTTAGCCAATCAATATGATGGACTAGTTGTTTCTGGATGGGATAAATTTGATGAAAATTTTTTTAATAAAATGAAAGGTAAACTTAAAATAATTGCAACATTCTCAGTTGGATATGATCATATAAACATTAATTCAGCTAAGGAAAAAAATATTGTCATTACTAATACGCCTGATGTTTTAAATGATGCTGTGGCTGAAATAACAATATTTTTAATGCTAGCCGCATGTAGAAAAGCTTACGAAGGGGTTAACCTAGTAAAATCTGATAATTGGAAAAAAGTTAAAATTGATTTTGTAAACTTTGTAATGGGACAATCAATGACAGGTAAAACCCTAGGAATAATTGGTTTGGGAAGAATAGGTAGAATAGTTGCAAAAAGAGCAAAAGGTTTTGGTATGAAAATAATTTATCACAACAGAAATAAACTATCTGATAAATTAGAAGATGGAGCAAAATATTATAATACTTTAAATTCAATGATGCCTGATTGTGATTTTGTTTCAATTCATACTCCCGCAACATCTGAGACAAAAAATATTTTAAATTCTGAAGCAATAAATTTACTTCCAAAACATGCTATAGTTATAAACACTTCGAGAGGTTCAACTTTAGACGATGAAGCATTAATTGAGGCTTTACAAAATAATAAAATTTATGCTGCTGGTTTAGATGTATTTGTTGACGAGCCAAATGTTGATGAGAGATATTTAAAATTAGACAATTGTTTTTTACTTCCACATATTGGAAGCTCTAATTACGAAACAAGAGATGCAATGGCAATGCTTGCTGTGAAAAATATTAATGCATTCTTTAAAAATGATCCTCTTCCAACAAAAGTAAAATAAAATTATATCAACCTGAAGTTGTTTTAACTATAAACTATTATATAAAATCTTTATCCACAAAATTTTTCTGTTCTCTTTGATTTGTGTTTCTTTTCTAAATATGTTTAAATTTTTCAACAAACTTATTCCTAAAAATAAATGATCAAAAAGATAGGATTTATTGGTACCGGTTTAATGGGCCTCCCAATGGCTAAAAATATATTGAAATCTGGATATAATTTAAAAGCATTTAATAGAACTCAAAATAAAGCAGAACTTTTAAAAGAATTTGGAGGAGAGATCGCAGAGACAATCAAAGATGTTGTAAAAGATAATGAAGTCATAATTACAATGTTAACAGATGATAATGCAATCAATGAAGTTATGAGCAGTTCTGATTTTTTAGATAACTTAAATCCAGGAACTACTGTAATTGATATGAGCTCCATAAAACCAGCTACAGCAATAAAGTATGGAAATAAATTAAAATCTTATAATATCAATTATTTAGATGCTCCAGTCTCAGGTGGTACCATAGGAGCAGAGGAAGCTTCACTAGCGATAATGGTTGGAGGTGAACAAAAGGTTTTTGATGAAGTTGTTGATATTTTAAAAACGATGGGAAATCCAACATTAGTAGGACCTATATCATGTGGACAAGTTTCAAAATTAGCAAATCAAATCATTGTAGGCCTTACGATTGGAGCTGTCGCTGAAGCTATAACTTTATGTGAAAAAGCAGATGCTGATCCAAACAAAGTTATTAAAGCTTTAAAAGGAGGTTGGGCAGATAGTAAAATTTTACAAACACATGGAAAAAGAATGATTGATAAAGATTTTTTACCTAAAGGAAAAACTTCAACTCATTCAAAGGATATGAATAATATTATAGAATGTGCAAAAAATTATAATACAGAATTACCTATTTCAAATTTAGTTAAAGAAATGTATAAAACTTTAGTTAAAAATGGACATGGTGATGAAGATCATAGTTCTCTATATAAAGAAATTAAAAGGATAAATAATGAGTAAAAGGCTAGAAGGAAAAAATGCAATTGTTACAGCAGCTGGACAAGGAATTGGTAAATCTACAGCAATAACATTTCATAATGAGGGAGCAAATGTATTTGCTACAGATATTAATGAAGAAACTTTAAAATCTCTTAAAGAAGAATTTCCAAAAATAGATGTATTCAAACTAGATAGTACAAGTAAAGAAGATGTTAATAATTATTGTTCTCATATGAGCAATATAGATATTTTATTTAACGCAGTAGGTTTTGTTCATCATGGAACAATATTAGAATGTGAAGAAGAAGATTGGGATTTTTCATTTAATACAAATATTAAATCTATGTATTTTATGTGCAAGGCAGTACTACCAAAAATGTTAGAAAAAAATGGTGGAAGTATTATTAATGTTGCTTCTGTAGCCTCAAGTATAAAAGGACTTCCTAATAGATTTGTATATGGAGCATCCAAAGCTGCTATTATTGGTTTAACAAAATCGATAGCTTCAGATTTCGTGAAGCAAAAAATAAGATGTAACGCAATAGCTCCTGGAACTGTATTTACACCTTCTTGGGAAGATAGAGTAAGACAAAGTCCAGATCCGGTTAAAGCAAAAAAAGATTTTATAGCTAGACAACCTATGGAAAGATTAGGAACAGTACAAGAAATAGCTGATTTTGCTATTTATCTAGCAAGTGATGAATCAACATTTACTACTGGTAATACTTTCTCTGTAGATGGAGGAATGACAATATAATTTAAAAAGGAGAAAAAAAATGAAACTATTAAGAGTCGGAGAAAACGGAAGAGAAAAACCAGCAGCATTAGATAGTAATGGAAAGATTAGAGATATTAGTTCTCATATTAAAGACCTAAATCCAAGTACTCTAAATTTTGAAACAATATCAAAAATTAAAAATTTAGATTTATCTAGCCTTCCCGAGATTTCATCAAGCAAAAGAATAGGAGCATGTATTACTGACCCAGGAAAATTTGTAGCTATTGGTTTAAATTATTCTGACCACGCAGCTGAAACTGGCGCGACAGTTCCAACAGAACCTATAATGTTTATGAAGGCAACAAGTTCAATTTGTGGACCAAATGATGATGTTGAAATAGTTTCTGGTTCAAAAAAATTAGATTGGGAAGTTGAATTAGGAATAGTTATTGGAAAAAATGCGAAACATATTTCAGAAAGCCAATCACAAGAACATATTTTAGGATATTGTTTAGTTAACGACGTAAGTGAAAGGGAGTGGCAAATAGAAAAAATGGGTCAATGGGTAAAAGGTAAATCTCATGATACTTACGGACCAATAGGACCTTATTTAGTGACAAAAGATGAAATTAAAGATGTAAATAATTTAAATATGACACTGGATGTGAATGGTGAAAGAATGCAAAAAGGAAATACTAATACTATGATTTTTAATGTGGATATAATTGTATCATACGTAAGCAAATTTATGTCATTACAAGCTGGAGATATTATTACTACTGGAACACCTCCTGGAGTTGGAATGGGTAAAAAACCCCAAGTATTTTTAAAAGCTGGCGACCAAATGAAGTTATCAATTGATAATTTGGGAGAGCAGAGCTCAAAAGTAGTACCTGTTTAAAAAAATTAGGAATATGTATTAATCCAAACAAAGATTTTATAAAAAAGTTTGAAGTAAATGAATAAAATAAAAACATCAGAACCAAAAGTACTTTGGAACTTAAAATGCACTTTAGGCGAAGGAACTTTATGGGTTAAAGAGCATAATTCAATTTACTTTGTTGATATAAAAAAAAAAAGAATACATATGCTAAATATTAAAAATCTTAAAAAAAAAACAATTAGAGTTAATAAAGAAATTGGATTTTTAGCACATGTTAGAAAAAATATATTTATTTTAGGTCTTCAAGGTGAATTGAGAATTGTGAATTTAAAAACAAAAAAAACTATTAAATCAATTCTTGTAGAAAAAAACCTTAAATTAAACAGATTAAATGACGGTAAAACCGACCCAATTGGAAGGCTATGGTTTGGGACTATGGATAATCTTGAAAGAAATATTGAGAAAGGCTCTTTATATTGCCTTGATAAAAATTTTAATCTCAAAAAAATTGATACTAAATATATGATCACAAATGGTCCAGCATTTATAGATGATAATAATTTTTATCATACTGATAGTAGAAAAAAAACAATTTATAAAATCAAGGTCGACAAAAAATTAAAAATTTCTAGTAAAAAAATATTTAAAAAGTTTAAAAAAGATGAGGGATCACCAGATGGTATGACATTGGATAAAAAACATAATTTATGGGTAGGACATTATAATGGTGGGTGTATTTCTGTTTTTAATAAAAAAGGAAAAAGAATTCATAGAATTAATTTACCAGCAAAAAATATTACTAATTGTGCATTTGGAGGTAAAAAAAACTCAGAGTTATTTGTCACATCTGCAATAAAAGGCATGAAAACAAGCGAATTAAAAAAATATAAGTTCTCAGGCCGCTTATTTAAAATTCAAACCAATGCTATTGGTATAAATCAGAAAAAATTTTATATAAGTTATGATAAAAAGAGACCTATACTATGAAAGAATTCCCACTAAATCTCTTAGAGAAGACGTTAGATATTTGGGAAATATTCTTGGACAAGTAATTAAAAAACAAGAAGGAATTAACTTCTTTAATTTAGTTGAAAAAGTAAGAAAACTTTCAAAAGCAAATAAGTCAAATAAAGCAGAAAAGCGATCACATTTACAAATTGTAAAAACTATAAAAAATTTAAGTCCAGAAAATACTTTTAAATTAACAAGAGCTTTTTCTCACTTCATGAATTTTATTAATTTGGCAGAGTCAATTGATGCTTCAAGAAGATTAAATGAGTATGAAAATAAAAAAAAAAAAGCCTTAAGCAAAAATATTTTTATAGAAGAAATATTTGAAGATTTGTTCAAAAATAAAAATATTTCTTCAAATACAATTTATAATGTTGCAAAAAATTTAAATATAGGAATTGTTTTAACAGCTCATCCAACAGAGGTTAAGAGAAGAACACTAATTCAAAAATATCATAAAATTACTGAAATACTTGAGCAAAGAGAACTATTAAAAAAATTTTCATCAAAATTAAAAACTTTAGATAAAAGAATTTATGATGAATTTACAATAATTTGGAATACAGATGACTTAAAAAGAACAAGACCTTCTCCATTTGATGAAGCAAGATGGGGTCTAGCTATTATAGAAGATAGTTTATGGGAAACTATTCCTAAAGTTTACAGAAGACTAAATAATATTTTTTTGAAAAATATGAATAAAAATTTGCCGAGAAATTTCAACCCAATTGAATTTGGATCTTGGATGGGTGGTGATAGGGATGGCAATCCAAATGTTACAGCAGAAGTTACAAAAGAAGTAATACTTTTATCAAGATGGGAAGCTGCAAAACTTTATGAAAAAGAGTTAACAAAGTTAATTAGATCATACTCAATGGCCAAATGTTCAAAAAAGATAATAAAGTCGACTGGAAAATCATTTGAACCATATAGAGTTTATCTTAGACCATTAAGGGATAAGATGAGAAATACCCATAGATCTATAGAACGGTATTTAATAAATAATCAGACTTTAGATAAGAATAAAATCTTAAAATCTAAAGAAGAAATTTTGCACCCTTTGAGGATAGTAAGAGAGTCATTAGAGCAAAATGGTAGTAAAAATATTGCTAATGGAGATTTGCTAGATCTTATGAGAAGAGCTAAATGTTTTGGAATTAATTTAGCAAGATTAGATATCAGACAAGAATCTTCAAGACATACTGAAATTATTTCAGAATTTGTAAAAAAAAAATATAAATCTAATTATTTGGATTGGAATGAAGATAAAAAAATAAAATTTTTAATTTCGAAAATAAAAAAAAAACAAAATAGTTTTAAAAATTTTAATTTTAAAATTAAAAAAAATAAAGAAGTTTGGTCTACTTTTAAAATATTGGCCGATGAACCTAGCGAATGTTTAGGAGCATATGTCATATCTATGACTTCATCTGCATCGGATATTTTGTCTGTTTCGTTTCTTCAAAAAGAAACAAAAATAAAAGAAAAACTAAGAGTAGTTCCATTATTTGAAACATTAAATGATCTCATTAACGCAAAAAAAATAATGGAAAAGCTTTTTTCATTAAAATGGTACCGAAATTTTATAAATTATAAGCAAGAAATAATGATTGGTTATTCTGACTCAAGTAAAGACGCAGGAAAAATTTGTGCTAGCTGGAACCAATATAAAACCCAAGAGGAAATATTGAAGTTGGCAAAAAAATATAAAATAGAGGTTAAATTTTTTCATGGAAGAGGAGGATCAGCAGGAAGAGGTGGAGGGCCAATTCAAGCCACCTTAAGATCTCAACCACCTAAATCAGTTAATGGCAAAATTAGAATTACAGATCAAGGTGAAGTTATCCAACAAAAATATGGATATGAACCTCTAGCAAAATATAATTTATCTAGCTATATTGGAGCTGTAGTTGAGGCTACTCTAAATCCTCCACCTATCCCAAAAAAAAACTGGAGAAATCTTATCGAGAAAATGTCAGAAATTTCAAAAAGCTCTTATAGAAAAAATATAAATGATAATTCAGATTTTATAAATTATTTTAAAACAGTTACGCCACATATTTCACTGGGAAAATTATCTATTGGATCCAGACCATCAAAAAGAAAAAATATAGACAATATTAAAAGCCTAAGAGCAATACCTTGGGTTTTTGCATGGACACAAATTAGATTAATGTTGCCAGCATGGTTAGGAAGCGCCGAAGCATTAAGATATTCCTCTATAAAAAAATTTAGAAAAACTTTGTTAGATATGGAAAAAAACTGGCCATTTTTTAATTCAATGATGGATATTTTAGATATGGTTATATCAAAAGCAGACCCAGAAATTTCAAAAATTTATGAAGATAACCTTGCAGATAAAAAATTAATAAGAGTAGGAAAAAAATTAAGATTTCAATTTAATGTAATAAAGAATTTAAATAAAAAAATTACACCTAAAGAAATTATAAAAATGAGAAAACAATTTAGATCTTCAGTTATTGTGAGAAATATTTATTCAGAGGTTTTAAATATTGCTCAAGCCATTGTTATTAAAAAATTAAAACAAAAGAAGATAAAATCTACCAATAAAAAATATCTTGATGATGCATTAATGACTTCAATTGCAGGAATTTCTGCAGCTATGAAAAATACTGGATAAAAATGATAGAATTTTTTTTAGCTTTTGCTGCAGGATTAATAAGTTTTTTGTCGCCATGTGTTTTACCTTTAATTCCAGGATATATTTCATATATTTCAGGAGCATCATTAAATGAACTCTTAGAAAAAAAAAGTATTAATATCTTTCCTATAATATTATTTACTATAGGATTTTCTATCGTATTCATAAGTTTTGGTGCCACAGCAACGTTTTTGGGTTCAGTTATTTTAAGTAATTCAAATGAACTTAGAATTATAGCAGGATTAGTTATTATAATATTTTCATTACAAATTATTGGAATTATTAATATTAAATTTCTAAACTATGAAAAAAGAATTAATCCTGAAAAAAGTACAGGAAATTTTAGTTCAATATTAGTAGGAATGGCATTCGGTTTTGGTTGGACTCCATGCATCGGTCCAATATTAGGCTCTATTTTAGCATTAGCATCAACAGAGGAAAGCATAAATAAAGGAATAATGCTTCTATTTTTCTATTCCTTAGGATTAGCAATACCTTTTATCTTGTCTGGTTATTTGATTCAAAAATTTATGATTTTCTCTAAAAATTTAAAATCAAAGATGAACATTATTACAAAAGTTGGAGGAGGATTACTGCTTGTTACAGGTTTGCTAATGATAACAAATAAACTTCAAGTTTTAGGATTTTATATTCTAAATTATTTACCATTTTTACAAAAAATTGGTTAACTACTTTTTTTAGTAAATACAATAAGAACAACACCAAAAAGTATCACGATACCTCCTATAAAAAGTTCTATAGTTGGTTTTTCACCCAATAGAAAAATTGCAGCCAGTAATCCAGTTAGAGGTATGCCCATAGTAACTATAGGCAACACTTTATACATAGGGTTATTTTTTATAACATAATAAAAACAACCATAAGTTATTGGTTGCATAATAAATCCTAAATAAATTGCAATTATCCAGCTATCAAAGCTTGCTGCCATAAAATATTCAATTGTATTTCCATCAAATATTGAAGAAAGACAAATTAATATTGGACCTGAAAATAAAGCCAACCAAGCTACTAGTGTCAATGGCTTTATCTCTTTGCTTAAAGGTTTAATTATAACTTGACCAAATGACCAAACAGCAGAGCCAGCTATTGTTAAACTTATACCTAATATTTTTCCATCTAAATTAGGAGATCCTGTTAAAATATAAACACCAATAAATGCAATAGTTATTCCTATCAAACTTCTTATGGTAGGTTTTTCTTTAAGTAAAAAATAAGCAAACAATACTCCAAAAGGAACTTCAGTTTGTACAAGCAATACAGCAGCCGAAGCATCTATCAAGCTCAATCCAGTATAAGTCATGCTATACTGCAAGGTATTAGCAATAAGGGAGGCAATAAATATTTTTTTAAGATAACCCTTAGGTATAGGAAACCACCAAATTAAGATAGATGCTGCAAATGTAAATCTCAATCCCATTAGAAGAAAAGGTGGAAAATGTTCAAACGCCGGTTTGGCTATGACAAAACCAAATCCTAAAAAAATAGGAACTAGTGAAGCCAACAAAGTATCTTTAAGGCTCAAAGTCTAAATTTTCTTTTTAGATGTCTTAATTTACCTTCAGTGCTATCAAAATCTATATAACATCCTTGTAAAAATCTTCTTCCTTCATTTGGATCATATTTTGTTCTTCCATGTAGCACTCTATAATTATCCATCATAATTAAATCTTTAGGCTCTAATCTAAATTCTATTCTATTTTCTTTAGAATTATATAAATCAGATAGCTTTTTTCGAGATTTATAATATAAGCCTAACTTGTTTTTTTCTAATATAGGAACATAATCTAGCCTTGGACTAAATCTAACTTGTTTAAATTCTTTATTCTCATCAAGGTGAATAAGTTCAGACCAATCTTCTAAAATTACATCTTTATCAATAAATTTAAATTTGACCTTTACCTCTGAAAGAATGTTGTATGCATCTTGATCTTTTTTTTTGAGATTTTCAGTAACTGTGTAGCCATCTACAAGTGTTGACAATCCACCTTTAACTTCATTTTCAATACAGTGAAGTAACTGTATACAAGGTACAGGATTTCTATATGGATTATCAGTGTGCGGACTTAATGACAAAGTTGTATAAGCTAAATCATTTGGGTTTGGTTTTGATCTAACATTAAAATGTTCACCAAAATTTGTCCTTCTAACACTGCCAATAGAATTTGCAAAATTTACTATGAAATTATTCTCATTTGGAACATTTTTTATTATTACAAATCCATATTCATAAAAAGAAACTAATAAATCATACATTTCTTTAGATTCAAAAAAATTTTCAGAGTATGTGTAATTTTTTACATTAGATAAAGTCGAATTCCATTTAATTTTTTTAATTGATTTTATTACTGTATCTTTTTTTGAAAATTCTGTAGCTATTTTATCTATTTTAAGTTTTGAATTCACACCATCATTGAAATTAATTTCTAGGAAACCTTCTCTAATGTTCACTTCTTTAATAATAATTTCGGTATTTATTGATGAAGGGTCAAATAATCTTTGTTGAGTTGTATTGTCTAAAAATTCTTCACCTTCAACCCTTTCTCTTAGCCAAAAAGGATGAATTTCTTGGATAGTTGAGCCGTTATTAAACAAAACTTTATTTTTGCTTAACTCAATTTTCATAAGTAATCGAGGATTATGCAAAATTTATCTTTAATCAAGATAAATAAAATAGTATGTGCCTTAATATGCTAGTAAACAAATTTAAAAATAACAAAGAATTTCCTAATTTTTTGAAAAATTTAGCTAAAGATTTAACAAGATTTTATAACAAGAAACTGAATAAACCTTTTAAAATTGATAATAAGCTTAAAGGTAAAGGATATGATCCAGTGACTACAGCAGACAGGGCTTTTGAGAAATTTATTAGATCTAAAATTAATAAAAAATTTCCAAATCATGAAATTATAGGAGAAGAATTTGGTTATAAAAAATCAAAAAGTGAATTTTCTTGGATAATTGATCCAATTGATGGAACAAGATCTTTTGTAATAGGAAATCCTACATGGAGTAATTTAATTTCTTTAAATTATAAAGGCAGCCCAATATTTGGTTTAGCCAACTTTCCTAAATTGAATAAATTTTATTACAATTCATCTATTTCAAATGCATATGTAGTTGAAAATGGTAAGAAAAAAATTCTTAAGGTAAATAAAAATGCAAATTTAAGAAATGTAAAAGTTGCAGGTGCTTTTCATGGATGGCTTTCTTTAAATAAACAAAAAAAAATAAATAAATTTTTAAAGTTAATGCAATTTCCTTGCGCTGATGCATTAAGTTATGCTCATTTATGTGAAGGAAAACTAGATGCAGTTGTTCAATGTCAAAATAAAATTTGGGATATTCATCCACTAATTCCAATTATAAAAGCTTCAAAAGGAATATCATCTACTTGGGATAATAAAAATGCTAAGTTAGGAGGAAGTGTACTTATTTCTGCAAATAAAAAAATACACAAAAAATTTTTAACTCTTTTAAAACCAGCTCTTTAGGATGAAAATTATAGTTCTTCAACATATCAAAATTGAAGATCCTGGATACATAAAAGATTTAATGATCGCTGATAATGTAGAATTAATAACGGTAGAATTAGATGAAGGCGAAAAAATTCCTGAAAATTTATCAGAATATGATGCTATGTTTTGTATGGGTGGACCAATGGATACATGGATGGAAAAAGATTATCCTTGGTTAGTTGATGAAAAAAAAAAAATTAAAGAATTTGTTGTTGATTTGCAAAAACCATATTTAGGTTTTTGTCTTGGTTGTCAATTATTAGGAGAAGTCATTGGTGGAAATGTAGTTAAATCTAATTACCCTGAAATAGGAATGTTGAATATTAATTTTTTAGGAAGTAAAAACGATGACTTGTTATTTTCTAAATTTCCAGAGAATATAACTACATTACAATGGCACTCTTATGAGGTTCAAGATTTAGAGAATAGTGATGTAACTTTAATAGCATCATCTCCAGAAACAAAATATCAAATTTTTAGATATAAAAATAATGCTTATGGAATTCAATTCCATATTGAGGTTAAAAAAACTACAGTGGGAGAATGGGGATGTGTACCAGAATATAAATCTGCTTTAGAAAATCAGCTTGGAAAAGGAGCTCTTGAAAAATTTGACACAGATTCCCAAATCCATATGCCCAGTATGAACAATTACTCAAGAATTCTCTATGAAAATTTCAAAAAATTGATCAAATAATACTTGTAGTTTGCTTAATTATTAGGTTAACTTTTTGTTTGTAATAATTTTGTCATACTAAGGAGGAGGAAATGAAATTTAACAATTTGTTAAAGATTTTATTGGCAGTTTTATTTGTTTTTGCATCAACTCAAACTTTTGCGAAGACTATAAAATGGTCAATGCAAGGAGATAGTTTAACACTAGATCCGCACGCACAAAACGAAGGACCAACAACACAGGTATCAAGACAGGTTTATGAAGCTTTGGTTACTCGAGGATTAGACATGTCAATTGGACCTCAACTTGCTACAAAATGGAAAGCTGTTGATCCAAACACTTGGTACTTTTATTTAAGAGATGATGTAAAATTTTCTAATGGACAAAAAATGACATCTGAAGATGTTGTTTTTAGTATATTGAGAGCAAAACAACCTACATCTGATTTTAAAGAATACATTAGTACAATTTCTGGCGTTAAAGCTATTGATGATTACACAGTTCAAATTAAGACAAGTAAGCCTAATCCAATTCTTTTGAACCAATTATCAAATATTTTTATAATGTCTAAAAAATGGTGTCATGATAATTTTGCAATTGTTCCACAAAACTGGGATGCATCACAGGAAACTTTCTCTGCTGTAAATGCAATGGGAACAGGTCCATTTAAAATTACTTTAAGAGAACCAAATACTAAAACTGTTTTCAAAAAAAATGGTAAGTGGTGGGGAGATATGAAAGATAAGTCTGTAACTGAAATTCATTTACTTCCTATTAAAAATGCAGCTACAAGAGTTGCAGCATTGTTATCAGGAGAAATTGATTTAGTAACAGATGCTCCGGTTCAAGATTTAGCTCGTATAGGATCTTCATCTGGACATAAAGTTGAAAGCACTCCACAAATGCGTACAATTTTTCTAGGGATGGATCAAGCTGCAGATAAGCTAAGAACCGGTAATACAGGTGATAATCCGTTCAAGAAACAAAAAGTTAGACAAGCTCTTTACCAAGCAATTGATATTGAAGCTATTAAGAAAAAAGTTATGAGAGGTTTAAGTGAACCAGCAGGAATTATAACTTTCCCAGGCGTTACAGGTTACACTGCGGAACTTGATAAGAGATTGCCTTATGACGTTGGTGCTGCAAAAAAACTATTAGCAGACGCTGGATATCCAAATGGTTTTGAAGTTGAACTAAGATGTCCAAATGACAGATATGTTAATGACGAAGCAATATGTACAGCTGTTGTTGGAATGTTAGGTAAAATTGGTGTTAAAGTAAATTTATTTGCTCAAACAAAAAGTAAACATTTCAAAGAGCTTAAAGACAACCAAGGTGACTTTTACATGTTAGGTTGGGGTGTTCCAACACTAGACAGTCACTATGTATTCCATTACTTATATGAAACTGGCGCAAGCTGGAATAAAGTTAACTTTAGTAACGCAGATGTAGACGCTGCGATTAGAGTAATGGAAGGTGAAGTTGACCTTGATAAAAGAAATGCAGCTATTGCAAATGCTTGGAAAATTGTAAGAGATAATATTGCTTATCTACCTTTACATCACCAGGTAATTTCTTGGGCATCAAAAAGCAATGTTGATGTACCAATAAGACCGAATAACGAGCCGTTATTCCGTTTTTCTAGCATAAATTAAATTAATTTTTTACAAGCCCTTTATTTAAATAAAGGGCTTGTAAACAAACAACTTTCTTAAATTGATTAAGTATTTTTTTAAACGTTTATTTCAATCAGCTATGGTTATGCTGGTTGTAGCTTTTGTGTCTTTTTCACTATTTAATTTTGTTGGCGATCCAATAAACAACATGGTTGGTGAAGAAACATCAGATGAAGAAAGGGCAGAGTTAAGAGAGACTCTAGGGTTAACTGATCCTATACATATTCAATTTTCAAGGTTTATAGTAAACGCATCTAAAGGTGAATTTGGTATATCCTATCAATTGAGAAGACCTGTTTCAGAACTAATTTCTGAAAGATTACCAGCAACAATTGAACTAGTTTTAATCTCAGCTTTAATAGCATTAATTTCCGGAACGTTACTAGGAGTATATACGGGTATAAATCGAAAAGGTTTTTTAAGCGATGCTATTTTAGCCGTTTCATTGTTGGGAGTTTCGCTACCAACATTTGTTATAGGTATATTATTTATTTATCTATTTGCGGTAATTTTAGGAGTATTACCTTCTTTTGGTCGAGGTGAAGTTGTTAGTCTTGGTTATTGGTCCACAGGTTTTTTAACTTTATCTGGACTAAAAGCTATAATTCTTCCCTCTGTAACTCTGAGCCTTTTTCAAATGACTTACGTTATTAGACTTGTTCGAGCAGAAATGATGGAAATATTACAAACAGACTATATTAAATTTGCAAGAGCAAGAGGCATAAGTGAAAAAAGTATTCATTACAAACATGCATTAAAAAATGGATTAATACCCGTAATTACAATTGCTGGAATAAACATTGGTACTTTAATTGCATTTTCAATAATTACAGAAACTGTATTTCAATGGCCTGGTATGGGATTTTTATTTATTCAGGCTGTTCAGTTTGTAGATATACCGATTATGTCCGCATACTTAGTTTTCATTGCATTTGTTTTTGTGATGATAAATTTCATTGTTGATATTTTATACTATTTTATCGATCCAAGAATTAGAGTTAAAGCGGAGGCTGTAAGTGGGTAATAAAAAAATAACTTGGTTAAACAGGGTTAAGAATAGCGATATTTACTATAGTTTTATAAAATCACCTACAGCCATTGTTTCTACTTTTATATTAATTTTAATTTTTTTCTGCTCCTTTTTTGTTGAATTTGTAACGCCATATAATCCATTTGATCCTTCATCATTATCTTTAATGGATGCATTTACTCCACCTTCATGGACTGAAGATGGTCTTGCTAAATTTGTATTAGGAACCGATGGACAAGGTAGAGATATGTTAGCGACGATTCTTTATGGATCACGAATTTCATTAATCGTAGGTTTTTCTGCAGTTATATTTGCTTTAGTGTTAGGAGTAGGATTGGGATTAAGCGCAGGTTATTTTGGTGGAAAATACGAAATGATTGTTATGAGGCTAACAGATGTACAGTTAACTGTACCAAGTATTTTAATGGCCCTTTTAGTTGATGGAATTGCACGTGGAATTATTTCAAGAGAATTACACGATGAAATGGCAATTTATGTTTTAATTTTTGCAATAGGTATTTCAGAGTGGCCTCAATTTGCAAGAGTATCAAGAGCTGCTACTTTGGTTGAAAAAAATAAAGATTATGTTTCTGCTTCAACAATTATTGGAGTTTCAAATTTAATTATTATGTTTAAACACATTTTACCAAATATTTTAAGACCAATTTTAGTAATTGGAACAATAGGACTTGCATTAGCAATAATAGCTGAAGCCACACTAAGCTTTTTAGGTGTCGGCGTTCCGCCAACAACACCATCATTAGGGACATTAATTAGACTTGGAAACGATTTTTTATTTTCTGGTGAATGGTGGATTACATTTTTTCCAGCAATATTTTTAGTGATATTAGCATTTTCAATTAACTTACTAGGAGATTGGATGAGAGATACTCTTAATCCAAAATTAAACTAATGACATTTTTAAAAATAAATAATTTAAGCGTTAATTATGAAATGCGTAGAGAAACAGTTTATGCAGCGAAGAAAGTAAATATAAATGTTGAAAAAGGTGAAATAATTGGCCTGGTAGGTGAATCTGGTTCTGGAAAAAGTACAGTTGGCAATGCAATAATTAATCTTATAGATGAACCTGGTAAAGTATCTGGTGGATCAATAATTTTAGATGGAACAGATATATATGAAAATCCTGATAATATTCTTAAATTAAGAGGAAAAAAAATAGGTCTTATTTTCCAAGACCCTCAAACATCTTTAAATCCTATACTTACAATAGGTGAACAATTAATTGAAACAATTCAAACTCATTTAAAATTAAGCACAGATGAGGCAAAAAATAATGCTATAAAATTATTAAAAGAAGTAGGAATAAAAGATGCTGAAAAAAGATTTGATAATTATCCACATCAATTTTCAGGGGGGATGAGACAAAGAGTTGTTATTTCTCTAGCTCTTTGTTGTGAACCTGAACTTCTTATAGCTGATGAACCAACTACGGCACTAGATGTTTCAATACAATCTCAAATTTTAGATTTAATCAAAAAACTAACCAAAGAGAGAAATTTGGCAGTAATATTAATTACTCATGACATGGGCGTTATTTCAGAAACAACAGACAGAGTAGCAGTAATGAAAAATGGCGACCTTATAGAAATAGGACCAACAAAAGAAATATTAACTAAACCCAAAGAGATTTATACAAAAGCCCTTGTAAGCTCAGTTCCTCCTACAAATAAAAAAATAGATAGATTTAAAATAATTGAAAAAGAAAATAAAATCCAAGGTGAAACTAATATTAAAATTTTAAACAGAT
>CACDOF010000004.1 GCA_902554315.1 uncultured Pelagibacteraceae bacterium
AACTCAAATTTAAAAATATTAAAAGAAATAAAAAAAAACGGTTTAGGTGCTGATGTGGTATCTAAAGGTGAATTAATGAAAGCACTTAAGGCAGGTATTAGTTCAAAAAAAATTGTTTTTTCAGGTGTAGGAAAAACTACATCGGAATTAAGTTATGCTATTGATAAAAAAATCTTATTAATAAACTCAGAGTCAAAAAGTGAAGTTTTAGAAATTGAGAGAATAGCAAAATTAAAAAAAAAAGGTTGTTGATATTGGTATAAGACTTAATCCTAATACTGATGCAAACACACTAAAACAAATTTCAACTGGTAAAATAGAAAATAAATTTGGAGTTAATGAAAAAACTTTTATAGAGATATTAAAATTCGTAAAAAAATCAAAAAATATAAATTTAAAATGCTTGAGTGTTCATATTGGAAGTCAAATACTTGACTATAGACCATATGAAAAAATGCTTAAAGTTATTGATAAACTTATCAAAAAAATTCAATTTAAATTTGATTATATTGATTTAGGTGGAGGCATGGGAATTTCTTATCAAAATGATAGAAAAAAACTAAATTATAAAAAGTATAATAAAGCTATTAAAAAATTTTTAAAAAAACATAAAAGTAAAATTATTTTTGAGCCTGGAAGATCTATAATAGGGAATGCTGGAATACTTGTTTCAAAAGTTATTTATATAAAAGAAAGTGTAAAAAAAAATTTTGTGATCTTAGATGCTGCAATGAATGATTTAATAAGACCGGCTCTATATGGGGCTGAACATAGAATAATTCCTTTAATTAAAAGAAAAAAAAAATCTAATAGAATTTATGATTTTGTTGGACCAATATGTGAGACAACTGACAAATTTTTAAGTTCTAAAAATTTTCAGAAATTAAATGAAAAAGATTTAGTCATAATATGTGATGTAGGAGCCTATGGATCATCACTAGGATCAAATTATAACATTAGACCAAAACCTGCAGAAATATTAGTTAAAGGTTCAAAGGTAATTGTTGTTAAAAAAAAACAAAAACTAAAAGATCTGATTTAGTTTTTAAAAAAAATGATTAAAAAATATCTATTTTTATTTTTTTTCTTTTTAGGAATAATATTAATTTCTGTAGTTTTTTTACCTAGTCTTTTTATGCCTTCATCAATTTCATTATTTGGTGGAAAAATTATGGGTCAATGGTCAAAGATCTGTCTTAAAATTTTTTTATCAACTAAAATTATTATTAAGGGAAAAGAAAATATCGTTACTGAGGAAAAATTTTTTATTGCATCATCACATCAATCAATGTTTGAAACTTTTTTTTTACAAACAATTTTTAATTCACCAAGATTTATTTTAAAAAATGAATTATTAAAAATACCTGTATTTGGATGGTATTTAAAAAAAATTGGTTCTATTTCAGTTAACAGGAATAGAGTAACAAAAGACAATTTAGGGTTAGTTGATAAAATTAAACAATCTATTCAAAATTCAAAAAGACCAATAATTATTTTCCCTCAAGCTACTCGTGTTTTACCTGAGGAGAGAATACCTTTTAAAAAAGGAGTGGGAAGAATATATAATGAACTTGGAATAAAATGTCAGCCAGTAGCAATAAATTCAGGGAGTGTTTGGCCAAAAAATGGAAATTTAAAATCAAATAAACTTATAACAGTTTCAATTTTGAAACCTGTAGAGCCTGGAATGAACTCATATGAATTTGTAAAAACTATTGAACAGAAAATATATTCTGAACTAGATTTAATTGGTTAACCTTTCATTGGCATTACAACATAAATACTATCAAAATCACTAGGATCTCTTATTAAAGCAGGAGATCCTGTATCTTTTAAATATATTTCAATAGAGTCACCATCTAATTGTGATGCAACATCAATTAAATATCTTGAGTTAAAACTTATATCTAATTCGTGATCAAACTTTACATTTAAACTTTCTTTACCATCTCCACTATTGGTATTATTAACTGAAAGATTAAGATTATCCTTAGAAAGATTAAATTTTACACCATCTTTTCTATCTAATGATACAGAAGCAACCCTATCAACAGAATCAAGAAATGACTTTAAATTTATCTCTAATTTTTTTTGATTTTCTTTAGGAACAACCTGAGAATAATTAGGAAATTTACCATCAATTAATTTAGAAATTAAAATACTATTATTTAATTCAAATTTTATTTTTGATTTTATATTTGAAACTTTTACGTCTCCTTCATAATCTTCTAGAAGAGAACACAATTGAAAAATAGTTTTTTTAGGTAAAATTATCTGCTCAAATTCAATTTTTTGTGGAAGTCTTATTTTAGATATAGACATTCTATGACTATCTGTAGCGGCAGCAGTTAAAAAAATCTTATCTTCTGTTTGAGTTTGATGAAAGAAAATTCCACTTAAATAATGTCTTGTTTCATCATTTGAAACTGAAAATTTACATTTATTCAATAATTTTAACAAATCTTTTGATTTAATTGAAAATTCATTTTCATTAAAATTTTCATCAGTTAGAGGAAATTCAGATGGGTTGATACAATTTAAATTAAAAATTGATTTTTCGGACTCAAGATGGAGTTTATTTTCACTTGAGCTTGAAAAATTAATTTTACTTCCGGATGTAAGCTTTCTTATTATATCATACATTATTGAAGAAGATGTTGTTGTTTTTCCTTCTTCTAAAATTTCTACATTCGAAATTTGATGAATAAATATTAAATCTAGATCAGTGGCAGTTATTGTTAATTTGCCATTACTTATATCTAACAATATATTTGATAAAATTGGAAGTGTACTTCTTTTTTCAATCACTCCTTGACAATAATTAAGAGATTTTTGAAGATCTTGTTGATTTAAGCTAAATTTCATTTTCCTTATTGTATAAAATCTTATTCTTTAAACTATCAATATTAATATTTAATTCATTTTCTTCTTTTCTAAGTCTATCAATAGTCTTAACGGAATGAATTACAGTGGTGTGATCTCTATTTGAAAAAGACCTTCCAATTTCTGGAAGTGATTTTGAAGTTAACATTTTAGCTAAATATATTGCTATTTGCCTAGGTCTTACAAGATATCTGGATCTTCTGGGTGAAAGCATTTCATTTTTGCTAATTTTATAAAATCGACATACAATTGTTTGGATTGTATCTATTGTTACTTTATTTTCTGAAAGACTTAACAAGTCTTTTAAAATTACTTTAACCTCTGCTAAACTAGGTGTTTTATTATAAATTCTCGAGAATGAAACAATTCTATTTAATGCACCTACTAATTCTCTTATACTTGTTCTAATTTCATTACTAATAAATTTTTGTATTTCTACATTTATATTAATTTGATTTGAATAAAACAATTTAAGTTCATCAGTTTTAGCTTTGATTATTTTATATCTTAATTCATAATCTGGATTTTGAATATCAACTACCAATCCTCCTGAAAATCTAGATTTAATTCTTTCCTGAATTCTAGATAATTTATTTGGTGGTCTGTCTGCAGAAACTATAATTTGAGAATTTTTATCTAGCAAAGCATTAAAAGTATGAAAAAACTCTTCCTGCATTGCCTCTTTGCCATTCATAAATTGAATATCATCAATTAATAAAATATCTGTATTTCTGAAATACTCTTTAAATTTGACCATCTCATTAGATTTAATTGACTTTACAAATTGATACATGAATCTCTCTGCAGAAATAAACATAACCTTATTTTTTTCTTTTAAACTTAATCCGATGGCATTTAACAAATGTGTCTTACCCATTCCAACTCCACCGTATAGATAAAGAGGATTATAATGAGCTATATCTTGAGAAACTTTTTTTGAAGCTTCAAATGCTAATTTATTACTCATGCCGGTAATAAAATTATCAAAATTTTTATTTGGATCTATTCTATTGTATTGAAGAAAAGAATCTTTAATGAATGAAACTTTATCACTACTTCTAATTTCATTTTTTTCATTTGAATTAAATTCTAAATTATTTAATTCATTTTTTTTATTATTATTGACTACAAACTCTATTCTTAAAATTTCTTTTTTATGTTGCTTTAAAACTTGTAAAATCTGATCAAGATATCTTGATACTATCCAATCTCTTATAAATCTTGTTGATACTGAAAATAAAATATAGTTTTGATACTCTTCAGCTAATTCTATTTTTTTAATCCAACTTTCAAAAATATCATTACCAAATTTTTCTCTTAAATCATTTTGAATTAATTCCCAATTTAATTTATTTTCTGAGACTTTATTTGAGTTTTGTAAATTATTTTTCATGAAGGAGTTCCACTTAAGACCTATTGTAATTTTTTGCAATAAATTTATTTGAAAAAATAAAAAAAAATAAAATTTTTAATTGTATAAATTTTTAATTGAATTTTTTAAATTTAATTTTTTATTACAACTTCATGTAGTAATTTAAAAATTTATTTTTAAACTAAAAAAAGTTTCTACATATAGTTATTTTTTACAAAAAAAATTTAGATATAGTTGTTATAAATAATTTTGAACTTTTAAGTTGTAATGTAAAAAATTCTATAAACAGAAAAATATTTATTATACTGCAGGTTGTTATAGAGAATTAATTTTTTTTGTAATTCTAGACACATTTCTTGAGGCATTTTGTCTTTTAATAACACCTGTTTTAGCAATTCTCATTAATTCGGAGTTAAGCTTGGGTAAAAAAGCTTTGGCTTCTTTTTTATCTTTTTTTTCAATTAAAAGTTTCATTTTTTTTAATGCAGATTTAAATCTACTTTTCCTAGATTTATTTACTTTTGTCTGTCTAGAAATTTTTCTTGTACGTTTGATTGCTGATTTAGTATTTGCCATTAGCGCGATTGTATATATTGAGAATTTGCAAGGGTCAATAGAATAATTATTTATTTTTGACAAATATTACAAAAGAAACTTGATCTATTTGAAATGATTTTTTTTTTAATAACTCCCTTGCAACCAGACTTTAGACAATTTAAATTTTCCCTTTGGTAAACTTTAAAATTTTTTTGAAATTTCCCTTGATTTCCAGATATATTTTTAAAATCTCTTATGCTTGATCCTCCTTTTTCAATAGCTTTTTTTAATACTAATTTAGAAAAGTAAAATATTTTTTTGCAATCATTGAATGATAAATATTTTACTTTTTTTGAAGGATTAATTTTACAGAAAAATAAAATTTCACTTGCATAAATGTTTCCAATTCCTGAAACAAATCTTTGATCTATTAAAAAATTTTTAATATTTTTTTTTTTATTTTTGAAATAGTCGTAAATATAATTTGAATTAAAATTGTTAGAAAAAGGCTCAGGTCCAAAATGAATAAATCTTTTTTTTAGTTCTTCTTTATTTTTAAAAATTAAAAAATAACCAAATCTTCTAGGATCATTATAAATTAATTTTTTTTTTTCAAATTCTATTACAATATGATTATGTTTTTTAGGTAAGTTAGGAGAATGATAAAAGCTAGAGTTAGTAAAAATATTTTTTATATTTTTATTCATTAAATGAATAGTTCCCGACATTCCAAGATGAATAATAAAACCAGAGTTATCATCAAATTTTAAAATTATATATTTTGAAAATCTATTAATTTGAACAATTTTTTTATTTTTTATTTTTTTTTCAAAATTTTTATCGAGTTTAAATCTTAAATTTCTATTTTTTACTGATACTTTTTGAATAATTTTTCCCTTAATCTTCTTATTCAAAGATTGTTTGACAATTTCTACTTCTGGCAATTCTGGCATTTAATACTATATTAATATTTATTTATTTTTATATGCAACAATATCTTCAAAATAAAAAAGGACTAGTTGAAAATGTATTTAATAAGGTCTACAGCAAGTATGATCTTATGAATGATTTTATGTCTTTTGGTATTCATCGAGTATGGAAAAAGAATCTTATGAATTGGATGAAGCCTTCTAATGATAAAAATCTAATCGATGTGGCATGTGGAACTGGAGATATTGCAAAATTATTTTTAGACTTAACAAAAAATAATGAAAATATAACGTGTGTAGATCCCAATATAGGCATGATTAATCAAGGTAAAGAAAAACTAAAAATATATAAAAATATTAATTGGATTATTGGCTCTGCTGAAAAACTTCCTTTTAAAGAAAATTCTTTTGATTATTATACAATAAGTTTTGGACTTAGAAATACAAAGAACTTGAACAAATCAATATCCGAAGCTTACAGAATTTTAAAACCTGGTGGAAGATATCTTTGTCTAGAATTTTCTAAAATTCAGAATTTTAATTTAGAATTAATTTATAAATATTATTCTAAAATAATACCTAAAGTTGGAAAACTAATTGTAGGTCAAAAAGAACCTTATGAATATTTAATAAAAAGTATTGATGAGTTTGTTAATCAGGAAGAGCTTATAGATTTAATGAAACAAAATAAATTTGAAAACTGTAGTTATAGAAACTTATCTGGCGGAATAGTGTCAATTCATTCGGGATGGAAAATTTAATGATAAAAAAAATAATTACTTTATTTAAATTAGGCAGAAAGCTTGCAAAATCTGATGCATTAGTAATTGTTTCTAATTTTATTAATCCGCCTCCGTCAGTAAAAATAATATTTAAAATATTAGGATTTTCATTAGTTAGAAATAGAAAAATCAATAAAAATGATAATGAGGGAAAAAGGTTATCAGACTCATTACAATCAATGGGAACTACTTTTATAAAACTTGGTCAATTTTTAGCTACAAGACCAGATATTATTGGGGAAAAATTATCAAAACATCTAGAAACCCTTCAAGATAAACTTCCTCCATTTGAACAATCTATAGCAAAGGAGATGATAAAAAAAGATCTGGGAAATGAAAATTATAGCTCTATAATTAATTTAAGTGAACCAATTGCAGCAGCATCAATTGCTCAAGTTCATAAAGCTAAAATTAATGATAATGGCACAATTAAGGATGTTGCAATTAAAATACTAAGACCTGATATAAAAAAAATTTTTAATGAAGAAATAGATGCTCTAATGCTTTTTGCGTTTTTTATAGAGTCATTTATTAAAAAAACTAAGAGATTAAAATTAATTGAAGTTGTTTTTTTATTAAAAGAAATAACAAATTTAGAAATGGATCTAAGATTTGAAGCGGCAGCAGCAAATGAATATGCTGAAAATACAAAAAATGATGCTGGATTTAAAGTTCCTAGGATTTATTGGAATTTTACGAGCGAAAATATCATGACTCTTGATTGGATTGATGGAATTTCAATTAGAGAAAGAGAAAAATTAGAAGAAAAATCTATAGATACTAAAAAAATAGCATCAGATATAATTCAACATTTTTTAAGACATGCTGTTAGGGACGGTTTTTTTCATGCAGATATGCATCAAGGCAACATTTTTATTGATAATGGTGGACAAATTGTTCCTATTGATTTCGGGATTATGGGTAGATTAGATAAATTGAGTCAAAGATTTTTAGCAGAAATTTTATATGGCTTTATTCAAAGAGATTATAAAAAAGTTGCTGAGGTTCATTTGGTAGCAGGATTGGTCCCTAAAAATGTTCCGGTTAATGACCTTGCACAAGCTTTGAGATCTATAGGAGAACCAATTTTTGGACATTCGGTAAAAGATATATCTGGAGGAAAATTACTTAAACAACTGTTTGATGTTACAGAGAAATTTAATATGCAAACTCAACCTCAATTACTAATGCTCCAAAAAACTATGGTTGTAGTTGAAGGTGTAGCAAGAAAACTAAATCCTGAAACAAATATTTGGGAGACCTCAAAACCAGTTTTAGAAAAATGGCTTAAAGAAACTAAAGATCCAATTAATTCCCTTAATGAAACTCTGAAAGATACTGCTGAAGTTATTAAACGTATGCCAAACTTACCTGAAGTAATGGACAAAGCAAACCAAGCTCTAAACTATCTAGCTAGTGGTAAAATACCTCAAGATTCAAACTCATATAGCGAACTAAATATTAAAAAATTAGAAATGAGAACATTTAGAAATCAATCTATAATTGGATTATTATTACTTGTAATTTTAGGAGTATTAGTATTTTAATTCGCTCGATGACAAATTTATTAGATAAAAAAATTCTTTTAATTATATGTGGCGTCATGCCTATAAGAGATCCAAAAAAGAAATTTTTAAGTTTAACATTAAAAATAGTTGGCAAAATATTTGAAATAAAAAAAGGAATCCCGCCTACGAATCTATAAATTAAAAAAAACACAAATTCATTTTTTTTAAATTTATCCGTTAAGTTATAAAATCTTGATGAGAATTTTTTATGGACTATATCTTTTAAAAAATAATTTGCAAAAACATAAAGTAAAGCGGCTCCAACAGATAAACCAAAAGCTGCTAGCAATGTGCCTAACCATTTACCAAAAATAAATCCACTAACAAGTAATATAGGTGATCCAAATCCTAAAAGAAGAACCCAAATAATAGTTCCTATGAAAAATATTACACAGGATATTAGAATATTACTATTTTTTAATTCTTCTAAAGTATCTCTATTAATCTTTATTAATTCATAGCTTGAAAAATCTTTTATTGAAAAATTGCTAAAAAAAATCCATAAAAAAACAAAAACAATCAAAAGATAAGCTGTACCTAAAAGTAATTTAATTTTTTTTTCTTGATTCACTTATTTTAAACTTATTAAAAATAGCTGTACTTATATACATATATTTGTATAACTACCGAAATTTAACATTAAATAAACTAACAATGAAACGAACATATCAACCAAGCAATCGAAAAAGAAAAAAATCAGTAGGTTTCAGAGCAAAAATGAAGACTAAGGGTGGAAGAAAATTGCTAAAAAGAAGAAGAAGCAAAGGTAGAAAAAAACTTACTGTTTAATGAAAAGCAAAATAACTAGTCTTTCAAAGAATGAGGATTTTAGATCAATTCTTGATGGAAAAAAGTTATCCAACAAATATTTAACAATTTTCTTTAGAGAGTTATCTGATAAAGATAATAAAAAATTAAACATAAGTTTTGTAACTAAAAAAAAAATTGGTAACGCTGTAAAAAGAAATAAAATTAAAAGAAGACTCAGAAATATTATGAATGATGCAACTAAAAAAATAAATATTAATTTAAACTATTGTTATTTACTTATTGCAAGATCTTCTATTTTAAAAGACTCATATCAGAATATTAAACAAACCTTATTTAATGAATTTGAAAAAATAAAATAATGAAATTTATAAAAATCATATTAATAAAAATTATTAAAATTTATAAAATTTTTATATCTCCTTTTTTAACACCTAGTTGCAGGTATTTGCCTACTTGTTCTGAATATTTTATTGATAGCTTAAATGAACATGGTGTTATCAAAGGAACGGTAAAAGGAATAAAAAGAATATTTTCTTGTCACCCAATTAAATTTTTGGGAGGTGGAGAAGGATTTGACCCAGTCAAAAAGAAGAGTAAATAAAGATGGATACAAAAAATGTAATAGCCGCAATTTCCTTAAGTGCTGCAGTTATAATACTATATGGACTATTTTTTGCACCTACACCTCAAGATCCAAAATTAACTCAAAAAAATACTAGCACAACTATTGAAGCAAAAAATACTGACGCCCCTTCTTTAGATCAAAATGATGAAACATTAAAAATTTCAAGAGAAGAAGCTCTAAAAGAAAATAAAAGTATTATATTTGAAAATGACAATATTAAAGGCTCAATTTCATTAACTGGTAGTGTAATTGATAATTTAGAATTTAAAAATTTTAAAAAAACCCTGAACGGGGATGAAAATATTATTTTATTGAGTCCAAGAAAAGTTCAGAATGGATATTATGTAGAAACTGGCTGGGCCACAACAAATAAAAATATTGATGTTCCTAACACTAAATCAATATGGAAAGTTGAAGGAAATAATAAACTTACTCCAAACTCCCCTATAAAATTAGTCTGGTCAAATAACCAAAACATAAAATTTGAAAAAAAAATAAGTATTGATAATCAATACTTATTCAAAATAAATCAGAACATAATTAATAACTCTGAAAAGACATATAATTTTTATCCTTATGGGCAGATTATTAGAAATGAAATACCAGAAATAACAAATTTTTTTATTTTACATGAAGGTCCGCTAGGTGTTTTTAATTCTGAGCTTGTTGAAAAAGATTATGATGATATTCAAGAAAAATCATACTCTATTAATGCTGACAAAGGATGGCTAGGAATTACTGACAAGTACTGGATAACTAGTTTGATGCCTCAAGAAAATAGAAGTTTTAGAAGTGATTTTGATTACAAAAATAAATTTAGAGCTAATTTCATTGAAACTAATGCGACAGAGATAAGAGCAAATGAAGCTAAATCAAATGAAATAAAAGTTTTAATTGCTGCCAAAGAAGTAAGAGTTATAGACAACTATGCTAAAAATCTAAATATTGAAAAATTAGATTTGGTAATTGACTGGGGCTATCTATATTTTTTAACAAAACCAATGTGGTTTGCTTTAGATTACTTCTTTAAACTTTTAGGTAATTATGGCCTAGCAATTATTGCTGTAACAATTTGTATTAGAATAGCTTTATTTCCTTTAGCCCAACTTAGTTTTAAAAGCATGTCAAGAATGAAGTTGCTGCAGCCCGAAATGAAAAGATTAAAAGAACTTCACAAAGAAGATAAAATGAAACTTCAGCAGGAAATGATGGCTTTATATAAGCGTGAAAAAGTAAATCCTATGAGCGGATGTTTACCAATATTACCAATGATTTTTATTTTCTTCGCCTTATACAAAGTATTATTTGTGACCTTAGATGGTAGACATGAGCCTTTCTTTGGTTGGATTAAAGATTTAAGTGAAAGAGACCCTACGTCAATTTTTAATTTATTCGGTCTAATACCTTGGGATCCTCCATCATTTTTAATTATTGGGGCTTGGCCGATCGCAATGGGTGTATCGATGTATATTCAACAAAAATTAAATCCTACTCCTCCTGATCCTATACAAGCAAAAATATTTATGTTCTTTCCTTTATTTTTGGTAATAATTCTTGCTCCATTCCCAAGTGGCCTAGTAATTTACTGGACTGTAAACAACTGCTTACAAATGCTTCAGCAATATCTTGTAATGAGAAAGACTAAGGTTAAAACCACTTAAGTAATGGATTTAGAAAAAATTATACCAAAAGATGGTCCTTCCATCGAAGAGGTTAAAAAATACATAGAAAAATATAAAAATGATTTAATAGTTATTAAATATGGAGGAAATGTTTTTATTGATAGAAATATATTTAATAATTTTATAGCAGATATAAGCGTATTAAAAAAATTAGGTCTTTCAATTATAGTGGTTCATGGTGGTGGTCCAAGAATAAAAAGAGAGCTAGATAAATCAAATATTCAATCAAAATTTATTAGAGGTCTTAGGGTAACAGATGAAAAAATTATAAATATAGTTGAAGATGTTCTTATTGATTTTAATAAAGATATTGTTGATTCTTTAAAAAAAATAGGTTCTGAAGCAGTCTCAATAAATACTAAGAATAATAATATTATTGAAGTTATTCCTGAGGCAGAAGAACTTGGTTTTGTTGGAATTCCAATTAATATTAATATTAATATTATAGAAGATATATTAAAAAAAAATTTAATTCCTATTATCTCTCCTTTGGGATTAGGAAAAAATAAACAAACTTACAATATTAATGGAGATACAGCTGCGGGAGCTGTTGCAAAATCTTTAAAATCAAGAAGATTACTTTTAATGACAAATGTACAGGGTGTTTTAAATAAGGAAAAAAATTTAATTGAAGAGATTTCCTCATCAGAAATTCTTGAAATGATTCAAGACGAAACTATTACAGAAGGTATGATACCAAAAATTAACACATGTTTAGATTCTGTAAATAATGGAGTAACTGGAGTAGTAATTATGGATGGAAGAAAGCCTCACTCAATTTTATTTGAACTATTTTCTGATAAAGGAGCCGGCACATTAATTAGAAAATGAAAAATATAAAAAATATTCTATTTGATTGCGACGGAGTTTTATATCAAGATCTAGAGGCTGTATTCGGTCAAGTCAGTAAAAAAATGACTGAATATATATCAAAAAAATTAAATATAGATTTGATAAAAGCAAAGGAACTTCAAACAAATTACTTCCATAAATATAACACAAGTCTTAACGGATTAATGATACATCATGATATTCTCCCAGAGGAATTTTTAAAATATGTTCATGACATCGATTTATCATTTATGAAAAAAGATTTAGCTTTAAGAGAAGAGTTAGAAAAATTAAATATTAAAAAATTTGTGTTTACCAATGGTTCTAGAGAGCATGTTAAAAATATAACTACTCATCTTGGTATAGATGACTTATTTGATGGCATTTTTGATATTGTTGATGCAGAATTTCATCCAAAACCAGAAGCTAAGGCATTTGATTTAATGGTAGAAAAATTTAATATTAATCCTAATGAGACACTTTACATCGAAGATATTGCTAAAAATCTATCAATTGCCAAAGAAAGAGGAAGTACAACAGTTTGGCTAATCAATAATGAATATTGGGGTAAAAAAGACTCTGAAAAAGATTTTATTGATTATAAAATTAAAAATCTTTCTTTATTTTTAAAAGAAATAAGGTTATTAAAAAACTCATAAAATTATGAGTATAGAAAATATTATTAATGATGCTTGGGAAAAAAGAGACAAAATAAATCAAAGTTCAGAACAAAATTTAAAAGATGCTATTAATCAAATAATAGAAGATTTAGATAGCGGTAAAGTAAGGGTTGCTGAAAAAATAAATGGAGAGTGGGTGACACACCAACATATTAAAAAGGCTATAATGCTAAGTTTTAGAATTTACCCTATGGAAAACTTAAATGGGCCATATAGTAGTTGGTATGATAAAGCTCATTTGCTAAAAGGAAAAACAGCTGGCTGGACAAAAGAAGATCATGAAAAAGCTGGTTTTAGAATGGTTCCAAATTCACCTGTTAGAAAAGGTTCATTTGTAGGAAAGAATGTGGTCTTGATGCCATGTTATGTAAACATTGGAGCTTATATAGATGAAGGGACGATGATAGATACTTTTGCTAGAGCAGGTAGTTGCTGCCAAATTGGAAAAAATTGTCATATATCAGCAGGCACTGGAGTTGGAGGAGTTTTGGAACCTGCTCAAGCTTTGCCTACAATCATTGAAGATAATGTTTTCCTTGGAGCAATGTCAGAAGTTGTCGAGGGCGTTATTGTTGGAGAAGGTTCAGTTTTAAGTATGGGTATGTATATAGGACAATCTACAAAAATAGTTAATAGAAAAACAGGTGAGATAACATATGGAAAAATTCCACCTTATTCAGTGGTAGTGCCAGGTTCGTTACCTGATAAAAATAATCCTACAGCACCTTCTTTATATTGTGCTGTAATAATTAAACAAGTTGATGAAAAAACAAGATCAAAAACATCTATTAATGATCTATTAAGAGAATAGATTAATGAAAACTTATAATCAAATAAAATTAGCTCAAGAGCTAATAAGATTTCCTACCATCAAAACAGAGGATAAGGGTATAATGAAATTCTTATCTAAGAAATTAACTGCTATCGGTTTTAAATGCACTATAATAAAATCAAGGGGAACTGGATTAAAACCAGCTCTCAATCTATATGCAAGATATGGTAAATCAAAGCCTCATATTATGTATTTAGGTCATACAGATGTTGTTGCAAATCTGAATAACTGGAAACTTCCACCTTTTAAAGCTGTTGTAAGCAAAGGATATCTAAACGGCAGAGGCGCTCAAGATATGAAGGGTGGTATAGCTTGCTGGATAAGTGCGGTGAGTAATTTTATAAAAAATAATAAATTTAAAGGATCTATTTCGATTATTATTTCTGCAGACGAAGAAACTACAGGCTATGGATGTCCAGCAGTTATGAAATACTTAAGAAAAAAAGGTGAAAAAATAGATTTTTCTGTGGTGGGAGAACCATCTTCAAACAAATCAGTTGGAGATGAAATAAGAATTGGAAGACGTGGTTCTATGAATGGAATTATAACTGTATATGGAAAAAGTGGTCACTCAGCATTTCATGGCTCTTATATTAATCCTTGCACAGCTTTAGCTAAAATAATTGCAAAGTTAAAAAGTTCTCCTTTAGATAGTGGAACTAAATACATGCCACCATCTAATCTAGAATTTACCAAAATGAATGTCGATAATTTATCAGAAAATGTAGTGCCTCAATCTGCAAGTGCAAAATTTAATGTGAGATTTAACTCTAAATACAAATCATCTGCTTTAAAAAAAAAACTAAACAAAATAATTAATTCAGTTGCAAAAAAACAAAAATGTAAAACTAAAATAGAATATAAAGTAAGTGGTGAAGCTTTTTATACTGAACCAAATAAAGATATTCATATGGTTAAAAAAGTTGTTAAAAAAGTAACTAAACTTACAGCAAAATTAAATTGTAGAGGTGGAACTAGTGATAGTCGTTTTTTGGGTTCAATTCCAAGACTTGAACTAGGTTTAAGAAATAACAGTATTCACCAAGTAAATGAAAGAACTTCAATTTCAGATTTAAAAAACTTAACTTTAATATATTCAAATATTTTAAAGAATTACTTTAAGTGAAAACTGCGATAGTCACATCTGATAGTTCAATAAATCACTTAACTGGAAATGGACACCCAGAGCAACCTGATAGAGTAACTTACGTGATCAATAGGTTAAAAAAAAATGAAAATTTAATCTGGGAAAAAAGTAAAGAATTTGATGAGACTCTTTTAGAATCAACACATACATCAAGATATGTTTTAGAAGTTAAAAAATCTTTTCCTAATTCGGGATTAAATTTTCTTGATGGAGATACTATTGTTTCACCTGGAAGCAAGGATGCCACAAAAAATGCTGTAGGATCAATAATTTCTGCGATAGATGGAATTGAAAATAAAAAATTTAATAATGCATTTTGTGCCGTAAGGCCACCAGGACATCATGCTGAAAAACAAAAAGCTATGGGATTTTGCATTTATAATAATGTTGGTTGTGGAGCCAACTACTTAATTGAAAAGTATAATTATAACAAAGTTGCTATTATAGATTTTGATGTCCATTGGGGAAATGGAACCTACGACATTTTTTATGACAATAAAAAAGTTTTATACATATCAACTCATCAATATCCATTTTATCCTGGAGGAGGATCAGAAAATGATAAAGGTAAATTTAATAATTCTTTAAATATCCCTCTTCCCGCTGGAACAAATTCTGAAGAATATTTAAATGCATATGATCATGTGATTAAAAAATTGATCGAATTTAAGCCTGAATTTATTATATTTTCAGCTGGTTTTGATGCTCATAAAAACGATCCTCTAGCTCAATTTCAACTTAATTCAAATGATTTTTATGAAATTACTAAAAGAACCCTTATGTCTACAAAAAAGTTTACAAATGGAAAAGTTGTTTCAATTTTAGAAGGCGGGTATGACTTAAAAGCACTTGCAGAAAGTGCCGATTATCATGTAAACGCACTTTTAGAATTTAATAAGTAAATTTCATGAAATTATACAAAGAAGGTTTCTCTAAAATTAATAGAAAAGGTCTTTTTGCAAATAAAGACATAAAAAATGGAACTAAAATAATTAATTATATTGGCAAAATAATTACAAAAAAACAAACAGATGAAAATCCAAAATTTGATAATGGTAAAGCAATATATTTATATAATCTAAATAATAGATATGACCTTGATGGAGATTTTAAATACAATGCAGCAAGACTTATAAATCATTCATGTAATCCAAATTGTGAAGTTAGAGGGAAAGGTTTAAAACTTTGGATTAGTTCAATTAAAGATATAAAAAAAGGTGATGAACTATCATATGATTATGGTTTTAGCTTTGATAAAGATTTTGAAGATTTTCCATGTAAGTGTAGAAGTAAAAATTGTTGTGGCTTCATTGTAAGAGAAGGGTCTAGGTGGAGAATAAAAAAGAAAAAAAAAACTAATAAGTAACTTTTTCTAAATATAAACCATGAGCTGGAGCGGGGGGGGCGCAATTTTTTCTATTTTTTGATTTCATTACTTTTTCAAATTTTTTAAGAGTCCATTTTTTTTCTCCTAGTAACTTCAAACATCCAACCATAGATCTAACTTGATTTTTTAAAAATGACCTTGATTTAAAATTAAATTTTATTTGATTTTTTGATTTTTTTACAAGCACTTTATTTAATGTTCTTATTGGTGAATTTGCATTGCAATTAGAAGCTCTATAAGTGGAGAAATCATGAGTACCAATTAATTTTTTAGATCCCTTTTTAATTAGATCTAAATCTAGTTTTTTTCTTATATGCCATTCTTTATTTTTATTTATTATAGAAGGTGAAATCCTATTTTGTATTAAATAAATATAAGACCTTTCTTTTGCCGAAAATCTTGCATGAAAATTTATATTTCTTTTTTTAATATTTATTATTGAGATTTTTTTTGGATTTAAAAAATAATTTAAAGACTTTACAAATTTTTCAATATTTTGAATTTTTTCTTTTAAATCAAAATGAGCTGATTGCTCAAGTGCATGAACTCCCGCATCTGTTCTACCTGATCCATATAATAAAATTTTCTGTTTTAATAATCTTGATAAAACTGATTGAATTATTTTTTGTATAGAAATTCCTTTTTTTTGAACTTGCCAGCCCACAAAAGATGTTCCTATATATTCAACTAAAATTTGATACCTAAACATTATTCAATTTAAACTTGCTCCATTTTCAATTGGATTACCAAGCAAAAATTCTTTTGATTTTTGAATTTTTTTACCTTGTTTTTGAATTTCAATTATTTTAATTGAATCGTTTCTACAACCAACATCTAAGTTCTGTGATAAAACTTCTCCAGGATTTCCTTTCAAATTTGATATTTCGGCTTTCAGGATTTTATATCTTTCTCCCTTAAGCATAAACCAACTTCCAGGGTTAGGATATAAACCATTAATTTTTGCTACAATTTTTTCATTACTATCATTCCAATTAATTTTACCTTCCTCTTTTTCAATTTTTTTCGCATATGTAGATTTGCTATGATCTTGATCAATAAAAACTGCATTACCTTCAAAAATTCTATCAATGTTTTCTAAAATTTTTTTTGAGGCCAAATCAGACAATCTAATCGATAAATCTTCGCTATTTTCATTTTCTAATATTTTTAATTGATATTGATTACAAATTGGACCCGCATCTAAACTTTCATTCATTTTCATCATGGAAATTCCTGTATACTTTTCATTTTCCATTATTGCTCTTTGAATAGGAGCTGCGCCTCTAAATTTTGGCAAAAGCGAATAATGTATGTTGATCCAACCATATTTTGGAATATTTAAAAATTCCTTTTTTAAAATTTGTCCATAAGCAACTACAATCCCAAGACTTATATCCTTACTTTTTAAAAAATTTATTTCTTCTTCATTATTTAGAGAAGTTGGTGTTCTTATTGATAAATTAAGAGTTTCGGAAATTAAGTGAACTGAAGACTTATTTACTTTTTGCCCTCTATTTGAGGCAATAGGAGGCTGCGTGTATACTACTTCTATATCATATCCGTTTTGATAAAGTGACTTTAGTATATGACCCGAAATACTTGGTGTACCCATGAATACTATTTTTTTATTCATAAGTTAAACAATAATTCTGTCAGGTCTTTCTTTTTGTTTAGAAAGTTTTTTTACAATCATTGTTTTTTTTAATTTTGATAAGTAGTCTATAAATAAAATACCTTCTAAATGATCCATTTCATGTTGAATGCAAGTTGCTAGAAGGCCATCAGCAACGAGAGCTTTTTTTTCTCCATTATAATCTAAATATTGTACTCTACATTTTTTAGGTCTATCAACTTCTGCAAAATAATTAGGTACAGAAAGACATCCTTCTTCGTAGGTTATATTTTCTTTATCTTTATTATCAATAACTGGATTTACAAAATACATTGGTTTTTTTTCTTCTTCGTTTCTTGAGATATCCATTACTATAATTCTTTTTGGTATTCCAATTTGAATAGCAGCTAAACCAATTCCATTAGCATTGTACATAGTTTCTAGCATATCATCCATTAACTTTTGCTCTTCTTTTTTTACAGACTCAACTGGTTTGGAAACTTGTCTTAAAATTTTGTTAGGTTCAGTTAAAATACTTCTAATTGTCATAAATAATTTTATTATATTATTTAAACTTTTAAAGGAAGAACTTTTAATAATAATTCGTTTCTTAAATTAATTAATTTTAATTCACTCATTATTTCGGCCACATAACTTAGAGTATCTCTATCCAAGTTTTCAATCTCATTTTGTCCAATAATTTCAACAATTTTGAGTAAAATTAAGCCTGTTTCCTCATTTTCTATCATTGATTTAATTTCTGATGATATTTGTGAGTTATATTCATACAAATTTGCATTTTCTTCTAAAATTTTAATACCATCAGATTTTAAAGATTCTAACATCAAAATATCTTTTGAGGAAAAGGAATATTTTTTATTTTTTTTTATTTTTTTTAATATGTCATTAACTATTTTTTCTGTTTTTTTGAGGCTAGTTTTATTTTGAAAGTAATTTATGGCTTTTGATTGATGCAGAACTTTATTATTAAATTTTATTTTTGTTTTTTTATGTTTTTTTACTTCTTTATTTTGATTATAAAATGTTAAAAAATTAGTAGGAATTTCTCTTTCTTCCATTTTTTTAAGCATATAAGAAAGTTCCTCATCAAATGCTTTAGGCAAATTTGATTTATCAAAAGATTTTTTAAGTTTTGAAGATATATCAAGTTTATTTTCCAAATTATCTGCTAAAAGTAATCTTTGATATAAAAGCGCTCTTCCTTCGTAATCAACTAAAGTTTTATAATTTTTTTTAGCATTTAATAGGTTATCAATATCAAAGCTAAACTTTTTATATAAATTCAACAATTCTTTTTCATCAAATATCTCCTCATTTGTTGCTTTTTCCATAAATTTTATTTGTTCAATATTTTTTAAATCTAAAAACTTTAGATTTTCGAATAAATTTGAATTTGAAAAATAATTCCATATGAACTCTGGTGAATCTACTTGAGGTAGATAGACAAAATTTTTATCTGTTTTGTGTGAAAGATGAAAATAAAGTATATTATCATCTGAAACAATGTAATTACTTTCTTCATAACCCATCAAAACTTCAAATTTTTTTACAAAAAAATCATCTAAAGTCTCAACTTCTGATTTTAAATCAAATAAAAGCTGCGCTTGTTCATTTTGATTTTCATTAATTAAGCAGTAAATTTTAAAATAGTCTAAATATTCGTCACTAATTAAATTAATATTTTTAAAAAAATCACAAGATTTTTCTATTTCGAAATTAGATAAATGATAATCTACTATTACTCGAACTAGTTTTTCTTTATTATCTATGTCAGGATTTTTAGTAACAAACTTTTTTATTAAGTCATAATCTTTCATATTTAATAGATGTTCAATTGTAAAATTTAAAAATTCTTTTGAAGAAATATCACTTTCTGGCAAATATGAATTTGTTAGTAAAGCTATATCCATTATCTTTTTAGAAAAGCTAGATAGTTCTTTTGAATTTAATTTTTCTAGTAAATTTTTTACTTCACTGCCATTACTATTAGTCCACATATTTAAGTTAAGATCATTATCTGCAGGATCAAATAAACCAGCCAATAATTCTTTAGACTTATCTAATTCATTATTAACAATTATATCATCATCATTTAATTTAATTTTAATTCCTTGAATTTTATTTGAGTCTATTTTTACATCTTCTTTAATATTTTCATTTGCAGTTTTTTTGGTTTCAATAGTCTTCCAAATATTAGTTATTTTTTCATCTGCAAAAGTTGTTTGAATTAAAACTGTCGATAAGACTAAGATAAGAAAGAGTCTATTTAATTGTTTTAAAATTTTCATTAGATATAATTTTTTCAATTTTTTTTGACGGAGAAGGCAAATCAATCTTATCAATAATAAATACTCCTAAAAAAAGTACAAAAATAACTAAAATAATTTTAATTAAAATCTTTCCAGCACCAAAAGGTTTGCCTTTGCTTGTATTTTTTGTAAATTGCATATACGTTAACTAATTTCAAAATAAGACATATTTGTGTTTTTTCAATATAGAAGCTCATGAAATCGAAAAAAAACATTGTATTAATTGGTATGATGGGGTCAGGAAAATCATCTATTGGTAAACTTTTATCAAAAGAGATGAATTTAGAATTCATTGATATAGACAGAAAAATTGAAATGATAGAAAATAACACAATTTCTGACATATTTAAAAAAAAAGGTGAAAGTTATTTTAGGGAAATTGAAAAAAAAATATCAATCGATAAATTAAAATTAGAAAATAAAATTATTTCTCTTGGAGGTGGAGGTTTTATTAACAATTCGATTAGAAAACAATGCTCTAAAAGTTGTTCGACAATATGGTTAAATTGGAAAATGGAAACTTTAATGCAAAGAATTAATAAAAGTAAAAAAAGGCCCATAGCTATGAAACTTAATTCTTTTGAAATGAAAAAGTTAATTAATGAAAGAGCAAAAATATATAATTTGTCTGATTATAAAATAAATTGTGATAAATTAGATAAGAAACAAATTGTACAAAAAATAGTCAAAATTTATGAAAACAAATAACATTTTAATAAATACAAAAACAAAGAAATATTCAATAGTAGTAGGATTTAATATTATAAAAAATATTTCAAATATTTTATCTAATAAAAAAATAACATTTGAAAAATGTTTAGTAGTTTTAGATAAAAATGTACCAAACAAATTTAAATCTATATTAAAAAAAAATTTAAAGAAAAAAAAATTATTTTTTCATAAATTTTATTCAAATGAAAAAAATAAAAATTTCAAAAGTATTGATAAAATTCACAAGATTTTATTTAAAAATAGGTTTAATAGAGAAGACTGTGTAATTTCTTTTGGTGGAGGAATTGTCGGTGATGTTGTAGGTTTTGCATCAAGCACCTACAAGAGAGGTATTAAATTTATCAATATTCCAACAACACTTTTAGCTCAAGTGGACTCATCTATTGGGGGCAAAACTGGAATTAACAATAAATTTGGTAAAAATTTAATTGGAAGTTTCTATCAACCAGAATTAGTAATTTCAGATATTAATGTTTTGAAATCATTGCCTGATAGAGAAATTATATGTGGATATGCCGAAATATTAAAAAGTAGTTTAATTGATAGCAAGAAAAATTTTGTTTATTTAGATAAAAATATAAAACAAATATTAAAATTAAAGTCACCATTTATTGAAAAAGCAATAGTAGATAGTTGTAAGTTAAAAAAAAAAATTGTTGAAAAAGATGAGAAAGAAAATAATTTGCGTAAGGTTTTAAACCTTGGACATACTTTTGCTCATGCATATGAATCTACTTTAAATTATTCAAAAAAACTTAATCATGGTGAAGCAGTTATTATTGGTATTAAAAAGGCTATTAAATTAAGCCATCACTATAATTTACTATCAAAAAATAAATTAGCAATTATCACTAAACATATAAATAAAATTGATACCATCAAAAGATTAGAAAAGTTATTTAATAAGAAACAAATTAATAAAATAATTTATTTTATGAAATCTGACAAAAAAAATATGTCAGAAAAAATAAATTTAATATTAATTAAAGATTTTGGAAAAATTAAAACTGACTTTCATATTGATCCAAAAAAATTAAAAAATTACTTATATAAAAGTTAAACAAACTCTATTTGCAAAGAGTGTATATAAAATTTCATTTCTTCTTCGAGTATCTTATATATATATCTATTTGAATATATTTTGTCTTTATTTTGAAGTTCAGTAGACTCTATTGTTAATTTTATATGAAATTTTCCAGGCTCTCTCGATTTATGATTTTTGTGTAGATAAGATTTGTCCTCTATTTCAAGTTTTTTTATTAACTCATCATTTAAAATCTTTGTTTTTATAATTTCTGAAAGTTGATTAATATTCATGATATAAAATATAATATAACATGAAAAATATTTGTGATTGGAATAATTGTTCTAAAGAAGGTCTCTATAAAGCACCAAAAGAAAGGGATAATAGCAAAAATTTTAGATTACTGTGTTTAGAACATGTCAAAGAATTTAATAAAAGTTGGAATTATTTTTCAGGTATGGACAATCATCAAATAATAGAATTTTTAAAGTCTGATATGACTTGGCATAAACCAACACAAAGTTTTAGTTCATCTGATAATTTTTTTAAAGTTTTATGGAGCAATACTCTTAAAGATGAAATGGATAAATTTAAATTCAATAATGATTTTAATAATATGAATAAATTTAAATTCAATAATAGCGACATAAAAGCCTTTGATATACTTGGGACTGCCGTTGGTATAAAATGGGAAAAAATACAAGAAAAATTTAAAATGCTTGTCAAAAAATTTCATCCTGATATGAATGCGGGAAATAAAAAATTCGAGGAAAAGCTTAAAGTAATTACACTAGCTTATACTCAGCTTAAAAACACATATAAGAAAAAAATTGACACCTGATTTAAATATAAAACCGGATATAAAACTATCTGTTAAACAAACTTTTGGTTTCGAAAGTGATATGGAAGTTGAGGCTTTTTCAAATAAAAATGATTTAGTTCCTGAGTTAGATAAACATTATAAGTTTGATAAAGACACTACCTTAGCAATCCTTGCAGGATTTAAATATAACAAAAGAGCTTTGATAGCCGGTTATCACGGAACAGGAAAATCAACTCATATAACTCAAGTTGCTGCAAGATTGAACTGGCCCTGTGTAAGAATTAATTTAGACTCACATATAAGTAGAATAGATTTAATTGGAAAAGATGCGATAGTAATCAAAGATGGAAAACAAATTACTGAGTTTCATGAAGGAATTCTTCCTTGGTCGATTCAAAATCCTGTTGCACTTATTTTTGATGAATATGACGCTATGAGGCCTGATGTTGCTTTTTTATTAACTAAAGTTCTCGAAGCTGAAGGCGGTTTAACTCTACTTGAAAAAAATAAAGTTATTAAACCAAATAGTTACTTCAGGCTTTTTGCAACAGCAAATACTGTTGGATTAGGTGATACAACGGGTTTATATACTGGAACACAACAAATAAATCAGGCTCAAATGGATAGATGGAATATTGTTACAACTCTAAACTATCTTATTCATGAAAAAGAAATGGAAATAGTGCTAGCTAAAAATAAAAATTTAAATAATTCAAAGGGAAAAGATAAGGTTTCAAATATGATAAAAGTTGCATCTTTAACGAGAAAAGGTTTTGTGGCTGGTGATATATCTACTGTAATGAGTCCAAGAACAGTTCTACATTGGGCTGAAAACTCTGAAATTTTTAAAGATACAGGATATGCATTTAGAGTTACATTTTTAAATAAATGTGATGATGCAGAAAAAAATACTATTGCTGAATATTATCAAAGATGCTTTGGAGAGGATCTTCCAGAGTCAATGATAAATATTCAGATATAAATGAATAAAGAAGACATCATTAAAGAAAAATTTAAACAGGCTTTAATATCTACATATAAAGTAATTTCTGAAGATTTCAAAATAAGTACAAAAGATAAAAAATCAGAAAATAATAAAAATATACAAATTGGTGAACTGAAAGATATTAATGATAAAAATCAATTTAAAAAACTTAGAGCTGAAACAGACTCAGAAGCATTAAAAATAAAATTTTCAAATAATGAAATATTTCAAAAAAATTTACCAAAAAAATCATCTTGTCAGAATTTATATAAAATAACTGAAAAAATAAGGTATGAGTTACTTGGATCGAGAATGTTAAAAGGTATTTCAAAAAATTTTTATGATAATTACAAAAATAAATTAAATTCTTCGAAAAATGAAAAAATCTTAAAAAAGGAAGATGTAAATATTTCTGAGGCATTTGAAATTTATATGTTAAATAAATTTTTTAAAATAGAATTAAGCAAAAAGAATAAGGAAATTTTAAATTTTTGGGGTGAAGATTTCAAAAAATCATTTGATAAACATATTAATTATTTAAATGAGAATTTAGAAAATCAAGAACTATATAATGCAAAATTCTCTGAATTATTACAAAATATGGAAATTTTTAATAATGAAGAAAATCAAGAAAACAAAGAAGAAGAACAAGATAATCAAAAAGATAAAAATGATTCAAATGAAAATGAAAATGATTTAGATGATAATTCTGAAGAAAAAAAGGATGAAGATAGTATAAGTGAAGGAATAGATGGAACTGATAATGTTGATGAATTTAGATTAGATGATCAATTAGGTGATCAGAATACAGAAAACCAAGACTCAGAAAATATAGTTCAACAAAAAAATTTGTCCGAAAGTGATAAGGAATACAAAATTTTTACAACAGAATTTGATGAAATTGCCAAAGCAGAAAATCTTGAAACTTTAGAAGAAATTTTCAAACTTAGAAAAAATTTAGATCAGCAACTTACAAGCTTTCAAGACCTTATAACAAAATTAGCAAATAAGTTACAAAGACAACTTATGGCTAAACAAAATCGAGCTTGGAATTTTGATTTAGAAGAGGGAATATTAGATAGTTCAAAATTGCCAAGAATAATAATTGATCCTTATAACTCCTTATCTTTTAAAAAAGAAAAAGATTTAGATTTTAAAGATACAGTTGTAACATTGTTAATTGATAACTCTGGATCTATGAGAGGAAGACCAATAACCATTGCTGCAATTTGTGCAGATATTTTATCAAGAACTTTAGAAAGATGTTCAGTGAAAGTTGAAATATTAGGTTTCACAACAAAAAATTGGAAAGGTGGTAAAAGTAGGGAACAATGGAATAAAATTGGAAAAACAAAAAATCCTGGAAGGTTAAATGATTTAAGACATATAATTTATAAATCAGCTGATACCCACTGGAGACAATCAAAAAAAAATTTGGGATTAATGCTTAAAGAAGGATTATTAAAAGAAAACATAGATGGAGAAGCTATTACATGGGCATATAATAGACTTGGAAAAAGAAAAGAAGAAAGAAAAATTCTTATGGTAATTTCGGATGGAGCTCCAGTTGATGACTCTACCTTATCGGTAAATTCTGGAGATTTTCTTGAAAAAAATCTTAAAAAAATCGTAAAATTTATAGAAAATAAAAGTGATATAGAAATTCTAGCTATTGGTATTGGTCATGACGTATCAAGATACTATAAAAAAGCAATTAAAATTTCTGATGTTCAGGAATTAGGTGATGTTATGATTGAGCAATTAAGTGGATTATTTGAACATAAAAAAAAATTTCATTAAACATCGATTAAATTTTTATTATACCATTCTATTTTAATTTCTGCACCACCTCTCGTTTCAGAATTTCTAAATAAAAGTTTTGCATTATTTTTTTCTAATAATGTTTTTCCAATAAAAATACCTAAACCTAAACCTGACTTTTTATTATCATTTGAGCTTATAGATTTTATATATGGTTCTCCTATTTTATTGTATATATCCTTAGAAAAACCAGGACCATCATCTTCAATTATAATTGAAGATACTTCACTGTCACTTATTATAGATATATATATATTTTTTTTTGCAAATTTATTTGCATTTCCTATGAAATTTCTAATACCATAAACTATTTCTATAGATTTTCTTATATCAAATGAATTAGAATTTTGTTCAATATTAATATTAAATTTCTTTTCGGAAATTTCTTGAAAAGAGTTTACAATTTCTCTAACATAATCGTATAAACTCAAATCTTTATCAATAAAATCATCTTCAATATTTGGATTCAGAGTTAGTTTTTTTAAAATTTCATTACATCTATTTACTTGACTAACTAAAAGTTCAAGATCTTTTTTAACATCTTTTTCATTTTTGAATTGGTCAAATAAATCTTGAGAGATTATTTTTATTGTAGACAAAGGAGTTCCTAAAGAATGTGCTGCTGCTGCAGCTTGACCACCTAACGAAACTAACTCGTGTTCTTTTGAAATTACTTCTTGAATTTTGTCTAATGCATCTTTTCTAACTTTAGACTCATTTCCAAATGTAATAGCAAAAAAACTTAAAAATATTAAAGCTACTATTAATGCTACGGGAACTGCATAATAATAATGTTTATTAAATATATATTTATTCAATGGTGATGGAAGTTCTTGATGAAAAAAAGTTAAAAAAATAATTAAAATTATTGTTAATATTATAAGTAAGATATTTGTTTTTATATTTAGACTATTTGATGCAAAAATACTTGGAATTATTATAAAAATTGAAAATGGATTTATTATGCCTCCTGTTAAATATAATAGAAAACTCAATTGTGCTATATCCAATGTAAGAAAATTCAAAGATAATTTATCTGATAATTGATTTTTTTTAAAAAAAAAAATTAAAAATATATTACTTAAAGCTCCTAAAAAAACGATTGCATTAGCAAGAATAAAATTAAATTCAAATTCAAATATAAATTTTACAGAATTTATTGTAATAAATTGACCAATTATTGCTATCCAGCGTAAATTTACATAAGTTAATTTATTCAAATAATAAGTTTTAGAAGTATTTCCAAACTCCATATTTTAAATATCTAAATTAACAACATTAATTGCATTATCTACAATAAAATCCTTTCTAGAAGCAACATCATTGCCCATTAAAGTTTGAATAAGATTCTGATCTTTTTGTAAATTTTTTGAATATTGTACTTGAAGTAAATTTCTTGTTTCTGGATTTAAAGTTGTATTCCAAAGCTCTTCGGGATTCATTTCACCGAGCCCTTTGAATCTTTGAATATTTAATTTAGATTTTTCATATTTAATAACTTTTTCATATTCTTTTGAAGATTTTTTTATTTTTTTTAAATCTTTCGAACTTTTGATAATATAATTTTCAAGATCTTCTTCATCTTTAATATATATTCCTTTTGACCCTTTATTAATTTTAAATAAAGGAGGTTGCGCTAAATAAATATGACCCTGTTCAATTAGTTTATTAAAAGGCTTATTATTAAAAAAGGTTAATAATAATGCTCTTATGTGAGAACCATCAACATCAGCATCAGTCATAATTATTATTTTTCCATACCTTAAATCTTCTAAATCTATTTCTTCATTTTTAGGATCTAGTCCCAATGCATTTATTAAAGTTACAATTTCATTTGAGGAAATCATCTTTGATAAAGATTTTGTTCTTAAATCATTCAAATTACCATTTTTTTTTGTTCCATTTATTTCTGTGAATGTATTTAAGATTTTTCCTCTTAACGGTAGAACTGCCTGATATTCCCTATTCCGTCCCTGCTTTGCTGATCCACCTGCGGAATCACCCTCTACAATAAATAATTCAGTACCTTCTTGTTTTGAATTTTGACAATCTGCTAATTTACCAGGTAAACCTGTAAGTTCTAAAGCACCTTTTCTTCTGACATTTTCCCTTGCTTTTCTTGCTACATCTCTAGCTACGGCAGCTTGAATTATCTTTGTTAAAATAATCTTTGATATTCCAGGATTTTGATCAAACCATATAGAGAGTTTTTCATTTACTATATTTTCAACAATATTTCTAACTTCAGAAGATACTAATTTATCCTTTGTTTGAGAAGAAAACTTAGGATCTGGTATTTTTACAGACAAAACACAGGTTAAACCTTCTTTAACATCATCACCCGAAAGGTTTACTTTATTTTTTTTTAACAAATTTTGTTCTGATGCATACTTGTTAATAACCCTAGTAAGTGCACTTCTAAAGCCTAATAAATGTGTTCCACCATCTTTTTGATAAATATTATTTGTATATGGATATACATCTTCATTATAGCCTGCATTCCATTTTAAAGAACACTGAACATCAATATTATTTTTAATTCCTTCGATATAAATTGGCTTTCTAAATAATTCATTATCATTTTTATTTTTCAATTTTTCTCTAGTTTCATCTAAAAATTCTACAAATTCTACAATTCCTCCATCAAATTTGAATTCAACATTTTTTGATTTTTTTTGGCTAAAATCGTTAAGAATAATTTTTATTCCCTTATTTAAAAATGCTAGTTCTCTCATTCTTTTTTGTATTATTAAAAAACTAAACTTTGTTAAAGAAAATATCTCTTTTGAAGGTAAAAAATTTATTTTAGTTCCGTTATTTTTGGATTTACCAGAAACTTTAAGTGGTGCTTTTGCCTCCCCATCTTCAAATTCTATAAAATATTTTTTACCATCTCTTTCTATATTTAACTCTAACTTTTGTGATAAAGCATTTACAACTGATACACCAACTCCATGAAGGCCTCCCGAAACTTTATAAGAATTATGATCAAATTTTCCTCCAGCGTGCAATTGGGTCATTATAACTTCTGCTGCTGACTTTTTTTCTCCTTTGTGGATATCTACTGGAATACCTCTTCCATCGTCCTGAACGGTAATTGAGCCATCATTATTAATACTTACTTCTATTTTTTTACAATAACCCGCTAAAGCTTCATCAATAGAGTTATCAACAACTTCATACACCATATGATGCAATCCTGTACCATCGTCTGTATCACCAATGTACATACCGGGTCTTTTACGAACTGCCTCTAATCCCTTTAAGACTTTGATAGAGTCTGCTTGATAAGTATTTGTATTATTTTTTGTCATTTAGTTTTTTTGGAAAAAAATAATTATATCATTTTTAGATTTTTTAATAAAACCTAACAAAATTGTATGCTTAAATTAATCAATTAAATCAATGCTTATTGGTTGTTTTTTTTGTAATTTTTCTAGTTCAAAATTTTTGATTAAAAATCGCCTTTTTTGACATCTGATTTGGCGGAGAGAATGGGATTCGAACCCATGATAGAGTTTCCCCTATACACGCTTTCCAAGCGTGCGCCTTCAACCACTCGGCCACCTCTCCTTATTAATAAAATTTATCACTTATAAATAGATAATTTATAAAAAAAACAATCTATTAAAGTTTTTAAGTAATGGGAGTGAAGTTCTTTAATTATAAATTTTGTTTTACCTTTTTTTCTCTCTTTCCATTGAGTTGGAATTATTTTCATTTTATTTTTTAATATAATAAACTTTAAAGGTAATTCTAAAAATATATTAAAACTTTCAGATTCTAGTTTAGGAATTCTCTTAATTTTTTTTGTTTTATAACACTTAAATGCATTAGTAAAATCATTATAATTGTACATAAACAAAATTTTAATAAAATAATTAGCTACTCTATTTAAAAAAAGTTTTTTTTTAGGATAATTTTTTGTAACTCCTCCTTTAATGAAACGTGAACCAAAAATTCCATCATAAGAATTTATTAAACTTAATTTATAATATTCTATTAAATTTTGTATATCATCTGCGGAATCTGACATAAAGATTGTTAAATATTTTTTTTTTACTTTTTTTATTCCCAATCTAATCGCATTACCCAATCCAGGATTAATATTGTTATAAATTTTTACTTTTGGATTTTTTAATCTCTTTACTTTATTAAAAGTATCATCGGTGCTAAAATCATTGATAACAATTATTTCATAATTTAATTTTTTAAATTTATTTATAATTTTTTTTATTGTGTTTAAAATTACTTGAGATTCATTTCTTGCAGGAATAATTATTGACATGGACATGGACGATAAATCTTTATAAAAATTATTATTTTAGTACTAAATTATTTTTTCCCCTTAAATATATTAAATTAACTATTAGTTGTATAAAAAAAATTAAAAATATTGCAATCTCATATACTTGATCATAACCAATAAAATGTTTTATAAGTCGATTAAAATAGAAATAGTAAATAATTATAACAAAGTTAAATTTAAATAATATATGTTTAAAATTTTTTATTGATAAAATTAAAAGTGGTAATAGTAAAATATAATCATATCTAGCATGCGGTAAAAAAACTAAAACAATTAAACATAGAATACTTAGCTTAACCAGTTCATTTTCTATATTTAATAACATCCTAATAAAAACAAAAGTTAAAGATAGAAATATTGTTATACCTATCAATTTGTTTATTATGAATGAGGTATCTGTATATAGTTTAAATGACTCGTGAAGAATTTTTATTTCTTTTAGGTCATAGTTATCAAAAATATAAATTTTGCTTATTAAAGAGTATAAATCATTAGTTTTTAAATAATTTTTACCAAGTATTAATTTTAAAGGTTCAAACAAATTGGTAATAGGATCAGAATTTGTCATCATAAAATAGATTATCCAACCAAGTAAAGAAGGAATGATTGAAAATAAAAAAAGCTTATATTTTTTGGAGATTAAATAATAAAAAGCAAGAATCGATCCCACACTATATTTAAAGTAGCTGAAACCTGAAAAAAAATATGAAAAATTATTCTTATATAAAAATGGCAAAATAAAAAAAAACATTGTAAATAAACTTTGCTGACCATAGCCAATCGCCGTTCTTGTTGGGGAGCAGCTAAGAAAAATACATAAAATTAATACAGTTAATTCATTTGAAACATCAAATTTTTTGCACAAAAGAAATGGAATAGTAAATACTAAAATTAAATTTACAAATAGCCATACTGCTTTGGCCGTATCCCATTCTAGGTAAGCAAGAGGCAATAAAACAACTTGTAGTCCATGAGCATATTCTCCAAGCTGACACATAAATGCTTCTCCTCCTTCTAAAAAATATTTATAGTGATTAATTCCTTCACTTAATAATTTTGAAGGGAACCATTGTAGATCACAACTATTCTTTAATGCTTTCAAAGATGACTGGATTAGAGAAATTAAAGATAAAATAAATAATAATAATAATGTTTTTTTATATTTTAATTTATAAATATCAAACATGTTAGAAAATAAAAAATATTACGCAATCTTGAAAAAAAATATTCATTTTTCTTTGCTAATTTTTAAAACTCCAATAAACGCCTCCTGAGGTATTTCAACTTTTCCAAATTGTTTTGCTCTAGCTTTTCCTTTTTTTTGTTTTTCTAAAAGTTTACGTTTTCTATCTGTTGCCCCACCACCATGTATCTTTGTTAATACATCTTTTTTAAAACCTTTAATTGTTTCTCTGGCAATAATTTTTCCTCCAATTGCAGCCTGAATTGGAATCATAAAATTATGTCTAGGAATTAAATCTTTTAATTTTTCACATACTTCTCTTCCTGTAAATTGAGCAAAATCTTTGTGAATCATCATTGCTAAAGCATCAACAGGTTCGGTATTAACCAATATACTCATTTTTACTAACTCACCTTCTTTGTAGCCGCTAAGTTCATAATCAAAACTAGCGTAACCACTTGTCATTGATTTTAGTCTATCATTAAAATCAAAAACTATTTCATTTAATGGTAACTCATAGTTTATAACTGCTCTATTTCCAGAGTAACTAAGATTGGTTTGCATTCCTCTTTTGTCCTGACAAATTTTAATTATAGATCCTAGATATTGATCTGGTGTAATTATTGTTGCCTTGATCCATGGTTCCTCTATAAATTTAATAAAAGTAGGATCTGGTAAACTAGATGGATTTTGTAAATTTATTATTTTTCCATTATTCATATGAATTTTATAAACAACACCTGGTGTAGTAGTTAATAAATTAATATCAAATTCTCTTTCTAGTCTTTCACTAACAATTTCGAGATGAAGTAGGCCTAAAAATCCACATCTAAATCCAAGACCTAAAGCAGATGAAGACTCTGGTTCAAAAGAAAAGCTAGAATCATTTAACTGAAGTTTTGCTAAACCATCTTTTAGCTTTTGATATTCTGAACTATCAACTGGAAATAATCCACAAAAAACCACTGGTTTGCTTGGTTTAAAGCCTGGTAATGATTTTATAATAGGGTCATTTGCATCACAAATAGTATCACCAACCTTGGTTTCAGAAAGAACTTTTATTCCAGTGGTAATAAATCCTATTTCACCAGCATTAAGTTCATTTACATTTTTTGGCTTAGGGGTAAAAACACCTACTTGTTCAACAAAGTATTCTTGTTCAGTAGACATCATTTTAATTTTCATATTTTTTGATATTTTTCCATCAATTATTCGAACTAAAATTACTACTCCAAGATAAGTGTCATACCAACTATCTACTAACAAACATTTTAATTTTTCATTTTTTTTACCTTTAGGGCTAGGTAGGTCTTGTACAATTTTTTCTAAAATTTCATCAATTCCGTCTCCTGTTTTTCCAGAGCATGGAATTGCATTTGAAGTATCAATTCCTATAACATCTTCTATTTGCTTATTTGTCCTATCAATATCTGAAGCTGGTAGATCAATTTTATTTAAAACTGGAATAATTTCATGGTCAATGTCCAATGCTTGATAAACATTAGCTAAAGTTTGAGCCTCTACACCTTGTGTGCTATCTACTATCAAAATTGAGCCTTCGCATGCATACAAAGATCTGCTTACTTCATAACTAAAGTCAACATGTCCGGGGGTATCTATAATATTTAATATATAATTTTTTCCATTTTTTGATTTGTAATTTAGCTTAACTGTTTGTGCTTTAATTGTAATTCCTCTTTCTCTTTCTATGTCCATAGAGTCTAATACTTGAGATTTCATTTCTCTATCAGTAAGTCCACCACATTTATGAATTATTCTGTCAGCAATAGTAGATTTTCCATGATCAATATGTGCAATAATTGCAAAATTTCTAATATTATCAATTTCAATAGTCATTTGCTTATGATCTAATTTTTGCACCAGTTTTACTCTCAACCAACGAGATTATCTGATTATTTATTTTTTCGAGATCATTATCATTTAGAGTTTTTTCTGATGATTGAATAGTAACGTTTAAAGCAATGGACTTCTTATCTTTTGGAATATTTTCACCTTCATAAACGTCAAATACTTTTACAGATTTAATGAGATCTTTATCAATTGAAATAATTAATTGTATTAAATCTTGAGCATTTATTTTTTTATCTACCACAAAAGCATAATCTCTTTCTGATTTTTGAAAGTCTGAATATTCAAAATTAGATTTTCTATCTTTAAGTTTTAATTTATTTTCTTTTAAATTATCTAAATATATTTCAAATTTTACTAACGCTTCTGTTTTAATATCAAGTTTTCTAATAATATTTGGATGAATTTCTCCAAAATAAGCTACGGGCTCAATATCATCTTTATCTAAGTAAATTGAACCAGACTTTCCAGGATGGTAGTAAGATGGAGATTTTTCTCTTATAAAAAAATCATCCTTATCATATCCTGCTTCTTTAAGTGTTTGAATTGCATCTTTTTTTGCGTCAAAAACGTCTACTAATCTATCTTTTTCGTTCCAATTTAATCTGGACATTTTTCCTGATTTAATAGCTCCTACTACAGTTAATTGTTGTCCCGGTTGATTACCTATAAAAATAGGACCTATCTCAAAAAGAGAAATATCTTTAAAACCTCTATCTAAATTTTTCTTAAGATAAAAAATTAAATTTGGAAAAATAGAATTTCTTAAAACATCTAAATCTGAGCTGATTGGATTAACTATTTTAATTTCTTTATAATTCTCTTTGAATAATTGATTTAATTTAGAGTCTGTAAAAGACCATGTCACAGTTTCATAATATCCTTTTGATGCCACTGAACGTTGAAGGAAGTGAAAAAGTTTCTGTTGTTTATTTAATGTATCTTTACCTCTTATTTTCTCTGGTTCAAATATCCTAATGTTGCTATAACCTTTAATTCTTACTATTTCCTCTACAATATCAATTGGTTGAGTTATATCTGGTCTCCAAGTAGGTATTTTTAATTCTAATTCTTTTTTTTTATTCTTTACTTCAAAGCCTAAATTAATTAAAATTTTTTCAATATCTTTTTCTCTAATTTTAAAGCCTGCAACGTTTTCAAACAAAGATAGCTTAAACTTTATTTTATTTTTTCTAGCATTTTCAAGTTTTTGAATATCAAATTTGCTTACTTTACCTCCACAAATATCAGTAATTAATTGTGCGGCTTTTGTTAAACCAGTTTCAATAGACTCTGGGTCTATACCTCTTTCAAATCTAAATTTTGCATCAGTATCTAAGTACAATAGCTTAGAGGTTCTTCTTACGGATCTAGGATTAAAATAAGCAGATTCTAAAAGAATATTTTTTGTATCAAATTCAGTACCAGTCCGTGTACCTCCAATTATTCCCCCTAAACCTAAAACTCCTGACTTGTCAGAAATAACACACATATCATCTTCTAACTTATATTTCTTATTATCTAGGGCTTCTAAGGTTTCTCCTTTTTTAGAATTTCTTACTATAATTTCTTTATCAATTTTATCAGCATCATAAGCATGAAGTGGTCTATTTAAATCAAACATTACATAATTAGTAATATCAACTATTGCTGAAATTGACTTTTGGCCAAGAGACTCAATTTTATCTTTTAGCCATTTTGGACTTTCTTTATTTTTAACTCCTTTAATCAAACAGCTTCCGAATATAGTACATCCTTGATTTTTATCCTTAGTTATTGAAACTTTAACATTATGAGAACCATCTTTTTTAACTTTTTTATTTGAAATTTTTTTTAGTTTACCAGCTCCTGCAGCTGCAAGATCTCTTGCTACACCTCTGACACCCAAACAATCAGGGCGATTTGGAGTTATTGATAAATCTATAACTTTTGTACTGCTATTTTTAAAAAAATTTTGACCTATTTTATTAAAGTATTTATCTTTTTTAAGCTCAGTTATTCCTTCACTTTCATTAGAAAGATTCAACTCAGACTCTGAGCATAACATTCCATATGAGGTAACTCCTCTAATCTTACTTACATTTAGTTTCATTTTATTTTTTGGAATTATTGAACCTGGGCCAGCATAAACAGTTAAAAGATTTTTTTTTGCATTTGGTGCGCCACATACGACTCTCACTATATCTGATTGCCCTATATCAACATCACATACTTTTAGTCTATCAGCATTTGGGTGTTGCTCAGTATTAATAATTTTCGCAATTTTGAAACTATCGAGTTCAGAACTTGCATTCTCAAAACTTTCAACCTCAAGTCCAACATCTGTAAGTTTTTCTATTATTTTATTATCATTATATTTTGTGTCTAAATGTTCTTTAAGCCAGCCTATTGTGAATTTCATCTGCTAAGGCCTCTATAATTTGATGGAACATCTAAAGGATCAAATCCAAAATGGTTTAACCATCTATAATCTGTCTCGAAAAAAGCTCTTAAATCATTTATTCCATATTTAAGCATTCCAAGCCTATCTATACCAATACCAAATGCATATCCTTGATATTTATCTGGATTAACATTCACATTTTTAAGTACGTTTGGATGAACCATTCCACATCCTAAAATCTCTAACCATTTGTCGCCTTCTCCAATAATGATTTTTCCATTTTTCAATTCGTAACCAATATCTACTTCCGCGGATGGTTCTGTAAAAGGAAAATGACTTGGTCTAAATCTCATTTGAATTTTATCAACTTCAAAAAATTCTTTTATAAAATAATTTAAACATCCCTTTAAATGTCCCATGTTAATCTCTTTATCAATATGCAGTCCCTCAACTTGATGAAACATGGGAGAATGAGTTTGATCGCTGTCTGATCTGTATGTTCTTCCTGGCGCAATAATTTTAAAAGGTGGCTTACCCTTTAACATAGTTCTTACTTGTACTGGGGACGTATGAGTTCTTAAAAGTAATTCTTTCTTATTATCCAAGTAAAAAGTATCATGCATATCTCTTGCTGGATGATTGTCAGGTGTATTTAATGCAGTGAAATTATAATGTTCATTCTCTACATCAGGCCCTTCTTCAATACTAAATCCAATTTCTGAAAATATTGATGATATTTCATCTATTACTTGTGAAACAGGGTGTATTTTTCCTAGTTTAATATCTCTTTCAGGTAAAGTTATGTCTATTTTTTCATTCTCAAGTTTAGAATTAATTTCTTTAGTTTCTATTTCTTGAAGTTTTATATTTATTTTATCTTGAAGTTCTTCTTTTATAAAATTTAGATCTGATGCAAATTTTTTTCTATCATCTGATGAGATAGAACCAATTTTTTTGAATAAATTAGAGATTGCGCCGTTCTTGCCAAATAATTCTGTTTTAATCTGATTTACAGTTTCTAGATTTATATCTCTGCTAAGTTTATCTAAATACTCATCTTTAATTTTTTTAATATCGGACATATTTGTAGATTATTTGTTAACTAAAGAAAAACAATAGTGAAGATTAATTTAAAGCAGCTTGTGCTTTTTTTACTATTGTTTTAAAGGCTTCGGGATTATCATATGCAATTTCAGCAAGTATTTTTCTATCAATTTTTATTCCAGTTTTACTTAATCCATTTATAAATTTAGAATAGGTTAATCCTTCTGATCTAACTCCTGCATTTATTCTTTGTATCCATAAAGATTTAAAATCTCTTTTTTTGTTTCTTCTATCTCTATATGCATACTGCATAGCTTTTTCCATTGCTTGTCTAGCAACCCTAATGGTGTTCTTTCTTCTTCCCCACTGACCTTTTACAGCTTTTAAAACTTTTTTGTGTTTTGCTCTGCTTGTTACACCTCTTTTAACTCTTGCCATTTTAACCTCTTAAACTGTAAGGCATATACGATTTTACAATTTTTCCATCTTGTTTTGACATAACTGTGGTGCCTCTTTGTTTTCGAATTTGTGAACTGGTTCTTTTAATCATACCATGTCTCTTGCCAGCTTGAGCAGTTATAACCTTGCCTTTAGCTGATATTTTAAATCTTTTTTTTGCAGAGCTTTTAGTTTTAAGTTTTGGCATAATTTTCAGGGGTTATACAAAGATTAATATTAATTTACAACTAGAAATATAGCTTATAAAGGCTGAATAACCATAATCATTTGTTTACCATCAAATTTTGGTTGTAGTTCAACTCTTCCAATGGACTCCATATCTTGTTTTATTTTATCCATAAGTTCATTTCCAAGGCTTGAATGCTGTAGTTCTCTTCCCTTAAATCTAATTGTAAATTTTACTTTATCTCCTTTTGCTAAAAATTTTTGTGCATTTTTAATTTTAAAAGTATAATCATGAACTTCTGTAACAGGTCTCAATTTTATTTCTTTTAATTCAATTTTTTTTTGTTTCTTTTTAGCTTTATTTGCTTTTTTTTGAGCATCATACTTATATTTTCCCATATCCATAATTTTACAGACTGGGGGCTTTGCGTTTGGAGCTATCTCTATTAAATCTAGGCCTTCATCTCTAGCTCTATTAATCGCATCATTTAAATTTAAAATTCCAAGATTTTCTCCTCCACTATCAATAACTTGTACTTCGCTTGAGGTAATTCTATTATTAGTTCTAGGTCCTCTAGCTTTTGTTCTTCTCTGAAAATAGTTTTGTTTAAAATCTGCCACTTAAATTGAAGGTGCTTTATTTAAAGCAGAGTATTTTTTTACAAATTCTTTTAATTCCATATTTTCTTGTTTATTAGAATCCAATCTTCTAATAGTTACTGTGTTAGTGTCAACTTCTTTTTTTCCACAAATTAAAAGCAAAGGAACCTTTGTTAATGAATGATCTCTAATTTTATAATTTAAATTATGATTTTTAAGATCTACTTCAGATGAAATGCCTACTTTTTTTAATTGTTGATGAACATTTTTTGCATAATCATCAAAATCATTAGAAATTGGTATTACAACTGTTTGAAGAGGAGTTATCCAAAAAGGCAGCTTGCCAGCATAATTCTCTATTAAAATTCCTATAAATCTTTCTAAAGATCCAAATAATGCTCTATGAAGCATTACTGGAACTTTTTTGCTACCATCTTTAGAAACATATGTGGCTCCTAATCTTTCAGGAAGATTCAAGTCAACTTGCAAAGTTCCACATTGCCAGTCTCTTCCTATTGCATCCCTTAAAACAAATTCTATTTTTGGACCATAAAATGCTCCTTCACCTTTATTTATAGTATATTCTAATTTTGATGCTTTGATAGCTTCAAGCAAAGCAGCTTCCGATTTATCCCAAACAGCATCTTCACCAACTCTAATATCTGGACGGTCAGAATATTTCAAAATTACATTTTCAAAACCTAAATCTTTATAAATTTCTAATATTAAATTTGTTACTGATAAGCACTCATCTGTAATTTGCTCTTCTGAACAAAAAATATGCGCATCATCTTGTGTAAAAGCTCTAACTCTTAATAAACCATGTAATGCTCCAGATGGTTCATATCTATGTACTTTTCCAAATTCTGACATTTTGAGAGGCAAATCTCTATAACTTTTTAAACCTTGATTAAAAACTTGAACACAACCCGGGCAATTCATTGGTTTAATTGCAAAAATCTTTTCGTCAGGCGTCGTAGATGTATACATATTTTCTCCAAACTTATCCCAGTGACCAGATTTTTCCCACAACGATCTATCCAAAATTTCAGGTGTATTAATTTCTTCATAGCCTGCATAATCTTGTTTCATCCTCATATAGGAAACTAATTTTTGAAAAAGCTTCCATCCTTTTTGATGCCAAAAAACTGAACCTGGGCTTTCTTCTCTAAAATGAAATAAATCCATTTCTTTACCTAGTTTTCTGTGATCTCTTTTTTCGGCTTCTTCTATTCTTTTAAGGTATTCATCTAATTCTTTTTGAGATGGCCAGCTTGTTCCATAAATTCTTTGAAGCATTTCATTGTTTGAGTCTCCTCTCCAATATGCCCCTGAAACTTTTGTCAATTTAAAAGCTTTACCAATTTTACCAGATGAGACTAAATGCGGACCTCTGCACAAATCATACCAAGCATCACCATGATGATAAATGGTAAGTTCTTCATTTTGCTCAATACTTTCAATTATTTCAGCTTTATATTTTTCACCAATCTTTTTAAAATGATCAATGGCTTTTTCTCTTTCCCAAACTTCTCTTCTTGTTTTTACATCTTTGTCAATTATCTCCGACATTTTTTTTTCAATCTTCTTAAGATCATCACTTGTGAAAGGTTCTTTTCTAGCAAAGTCATAATAAAAACCATTTTCTATCACTGGTCCAATAGTTACTTGAGTGCCTGGGTATAATTCTTGAACAGCCATAGCCATAATATGTGCAGTATCATGTCTAATAACTTCTAACCCCTCAGGATCTTTCGCAGTAAAAATTTTGACAGAACTATCTTTATCGATAGTAAAATATAAGTCTTTTAATTCACCGTTAACACTCATTATTAAAGCTTGCTTTACTAATGATTTGCTTATTTTTTCGGCAACTTCTAAACCTGTTACATTTTTTTCAAAGTTTAGTTGTTTTCCATCTGGTAAAGTAATATTTGGCATTAATTAAATAGTTTTTTGTACTCTGAATAAGTAGAAAAACACATTTTTTCAACATTAAATTTTGTAATTGCATTTTTTCTACCCTCTATTCCCATTTGTTTTAATGTATTTTCCTCTAGATTCATTACTTCAATAATCTTTTTAGAGAGATCTTCAGCGTTACCTGCTTCAAATAAAAAACCAGTCTTATTTTCAATTATAGTTTCTTTAGAACCACCTATATTGCTTGCAAGAATAATTTTTTGCATTGATTGGGCCTCAACCGATATTCTACCAAAAGCTTCTGGTTCAATTGATGCCGAAATTACAAAATCTGCAATTTTATATGCTAGTGGCATATTTTTACAATTATCAATAAATAAAACCTGTTTATTTAATCTGTGTTGCTCAGATAATCTTATTAACTTCTTTTTATAAAGATCTCTTCCTTGGTCACTGCCTAATATCACTGCAATAAAAGGTTTGTTGCCTAACTGAATATTAACATTGTTAAGTGCATCCAAAAACATTTCTTGACCTTTCCAAGAGGTAAGTCTCCCTGGCATTAGTATAATTTTTTTTCCTACTTGCAACTGCCAAGATTTAAACAAGTTGTCTTCCTCTGACTCTAAAGTTGTAGATGGATCAAAATAATCTGTATTTATTCCTCTAAAGATAACTAATAATTTTTTATTATCATTTAAAAATTCTGAATAGTTTTCTTTTATGTGTGAAAAAATAAAGTTAGAACCTGCAATGATTAAGTCTGACCTTACCATTACAGAATTATAAAATTTTTTTATTTTACTTTTAAAATTGTAAGTTCCATGAAAAGTTGTGACGAATTTTCTTCTAGTAATTTTGGTTGCAATCAAGCAGGACCAAGCAGGAGCTCTACTCCTAGCATGAACAATGTTAATCCCAAAAATTAAAATAATTAAAGAAATAATTAAAGAATTGAATAGTATTAATAAAGGATTTTTAGATTGAACAGGAAGTCTTATAACTTTTACTTTTTTTTTATCTACAAATTTTAAAAGTTCTCCACCACTTGTAATTAAATATGATTTTACATTATTCTCGTGTAAATAATGAGCTATGTCATAACATCCTGTTTCGGCTCCTCCATAACCAAGTCTTGGAATTACCTGTAATACTTTTAATTTAGGCTGCATGTGATAATAATATAATATACCTAATCAACATTATTACTTTATATGAAAAAATATAAATTTATAAGAGTTTCTAAATATAAAAAACTTAGGTATATAGCAAATAATTATAATAAAAGACTTTACGTTGTTTTTTTACCAGGTTTTGCTTCAGATATTGAGGGTGAAAAACCTAAAAAATTTCTAAATTTTTCTATTCAAAATAAATTAGGTTTTCTAGCTTTAGAATATTATGGACATGGAAGATCATCTGGAGAATTTACAAAGGGCAATATTTCTAAATGGTCTAATGATGCAAAAAATGCAATAAAAAAAATAGTTAAAAAAAACGATTTTATATTAGTTGGATCAAGTATGGGAGGATGGATCTCAATGTTAATGCATAGACATTTTAATTCACAAATTAAAGGTTTTATCGGAATTGGATCGGCTCCAGAATTTCTAACTAGAATTATGTGGAAAAAATTTCCAAAAAAAATAAAAAAAGAAATATTAAAAAATGGTATATCAAAAATTAAAAATGGTGAATATGAGTATTTAATTACAAAACAACTTATTTTAGATGGAAGAAAAATAAAAAATAAAGTTTTGAATAAAAAGTTATATAATTCAACGCCTGTCACAATGGTTCATGGACAAAAAGATGAAGTTGTTCCTGTAAAATATTCAAGAATGGTTTTAAAAACCTTTCCTAAAGCTCAAAAAAAACTTTTAGTAATTAAAAATGGAGATCATAGTCTTTCCTCAAAAAAAAATTTAAATTTTATTTGTAAAGAACTTAAAAAAATAATTAAAACAATTAACTAGCTTTACCAACTACACTTTTTTTAGTAATTGGATTTTTAAGTTTATCTAGCATTTCTTTTGGACAAACTTGTAGAAAATTATTTACTTCAACATCGAAATTTTCAATTATATTTTTAGAAACCATAGAATCTGTTTCTTCATAATGTTTTAACACATTTTCTCTCAAATAATTTTTCCAATAATCTGTTTCGGGAGTTTGCCAAATAATTGTTTCTGGATTTGCTTTTTTTGAAAATTGATTTTTAGGATCATAAATAAATGCCATTCCACCTGTCATACCGGCACCAAAATTATCTCCAACATCTCCTAGAATTATAATTGATCCACCTGTCATATACTCACACCCATTAGAGTCACATCCTTCTATAACCGCTGTTGCTCCCGAATTTCTGACCGCAAATCTTTCACCAGCTTGTCCTGCAGCTAATAATATTCCTGAAGTAGCTCCATAAAGAACAGTATTGCCAATAATAGTGTTTTCGTTAGATACTAAGTTACTTTCTTCTCGTAATTTAATTACAATTGAGGCCCCTGAAAGACCTTTTGCAACATAGTCATTGGCATCTCCTCTTAAAATTAATTTTAGTCCCTTAATACCAAAAGCACCAAATGATTGACCAGCTGATCCCTTAAATTTTAGTGCAAACGTGTTTTCATCTAACTTATTATTTCCAAATTTTTTATATAAATTATATGAAATTCTAGTCCCAACAGCTCTATCTGTATTTTTTATTTCATAAGTTTTATCCAAAGTGGAGTTTTTATCTATTATGTCTAATATTTCTGGCCAAATTTTTTGATCTAATGTATCTGGCACTTTATTAATTATTGGACTTTCACAATATCTTTTATTAGTTCCTGGATCAGCTTGAACAAATAATGGATTTAAATCTAAATCATCTAAATTTGGTGATCCTTTACTTACTTGTTTTAATAAATCTGTTCTTCCAATAACTTCATTCAATGATTTAAAACCTAAACTTGCTAAAATTTCTCTAACTTCTTGTGCAATAAACGAAAATAAGTTTACAACTTTGTCTGGAGTACCTGTAAATTTTTTTCTTAATTCCTCATCTTGAGTACAAACTCCAACTGGACAAGTATTAGAGTGACATTGTCTTACCATAATACAACCCATTGCAACTAGAGCTGTTGTTGCAACACCAAACTCTTCCGCTCCCATCATTGCTGCCATTACTACATCTCTGCCAGTTTTTATTCCTCCATCTGTTCTTAAAGTAACAAGATGTCTTAATTTATTTAAAGTTAAGACTTGGTTTGCTTCTGTTAATCCCATTTCCCATGGAATACCTACATATTTAACACTAGTTTGAGGAGTAGCACCTGTTCCTCCTGAATGGCCAGAAATTAAAATAATGTCAGCTTTAGCTTTTGCTACACCTGCTGCAATTGTGCCTATTCCAGATGAAGCAACTAATTTTACTCCAACTCTAGCCTGAGGATTAATTTGTTTTAAATCGTATATTAGTTGAGCTAGATCTTCGATTGAGTAAATATCATGGTGAGGAGGAGGTGAAATTAAAGTTACTCCTGGAGTTGAGTGTCTAAGTTTAGCTATTTCCTCTGTAACTTTAAATCCAGGCAATTGCCCACCTTCTCCAGGTTTAGCTCCTTGAGCTATTTTTATTTCAATTTCGTTACAATTATTTAAATAATTTATTGTAACACCAAATCTTGCTGATGCTATTTGTTTTACTCTTGAATTTGCACTGTCTCCATTTTTTAATATTTTAAATCTTTTTTCATCTTCTCCCCCCTCACCGCTACATGAAGCTCCTTTAATTCTGTTCATTCCCATTGCAAGTGTTTCATGTGCTTCTTTTGATAGTGCACCATGAGACATACTCCCACTACCAAACCTTTTCATGATATTTGTTATTGGTTCAACTTCGTCAATATCAATTTTTTTTTGGTTTTTGAAATCAATCAAATCTCTTAAACTAATTGGTTTTAAACTATAAATACCTTTTGTATATTTTTTGTAAGTCTCGTAAGAATTTGATCCAACGGCAGCTTGTAAAAGATGAATTAGTTTTCCTTGGTATTGGTGTATTTCACCATTTTTTCTGTATCTATAAATTCCACCTATAGGTAAAATATCTGAGTAAATATCAAAAGCATCTTTATGAATAGCTCTAATTTTTTTTTCAATACCAGTTAAACCAATTCCTGAAATTTTTGAAATTACCCCTGGAAAATAATCTTTAACAATTGTTCTACTTAAACCAACAGTTTCAAAGTTACACCCACCTCTGTAAGAGCTAAGTACTGAAATTCCCATCTTCGACATTATTTTTAACAATCCAAGATTTACTGATTTAATATATCTAGCAACGCACTCATCATAGGAAAAATTGCCAAAAAGTTTTTTGGAATATCTTTGGTATAAACTATCAAATGCAAGGTACGGATTTACAGTTGTAGCACCGACTCCTATAAGAGTAGCAAAAGAATGTGTATCAAGGACATCTCCTGTTTGTACATTAATAGAAACATATCCTCTTAAGCCTAATTTTATTAAATGAGTATTTATTGCACCAATACACAAAAGCATTGGCATAGGAAGTTTTGTTTCAGATATTTTTTTATCTGATAGAATAAGTTGAGTAACGCCTTCTCTAACTGCTTTTTCAGCATCTTTTCTTAATCTTTCAATTGACTCTTCAAGAGTTTGCTTATCATTGAATGTGCACTCTATAGTTCTGTGGTTATCACCAAAGTATTTTATGAATTTTTCAAATTGGGTATTTGACAGAATTGGACTATCTAGTACATAAATATTTTCTTCAGTTAGATTTGAAAAATCAAGAATATTTCCAAGATTTCCAAATCTCGTTTTAAGACTCATTACTTTATTTTCTCTTAACGAGTCGATAGGAGGATTGGTTACTTGACTAAAATTTTGTCTAAAAAAGTGGTAAAGCGGCCTATATTTATCTGATAATACAGCAAGTGGTGTATCATCACCCATCGAGCCAGTTGCCTCTTTTGCATCTTCTGCCATTGGATGCAAAATTAGCTCCAAATCCTCTAAACTATATCCAAAACAATGTTGTATCTTTTTTAAATCAGTTCCGGAAAACTCATTTTTTTCATTTTCAATAGTAAATATCTTATCCAAATCAATAATTTGATTATTAAAGTGCTTATATTCCTTGGCTAAATAATTTTTAATTTCTTTATTTGAGTAAACTTTCCCTTTTTCAATTCTAACACCTAATATTTCCCCTGGACCTAATCTTCCTTTTGAAACAATTTTTTTTTCATTTAAATCAATCATTCCAGTTTCAGAACCAGCAAATAATAGTTTGTCTCTTGTTACCGTATATCTTAAAGGTCTAAGTCCATTTCTATCGCTTGCTACAATTACCCATTCATTATCTGTTGCTGCTATAGCTGCAGGACCATCCCATGGCTCCATAGTACTATTCAAAAAATTGAATAATTGTTGATGATCTCGTGAAAGAACTTTGCTTTTTTTAGACCAAGCGTCTGGGATTAGTATTAATTTTGCTAATGGTGCTGAATGACCAGAAATATTTAAAAGTTCAAAGACATTATCTAATGAAGCAGAATCCGAATTGCCCGCTGGAATTACAGGTTTTAAATTTTCCATATCTTCAAATAGAGGACTAAACATTTCTTGTTCATGAATTCTCATCCAATTAATATTTCCTTTTAAAGTATTTATTTCTCCATTGTGAGCTATTGACCTAAATGGTTGAGCCAAGTCCCAACTAGGAGCTGTGTTAGTTGAAAATCTTTGATGAAAAATTGCGTATCTTGATATAAAACGTTCATCTTTTAAGTCTGTGTAAAAATCTGATAACGCTTCTGCTAAAAACATTCCTTTATAAATTATTGATTTTGAACTGAATGAACAGATATAAAAATTATTTAACTGGTTTATTAAAGCTTCTTTTTCAATTTTTCTTCTTGTTTCATAAATTATTCTCTCTAAATCTTTTCCATTAATAGCTTTATCATTGTGAGTAAAAAGGACTTGTGTAATTTCAGGTCTTGTTAACTCAGCTTTTTCACCAAGAACAGAAGGGTCTACTGGTACTTGCCTCCATCCATAAATATTAAAATTCTTTTTTGTTAATTCACTTTCTACAATCGTTCTACATTGTTCTTGTCCACCAAAATCATTTCTGGGTAGGAATATCATTCCTACACACAAGTCTGAGTTATCGTGTTTATGACCTGTTATTTCAATTTTTTCTGCAAAAAAATCTTTGGGAATCTCGATGTGAATTCCTGCTCCATCACCAGTTTTACCATCTGCATCTATAGCTCCTCTGTGCCATACAGCTTTTAAAGCTTCAATTCCATATTCAACTACTTTTCTTGATTTAAGACCTTCTGTTGATGCAACTAAACCAACTCCACACGCATCATGTTCCATAGTTTCATCATAAACGTGATTATTTTTTAAAAGATCACGATTTTTTTTCTGAATATCCATTAAGCAACTTTCATTTTTTGTTTAGATTTAAGATAACTTTCGATAGACACTGCAACATCTCTTCCATCTTTAATGGCCCAAACCACTAATGAGGCTCCTCTAACTATATCTCCAGCTGCAAATACACCAGGTATACTAGTTTCCATTGTATCAAAGTCAGCTTTTATAGTGCCCCATTGTGAAACTTTTAGTCTTGGTTCTTGAAATAAAACTGGTAAATCTTCAGGATCAAACCCTAAAGATTTAATTACTAGATCTGCTTTAATTTCAAATTCGGCATTTTCTTCTGGAACTGGTTTTCTTCTTCCACTTTCATCTGGATCAGTCAACCTCATCTTATCAACTATAATACTATTTATTTTATTAGTACCCTTAAACTCTTTTGGATTACTTAGCCAAATAAATTCCACACCTTCCTCTTCTGCATTTGCAACTTCTCTTGCAGAGCCGGGCATATTTTCTTTGTCTCTCCTATAAAGACATTTAACTGACTTAGCTTTTTGTCTTACTGAAGTTCTTACACAGTCCATGGCCGTATCCCCACCTCCAATAACAACAATATCTTTTCCTTCAGCATTTAAAGTTCCATTATCAAACATTTTAACCTTGTCACCTAAGCCTTTTTTATTCGAAGCAGTCAAAAAATCCATTGCAGGAAAAATGTTACTTAGATCATTGCCAGGTAAATTAACCTCTCTTGGTTTATAAACACCAGTAGAAATTAGCATTGCATCATGTTTTGATTGTAATTCTTTTAAAGTTGAGTCTTTGCCAACTTCAAAGTTATGTATAAATTCAATTCCACCTTCTTTTAAAAGCTTTATTCTTCTCTGAACTACATGCTTCTCCAATTTAAAATTTGGAATACCATAAATTAGCAATCCTCCAGCTCTATCGTATCTATCGTATATAGTTACTTGATAACCTTTTTTACGTAATTCTTCTCCACAGGCTAAACCAGCTGGTCCTGCACCTATAATTCCTACACTTTGATCATTTTCAATTTTTATTTCTATAGGTTTAACCCAGCCATTTTCCCAAGCTTTATCAGTTAAATATTTTTCTATTGATCCAATAGTAACGGTTCCATGTCCAGACTGCTCAATTACACAATTGCCCTCACATAACCTGTCTTGTGGGCAAATCCTTCCACAAACTTCGGGCATATTATTTGTGCTTTGGGATAGATGATATGCTTCTTCGTATCTTCCTTCTGCAGTCAGTTTTAACCAATCGGGAATATTATTACTTAAAGGGCAGTGAATCTGACAAAATGGTACTCCACATTGCGAACAACGACTTGATTGCTCTTTAGCTTTATCATGAATAAATTCTTGGTAAATTTCTCCAAAATCCTCTTTTCTTCTTATTTTATCCCTTTTAGGTGGATTTTGTTGACCTATATCTACAAACTTAAGCATTTTATTATTCATGGGAATTGTCTTATATATTACAAATATATATTTATAAACTATAACAAGGTAATAGTTACTGACTTATATTTGTTAAAATTGTTGATTTTACTTAATTTTTTGTTTTTTGCATGTTTGATATGCAAATTCTGAATTGCCATAATTAGGCAATCTTATAGATATCTAAATAAGTTATTAAATGATCGAAAATTACTTAGAAGCTTCAATTTTAGCAATTATTCAGGGTTTTTCTGAGTTTATACCTGTCAGTTCTTCTGCCCATCTAGTCATTATTTCAAAGATATCAAATTTTAATATTAGTTCTTTGCAGCTAGATATTAGTCTCCATTTAGGGTCACTTTTAGCAATAATATTTTACTTCAGAAAAGATTTAATAAACTTATCAAAAAATAAATCTTTGCTTTCTTTAATTATTGTAGCCTCAATTCCCTTAATGTTAGTTGGATACATTTTTTACGCTACTGGAATTGTAGAACATGTAAGAAATTTAAAGGTAATTGCTTGGACGACGCTTATTTTTGGTATTTTACTATACTTTGCTGATCGAAGAGAAATTAAAAATTCTATAAATAATGATTTAAATTTAAAAAATATTTTAATAATTGGTTTATTTCAAATTTTAGCAATCATACCTGGAGTAAGTAGGTCAGGTATAACAATATCAGCATCAAGATTTTTAAATTTTGATAGAGTTGACTCGTCAAAGATTTCTTTTTATTTATCTATACCAGCTTTAGGAGGTGCAAGTGCTTTAGGCATCAAAGATGTTATCAATACAAATATAAATTTTGACATAATGCTTTTATATTCAATTATATTTTCTTTTTTTATTTCTTATCTTACTATTAAGTATTTTTTAATTTATGTAAAAAATTTTAATCTAAATATATTTATTTATTATAGAATATTCTTGGCACTTATTCTTTTTATAATCGCCTACAACTGATTTTTTAAACTTGGAGAAAGTTGAGAAGAAATGACTGCGATTAAAATCAAAAAACAACCAATTATATTATTTATATCTAGAAATTGCTCTAAAATAATCCATCCTGCAACTGCTGCAAATACTCCTTCAAGAGAATAGATTATTGCTGCTGGTGCTTCCTCTATATTTTTTTGAGCAAACATTTGCAAAGTAAAAGCTAAACCTCCTGATAGAGCGCCTGCATAAATTATTGAGCTACTTTCTAAAATGATCTTAGAAAAATTTATTTCTTCAAAAATTAGTGAGAAGATTATTGAAAGAGTTGCGACAAATAAAGCCTGTAAAGCTGCATAAAATATTGGAATATTAAATTCCTCCATAAATTTTCCAGCAAAAATAATATGTAAAGCCCAAAAAACAGAACATAAAATTACTAAAGCATCTCCCAACATAATTTCAGAATTAGAAAAATCACTTAGGAGGTATACGCCTACAACACAAAGGCCAATTGCTGGCCAAATACTCCAATGAATTTTTTGCGAATAAATAATAAAAAGTAAAATTGGAACTAAAGGTACATAAAAAACTGTAAAAAAAGCAGCATTAGCAATATTTGTGTATTGAAGGGCCGCTTGTTGCAAAAAAGTACCTAAAAAAAGTGAAATTCCCATTAAAATTAAATACTTTATGAAAAGCTTTGATTTTGAATTAATTTCAATTTTTATTTTTTCTCTCTCAAAAAATATTGCGAATGGAATAATTGTTAAAAAACCTACTACAAATCTTGCTGAATTAAATGTTAATGGACCAATATTATCCATGCCAGTATCTTGAGCAATAAAAGCCGTTCCCCAAATAAAAGTGGTTACTAGGGCACATATCATTGAAACCGATTTACTCATATAGATCCTGAGGATTGTTTTTTAAATTATTCCGTTAATTTTACAAGAACTATCAAAATCTTCTTTATTAATATAGCATCCAGAAATCTTTCTAGTTCCACTAAAAGAAGCTCTTCCATGAAGAATACGCCAATTATTAAAAATTAATAGATCACCTGGTTTTAATATATGTCGCCATTGATAATTTTTATCGTTAGCTATTAAATCAAATTTTTTTATAGCTGAATAAAATTTTTTAGTTAGTTCATTATCAAATCTAAATGGTGCTCTATCATAATTATTGAAGCTCACTTGAATAATTTCTTTATTTTCATTTAATTTAAATATTGGTCTTTCGGCTTCTAAAAAAACTCCATCACCAATATAATTTCCTTTCACATTTGTATTTGATAATATATTGAATATTTCATTATCAGAATTTTTTATTTCTTCTGCAATCTTAAGACCATCAACCATAATTGACTCACCTCCTTCAGCAGAATATTCACAACATAATAACAATTGAAGACCAGGCGCATCGTTACTATATGTTGCATCTGTATGTGGTCTTAACTCTTCTTGAGTATATGCACTATCAGCTTTATTTTCATTTGACTGGAAGCTCCACAGTCCACCAAATATTGAATTTCTTACATAACCAATTTTATTTGCAATCTCTTCAACTGGGTTCATATTTTTTTCACAATTTTTCAAAACAATAAAACCATAATCGTATAAAATTTTTAGAAAATTTTTAAAACCTTGTTTTGTTTTAGTTTCTTTGAATTCAAAAAATATATTTGAATTTAAATCTTTAGCTTTCCAAATATTATATTTTGATTTCTTTTTATTATTATTAACAATATTTTTAGATAAAAATTCGTAAGAATAATTAACTGGCTTATCTAAATCTGGCCATAAAATACTTAAAGATTTACCATTCTCTAAAATTTCAACATTTTTTATTTTTAAATCTAAGTCTAATCCAGCTGTAAAAGTTTTTCTTTGATTGGATCTTTTATCCCAGTTAATTTCATCCTTAGCGTGATCTCTGAGCCATATGTTTGTAAAAGTTTCAGAATTTTCATTATTAAATTGAACTTTCAAATTATCTGATGATATCTCAATTTTAGTGATCATTTACTCAAATTATAAGCAAAATTTGGTCCTAAATTATTTTTTAAATCATTGTTAAATTTAGCAGCTTCTGCCCCATCAATTATTCTGTGATCATAAGAAAGAGATAATGGAAGCATCGTTCTTGGAATGAATTTTCCATCTATGAAGACTTGTCTTTTATAACTTCTTCCAACCCCAAGTATTGCTACCTCTGGGAAATTTATAATTGGTGTAAAAAAAGATCCTCCAATTCCGCCAAGACTAGTTATTGTTATTGAACCACCAAAAAACTCCTTTTTATCAATTTTTAAATTTCTACAATCATCACTTACTTTTTTTAGTTCTTGTCCTAATTCTTTTATATTTTTTTTGTTTGCATTTCTTATTTTTGGAACCATTAACCCATGTGGTGTATCTACAGCTATCCCAACATGAAAGTATTTTTTTAATGTAATTTTTCCATTTTTTATGTCGTCAATAGAAGAATTAAAACTTGGGAATTTTTTTAATGATGAAACAATTGCTTTAATAATAAATGCTAAAGGGGTAATTTTAATTCTTTCGCCAGTAAAGTTGTCTGTGATAGAGTTCCTGAACTCCTCCATTTCAGTAATATCAGCTTCATCGTGATTTGTTACATGGGGTATATTAGTCCAAGAATTAGATAAATGAGGAGCTGCAATTCTTTTTACTCTAGGGATATCTTTTATTTCAACTTCGCCAAATTCAGAATGATCATACTCATTTTTAATTAATTTCTCTTTTGTAGATTTTTTCACTTGATCATTATTATTTATTGTTAAGGAAACAAAATCTTTTAAATCTTTTTCTATAACTCTACCTATTCTTTGAGATCCTGTTACTTGGTTTATATCTACACCTAACTCTCTTGCAAATTTTCTTACTTTTGGGCTTGCTGATATTTTTTTTATTTTATCTGACATTTACATTTTTGTAGGCATAGGTTTATTTTTATCAATCCCATATTTTTTTATTGCATCTTCAGCATGTTTTGATGCAACCAATTGTTCATTTGCTAAAATACTTAAGCTAAATGCAACAACATGTTCCTTATCAACTTCAAAAAAATTTCTTAGATTTTTTCTTGTATCGCTTCTTCCATATCCGTCAGTGCCTAAGGAATAAAAACTTTTTTTCGTATAAGGTCTAATTTGATCAGCATTTAACCTCATATAATCTGAAGCTGCTAGTATTGGTCCTTGTTGCTTTCCTAAGCACTCTTCTATGTACGATTTTTTATTTTTTTCTCCTGGATTCAATAAATTTTGTCTCTCAGTTTCCAATCCATCTTTTCTTAATTCGTTAAAACTTGTAACACTCCAAACTTCGCTATCAATTTGATAGTCTTTTTTAAGAATATCTGAAGCTGCAATCATTTCTCTTAATATTGCTCCAGATCCTAACAATTGAATTTTAGCCTTTTGAGATTCTGAAGACCCTTTTATTTTATACATTCCTTTAAGGATACCATTCTCACAATCTTTTGGCATTTCGGGATGAGAGTAATTTTCATTCATCGTAGTTATATAATAAAAAATATTTTCATTTTTTTCATGCATTCTTCTTAATCCTTCTCGAAAGATTGTTGCAAGCTCATAATGAAATGTTGGATCATAAGATAGACAATTAGGAATAGTTGATGAAAGCAAATGACTATGTCCATCTTGGTGTTGCAAACCTTCTCCTGCAAGTGTAGTTCTTCCTGCGGTAGCTCCAATTAAAAACCCTCTTGCTTGACTATCACCTGCGGCCCAGGCAAAATCTCCTATTCTTTGAAAACCAAACATTGAATAAAAAAGGTATATAGGAATCATTTCAATATCGTGATTTGTATAAGCTGTGCCCGCAGCAATCCAAGATGACATTGATCCAGACTCTGTAATTCCTTCTTCTAATACCTGGCCACTCTTTTCTTCTTTATATGATGAAAGTTGTGCTGAGTCTTCTGGTTCATATTTTTGGCCTTCGTGTGCATATATGCCAATCTTTTGAAAAAAACCTTCCATTCCAAACGTTCTAGCCTCATCAGGAATTATTGGAACTAACTTCGAAGCAACGTTTTTATCTCTTAATAAATTAGTCAACATTCTTACTAACGCCATTGTTGTTGACATTTCTTTTGTTCCTGTTGAAGTCTTCATAAAATCAAAAATATCTTTACTTGGAACTTTTATTGGTTTTGAATAAGAAGTTCTCTCAGGAATAAATCCTCCTAAATCGATTCTTCTTTTTTTCAAATATTTTATTTCTTCAGAATTTTCATCAGGTTTGAAATATTCTATATTTTTTACCTGGTCATCTGTCAAAGGCACATCAAATCTATCTCTGTAATATAAAAGATCATCAACATCTAATTTTTTTTGTTGGTGAGTAGTGTTTACACTTTCGCCACTTTTTCCCATACCATATCCTTTTATTGTTTTAGCTATAATTACTGTTGGACTTCCTCTATGATTTACTGCCTTATCGTAAGCTGCATAAACTTTATGTGGATCATGACCACCTCTATTTAAACGCCAAATGTCTGTATCAGACATTGATGATACTAACTCTAAAGTTTCAGGATATTTTCCAAAAAATTTTTCTCTTACATAAAGTCCATTTCTTGCTTTAAAAGCTTGATATTCACCATCTACTGTTTCATTCATTATCTTAACAAGATGTCCAGTTTTATCGTTTGCAAGAAGAGAGTCCCAATAAGAACCCCAGATTACTTTTAAAACATTCCAACCTGATCCTCTAAAAATACCTTCAAGTTCTTGAATTATTTTTCCATTACCTCTTACTGGCCCATCTAATCTTTGTAAGTTGCAATTAACTACGAATATTAAATTATCTAAGTTTTCTCTTGCTGCTAAACCAATTGCACCAAGAGACTCTGGTTCATCCATTTCACCATCTCCAAGAAATACCCAAACTTTTCTTCCTTCATCTTTTATCAACCCTCTATTAATTAAATATTTCATAAATCTAGCTTGATAAATTGCAAGCATAGGTCCTAATCCCATAGAAACAGTTGGAAACTGCCAAAAGTTTGGCATAAGCCAAGGGTGCGGATATGAGGATAATCCTCCTGGTTTTACTTCTTGTCTAAATTTATCTAATTGTTTTTTATTTAATCTTCCTTCAAGGAATGCTCTTGCATACATTCCTGGAGCGCTATGTCCTTGAAAATAAATTAAATCACCACCAAACTTATTATTTTTTGCTCTCCAAAAGTGATTCATGCCAACATCATACAAAGTTGCCGCTGACGCAAAAGTGCCTATATGTCCACCAAGTTCAGGATATTTTTTATTTGCTCTTACAACCATTGCAGCTGCATTCCATCTTATAAATGATCTAATCTTTCGTTCGATATTTTGGTCACCTGGTGATTTTTTTTCTTCATCTGGTGGAATTGTATTTATATATGGTGTTGTTTGAGTATGAGGGATTTTTGATCCAGCTTTATAAGATTGGTCAATCAATTTTTTAATTAAAAAATGTGCTCTCTCAGATCCATCATTTTGTAATACTGCACTTAATGACTCTAACCATTCTTTTGTTTCAATTGGATCAATATCATCACTGCTTGATGACATTTTTACTTCATTTGCCAACCTAGTTTGTTTAGTCTCTCTAACTTTGTTTTCAGCTACACGAGCCTTTTTTTCTGTAGCACTTTCGGCTTCTTGTATAATCTTTTCTGTTACGGGAGGTATTTCTTCATTTGTTTTTTTAACTTCTTTTTGATCTTCATTATTACTTTCACTAGAGTCTAAAGTTAGAATTAAATCTCCTTTAGATACTTTGTCGCCAATTTTTACTTTGATATTTTTTATTGTACCTGCAAAATTTGATGGAACTTCCACGCTTGATTTATCGCTTTCGAGTGTTACTACAGCATCGTTTTTATTGATTTTGTCACCTTTTTTTACAAGTATCTCGATTATCTCAACATTCTCGAAATCTCCAATATCAGGAACTAATAGTTCTAAACTCATTACTTTATTTAATATATATCAATATTTGCTAAAAAAATAATTTACATTATTAATAATGATAAAAAAACTGTACAAATTGCGCCTGTAGCTCAATTGGATAGAGCGCTTGGCTACGGACCAGGAGGTTCTGGGTTCGACTCCTAGCAGGCGCACCAAAAAGAGGTAAAATGAAAATATCTTTGGAAAAATCTGTTATATATTTCTTTTGTTTAGTTTTAGTATTTATTTTAACAATGGCAGTAATAATCTAATGAAAAAAAGATTTGAACAATTAAGTAATAAACCTAGTTATATGAAACATAATGGAGGATTATTATTTAGATCTATTACAAAAAAAAAATTTGAATTTAAAACTAAAATCAAAAAATCTCATTTGAATAAAGCTGGAATAACCCATGGTGGTTATATTTGCACAATAATCGACGCAGGAGCAGGTACTGCAGCTCATAGATCAAGTGGAAATAGACCATGTGTTACCATTTCTTTAGATGTAAAGTTCATTGCTCCATCGTCTTTAGGTGATGATTTAATAGGAACAGTTGAAATAATTAAAATAACTAAATCTATGGTTTTTTTAGATTGCAAATTAAGATGTAAAAATAAACTTATTTCTTCCGCAGTAGGAATATGGAAAATATTAAAAAGACCTTTACCAAATGCCGGGCTAGGAGGTTAAGAAATTCTTTTTTTATTTAAATAACCAAAAATTAGTAATAAAAATAATGCAATAGGATAAACAATCTTTTTATCAGGTCTGTTTAAATTTTCAGTTTTAAATTCACTAATATAATCTCCCATTTCCAAACCAGATCTTTTTGCTTGTCCATTCCATTTAAGAGTATCAACTACAATGTTATTATCATCTTTGGTTAAAGTCATTCCATATTCTTCTAAATTAAATTGATTTTCAAAAGTATTTTTTTCAATTACAAATAATTTATACCTTTCGCCATATTCACTTACTCTAGTAACTTTTATTCTTGTTTCCTTATCTGGTTCGAATTTTAAATTATGAATTTTATTTAAATCTAAATAATTATATTTTGGATAAAATTTATTTAATACAAACTCAGGAGATAAAAAAGAAATTGAAATAATTAGAAAAATTATTATTTCATGCCATCTTAGTCTGTTAATAAACCATGCTTGAGTAGCAGCTGTAAAAACTAAAATACCAATTAAAGATGTTACTATTACAAGAAGTGCGTGCCAAATATTTTCTACACCTATCAAAAGTAATTCGTGATTAAATAAAAAGACTATTGGAAGAATTCCAGTTCTTAAACTATACCAAAAAGCTTGAACTCCAGTTCTAAGAGGATCTCCACCTGATATTGCTGCTGCTGCATAAGATGCTAAACCAACAGGAGGTGTAACATCTGCCATTAAACCAAAATAAAAAACAAATAAATGAACAGCAATTAAAGGAAAAATAAAACCTGAAGCATTTCCAACATCAACTAAAACTGTTGCCATCAGAGATGCAACAACTACATAATTAGCAGTTGTTGGAAGACCCATTCCCAAAAGAAGACATAAAATGATTGTTAAAAACAAAAGAATCATAACGTTGTCTTTTGCTATCGATTCTATAACAATTATTAAATTAGTACTTAAACCAGTTGAACCAACTGCTCCCACAATCACTCCAGCAGTTGCTATTGCAATTCCAACTCCTACCATATTAATTGCACCTTTTTGAAATCCAACAACTGTTTCGTTATACCAAATAATTATTCCATTCTTTAAATTTGATTCTTTTATTAATTTGTTGATTAAATTTACTAATATCAAAGATAAAGTTGCATAAAATATTGAGTAAGAAGCTGTATATCTCATATAAACTAAAAGATATATTAAAACAAATATTGGTATCAAAAAATGAAGTCCTGATAGAAAAGTCTTTTTCAAATTAGGAACATCTTTTTCATCCATTCCTTTTAAATTTAATTTTAGCGCTTCAAGATGTGAAATATAAAAGAGTGCGATATAAGAAATTATAGCTGGCAAAAATGCATGTTTGACAACTTCAAAATAAGTAACTCCAATAAAACTAGCCATAACAAATGCTGCCGCTCCCATTACAGGTGGCATTATCTGCCCATTGACAGATGAAGAAACTTCAATTGCTCCTGCTTTTTCTTTTGAAAATCCAGTATTTTTCATTATTGGAATTGTAAAAGTTCCAGTAGTTACGGTGTTTGCAATTGAAGAGCCTGATATTAATCCAGTCATACCTGATCCCAAAATAGCAGCTTTAGCAGGACCACCGATCATTTTTCCAACCATAGCAAAAGCTAAGTCCAAAAAATATTTTCCACCACCAGCGGTTTCTAAAAGAGCTCCAAATAAAACAAATAAAAAAATAAAATCAACTGAAACACCAATTGGAATACCAAATATAGCCTCTTGATCAAACCATTGAAATCCCACAAGTCTTTTTAATGAAAGACCCCCATGAGAAATTATATCTGGAGCATATTTTCCAAAGTATGAAAATAGTAAAAAACAAATTGCTATAACTACTAGAGGGATTCCAATTACTCTTCTTGTGGCTTCAAGTAAAATTAAAATTCCACATATTCCAAT
>CACDOF010000005.1 GCA_902554315.1 uncultured Pelagibacteraceae bacterium
ATTTTAATTATTTTTCCTCAATTAAAAAATTTAAACATATTAAATAAATTAAGCAAATATTCTATTGGTATTTTACATAAAAAAGATTTTACATTTTTAATATCGTTATTAATAATTGATGAAACTGATAACTCAAATTATTTTTTGTACAAATATAATTTCTCAAATGAAAATAAAAAGAAAATTAACTTTTTAAAAGAAATTTTTGGAAAAAAAGTAGATAATAATTTCTTTTCTAAAAAAAATTTACATAAAATATTTTACTTCAATAATAAGGAATATTTAATTGATTTAATTGATTATCAGTTATTTAAATCAAATAAATCAAATAAAAAACTTATTGAACTTAAGGAATATTTCGAAAAATTTGAAAGGCCATCATTCCCAATTAAAGCAAGGGATGTTATGGAAAAGTACGATATTAAAGAAGGTAGAGAACTTGGTCAAAAATTAAAATATCTAGAAAATTTGTGGGTTAATAATAATTTTAAAATTTCTGACAATGATGTTGAAAAAATATTTTCAGGTTAAACGTATTTAACATTAATTATTTCAAAATTTTTTATTCCTGCGGGTGTACTTACTTCAATCAAATCACCTTTATTTTTTCCTATCAATCCTTTTCCAATTGGAGATTTAAAATAAATAAGTTTATGTTTTAGATCTGCCTCATCTTTCCCAACAATTTTGTACTCAATTTTCTCATTTGTATCTAAATTTTGTAATAAAACTGTTGATCCAAATATAACTTTTCCATCATTACTTATTTTTGAAACATCAATGACATTTGCTCTTGCAATAAGATCATCAATTTCTTGTATTCTTCCTTCGTTGTGCGACTGTTGTTCTTTAGCTGCATGATATTCAGCATTTTCTTTTAAATCTCCATGAGATCTAGCTTCTGATATTGCTGCAATAATTTCAGGTCTCTTTTTTTCTTTTAAGTTTGTAAGTTCTTCTTTAAGTTTTTCTAACCCATTTATAGTTATTGGCTCTTTATCCATATATTATTTCCATTTTGCTACAGGTGGTAAAGACATTAATATTGCCTCAACATTTCCATCAGTTTGTAAACCAAATTTTGTCCCTCTGTCGTAAAGTAAATTAAATTCAACATATCTTCCTCTTTTTTCGTATTGAGTCTCTTTTTGTTTATTTGTCCATTTAATTCTTTGTTTTTTAAATATTATTTCTCTAAATACATTTTTAAAACATATTCCTACGTCTCTTACAAAAGAAAAATCCTTTTCCCAATTTTCTTTTTTATAATCGAAAAAAATTCCACCAATGCCTCTAGATTCCTTTCTATGTGGTAAATAAAAATATTCATCACACCATTTTTTATATTTTTTATAATAATTTTTATTATGTCTATTACATGTTTTTCTTAATTCAGAATGAAACCATTTTTTTAATCTTTCATCTTTTATGCATGGCGTAACATCCATGCCACCACCAAACCATCCATGAGAGGTATAAATATATCTTGTATTAAAATGCATTGCAGGTACATGGGGGTTTTTCATGTGCATTACAACAGAAATTCCAGAAGCCCAAAATTTTGGATTCTTTTCAGCTCCAGGTATTCTATTTTTAAATTTGTTAGAAAATTTTCCATATACTTCTGAAAAATTTACACCTACTTTTTCAAAAATTTTTCCATTTTTGTGAATACAAAATTGCCCTCCTCCTTCATTAGATTTATCTCCTCTTTCCCATTTAGTAATTTTAAATAAATTTGACTTTCCTTCCAGCTCCTCTATTTCTTGACAAAATACTTCTTGTAAAGTTTTAAACCAATTTTTTGCCAATTTGTTTTTTATTGATTGTTCCATAAATAGTTTGTTTGTCTCAAGTTTTCTGATAAAGCTATTGCGACAGAAGTTGATAAATTTAATGATCTTTTCTTTTTTATCATAGGTATTTTAATTTTATTTATTACTTTTTTGTGAACCTTTTCGGGAACACCAGCGCTTTCTCTTCCAAATAATAAAGTATCATCTTTTTTAAATCTAAAATTAGTATAATTTTTTTTAGCCTTTGTTGTCATCAATATAATTCTTTCATTTTTCTTTTTTTCAAAAAAATCATCAGCACTTTTATAAAGTTTAATCATGCTTTCATCTAAATAATCCATCACAACTCTTTTAAATCTTTTATCATTAAATAAAAAACCACAAGGCTCAATTATTTCTAAAATTGCACCTAAACAAGAACAAGTTCTAGCTATAGCAGCTGTGTTTTGAGGTATATCAGGCTCATAAAGAGCTATTTTAGGCACAGATAATGTATTTTTGTGTGTCATTGTTGCCATGGAAAAATATCTTTTTTCTTATAAGAAATCATATATTAAGGGAAAATTAAAACATAAAGATGTCAGATTCTGATAAAAAAAAACCCAATAGAAGAGACTTTATTTTAACAGCCACTACTGCGGCAGGTGCAGTAGGCATTGGTGCTGCCGTTTGGCCTTTGGTAGATCAAATGAATCCTGATGCTTCAGTAAAAGCTCTAGCTAGCACAGAAGTAGATGTAAGTTCTATAGAACCCGGTCAATCAATAACTGTTCTTTGGAGAGGCAAACCAGTTTTTATAAAAAGAAGAACTCAACAAGAAATAGACAGCGCTAGATCAGTTGATTTAAAAGATTTGAAACATCCAGAAAAAGATGAAGATAGAGCAAAAGATCCTGAGTGGCTTGTAATGCTTGGTGTATGTACTCATTTAGGATGTGTTCCACTAACTGATAAGGGTGATTATAACGCCTGGTTCTGTCCTTGCCATGGTTCTCATTATGATACTTCTGGAAGAATTAGAAAAGGTCCCGCCCCAACAAATATGGAAGTCCCTAAATATGAATTCGTTAATAGTAATACAATAAAAATAGGATAATTTTATGAGTGAGCACGAATATATACCTAAATCTAAGCTTGGAAAATGGTTTAATGACAGATTGCCACTGTTAACACTCGCAAATCATCTTACTGATTATCCTACTCCAAAAAATTTAAATTACTGGTGGACATTTGGTGGAATTTTAACTTTTTGTTTGATCACACAAATTATAACAGGAATAATTCTTGGAATGCATTACATAGCTCATGCAGATTTAGCATTTGAAAGTGTCGAACATATTATGAGAGATGTGAACTACGGTTGGTTAATCAGATATGTTCATGCAAATGGAGCTTCAATGTTCTTTCTTGCAGTTTATATTCATATTTTTAGAGCGCTATATTATGGTTCTTATAAATCACCAAGGGAAGTTATATGGATTATAGGAATGTTAATTTATTTCTTAATGATGGCAACAGCATTCATGGGATATGTGCTTCCTTGGGGTCAAATGAGTTTTTGGGGAGCTACAGTAATAACAAATTTATTTAGTGCAATTCCTTTGGTAGGGGAAAGTATTACAAATTGGTTATGGGGAGGTTATTCAGTAGATAATCCAACACTAACAAGATTTTTTAGTTTACATTATCTTTTCCCTTTTTTAATTTTGGGATTAGTTGTACTTCACATTTGGGCTCTACATGTTCCTGGAAATAATAATCCAATTGGAATTGATATAAAAAAACCTTCCAAAGATACTGTTCCATTTCATCCATATATAGTAATAAAAGATTTATTTGCATTATTGATATTTTTACTCGTATTTGCTTTTTTTGTATTTTTTTCTCCAAACATTTTAGGTCACGCAGATAATTATATTGAAGCAAATCCGCTAGTAACTCCAGCACACATAGTTCCAGAATGGTATTTACTTCCTTTCTATGCAATTTTGAGATCTGTCCCAGATAAATTGTTAGGAGTGATAGCTATGTTTGCAGCAATTTTTGTTCTTGTGATTTTGCCATGGCTTGACACATCAAAAGTGAGATCTGCAATTTTCAGACCAATATATAAACAGTTTTATTGGTTTTTAGTAGCCGATGTTTTAATATTAGGCTATATGGGAGCAATGCCAGCCGAAGGCACTTACCTGCTTATAGCTAGAGTAGCAACGATTTATTATTTTGCACATTTTCTAATAATTCTTCCATTCCTTGGAATGAAGGAAAAAACTATTGAATTACCTTTAAATATAACAGATCCAGTATTAGGTGGCGCTGCTAATCCTGAGATGACAAAAAATAATTTAAAACATAGAAGTGATTTGTGAAAAATTTTTTCAAAATAATTTTTTTTTCAATTTTATTAATATATTCAGGTAGTCAAAAATTATACGCAGAAAATTCAGATGAACTTTTAAAGGTTGATTGGAGTTTCAAAAGTTTTTTTGGAAAATTTGATAGAGCTTCGCTACAAAGAGGCTACCAAGTATATAATGAAGTATGTGCATCATGTCATTCATTAAAACATTTAAGCTATAGAAATCTTGCAGAAAAGGGCGGACCAGAGTTTACCGAAGCTGAAGCTAAAGCAATAGCATCAAATTTTGAAGTTACCGATGGTCCCAACAGTGATGGAGAAATGTTTGAAAGACCAGCAAAACTCTCTGACAGGTTTGTGATGCCTTACTCAAATGTTCAAGAGGCAATTGTAGCAAACGGTGGTGCCTATCCCCCCGATATGTCAGTGCTTGTTAAGGCAAGAATGGGTGGTGCAGACTATATCTATTCTGTGCTTATGGGGTATGAAGATCCTCCAGCGGGAATGGAGTTAGATGATGGTGTTTACTACAATAAATATATGTATGGGAACAAAATCAAAATGGCCTCACCACTTTCAGAAGATATAATTGAGTATTCTGATGGTACAAAAGCAACCATGGATCAAATGGCTAAAGATGTGACTACATTTTTACAATGGGCGGCAGAGCCACATTTAGAATCAAGGCATAAAATGGGTTTTAGAGTTATTGTTTATTTAATTGTTTTAACTATTTTGGTTTATTTCAGTATGAAAAAGATTTGGTCACGTATTGAAACGAAAGTTTAGTACATCACCATCTTTGACAATATAATCTTTACCTTCTAGCCTCATTTTTCCAGCTTCTTTAGATTTTAACCAACCTTTATTTTCTACAAAGTCTTCATACGAAACTGTTTCAGCTCTTATAAATCCTTTCTCAAAATCTGTATGTATTTCTCCAGCTGCTATAGGTGCAGTTGAATTTTTATTTATAGTCCACGCTCTAGACTCTTCTGGTCCTGAAGTAAAAAAAGTTTGAAGTGAAAGTAAATCATATCCTTTTTTTATAAGATTATTTAATCCTGTGACTTTAATGTTAAGCATTTTCATAAAGTTATCCTTTTCTATTTGATCTTCTAGTTGGTTTATTTGATTTTCAATATCTGCTGAAACAATAATTGTATTTTTTTCACCAAATTTATTTATAAAGTTTTTTGTATATTGATTTCCTTTTTCTATACTTTTTTCATCTAAATTACATACATAAAGCTTAGGTTTTGTAGATAATAAACCACTATTTATTAAATCTTTTTTTTCAAATTCTTCATATAAAATACTTAATTCTTTATCATCGTTTATTATTTCCATAACTTTTTCTAGTAGTTTTTTTTCTTTTTCGTTTAAATTTTTTTTATTTTTTTTATCTAGTCTTTTTTGAATAGATTCAAGATCTGCTAATTTCATTTCAGTTTCAATAATTTCAAGATCTCTAACTGGATCAATACTTAAATTTACATTTTGAATATCATCAGAGTCAAAACATCTGATCATATGAATTATTGCATCTACTTCTCTAATATGAGATAGAAATTTATTTCCTAGGCCTTCTCCTTTAGATGCTCCTTTGACTAAACCTGCAATATCAACAAATGTTATTGTAGTATAAATTTTTTTTTTTGAATTTGAAATTGAAACTAAATTGTCTAATCTTTCGTCTGGAACTGGTACCAAACCAATATTTGGATCAATAGTACAAAATGGAAAATTTTCAGCCTGTGCCTTACTAGAATTGGTTAGAGCATTAAATAAGGTTGACTTACCTACATTCGGCAAACCTACAATTCCACATTTAAATCCCATTTAATTGTTATTAACAGTGCTAGAAAATAGATCTAATTTTTTGTCAATCAGTATAGAAATAGATTTAATAATATTATCTGTAATTGTTTTTAAATCTTCTTTTTCATCATCATTGAAATCGTTTAAAACATAATCAGAAGTAGATAATGTTTTGTCAGGTTTTCCTATTCCAATCCTCACCCTTGAATATTCTTTGCCAATAAATTTATCTATTGATGCAATTCCATTATGTCCAGCATCTGAACCACCAAATTTTGCTTTTATTTTACCAAATTCAATATCTAAATCGTCATGAAATACAATTACATCTTGTGCATCAATTTTAAAATATTCTATTAACTCTCTAATACAAATTCCTGAATTATTCATAAATGTAAGAGGCTTGATTGCATAGATTTTTTTCTCTCCAATATTTCCAGTTGTTAGCAATCCTTTAAATTTTGGCTTTTGTTTTGATAATCCAAATTTTTGATTTATTGCATCAACGATTTTAAAACCTATATTGTGTCTATTATTTTGACTATTTGGAGTCGGATTTCCTAAACCAACAAGTAACAACATATTAATTTAAATTTGAGATATACTCACAATTGATTATTATTTTTTTTCTGGTGAAGATTTATCATCTTCTTTTTTGGCTTTATCAGCTTCATTCTTATCGGTTGCTTCAGTGGGTTTATCTCCGCTTTCAGAAGTAGCTGCTTCTGCACCTTCTGCACCTTCTGCACCTTCAGCTGCTTCAGCAGGTTTTTCTGGTTCTTTAACAACTGTAGGAGCCGCAACAGTGGCTATTACAAAATCTCTTCCTTGAATTGTTGGACTTACATTTTCTGGTAAATTTATTGAGGATATTTTTATACTAGATCCAATATCTAATCCATCTAAGTCAACAACTAATTCTGTGGGAATATTTTCTGTTGGACATTTAAGTTCAACTGATCTTCTTACGATGTTTAAGACACCACCTCTTTTTAGTCCAGGAGATAACTCGTTATTTATAAATTTAACAGGAATTTCTAAAATAATTTTAGCACCATCAACTATTCTTAAAAAATCTATATGTATTGGTTCATCTGAAATTGTATCAAAAGTAATATCTCTTGGCAAAACCCTTTGTTCTTTGCCATCTAAATTTATTGAAATTACATTTGATAAAAAATTTTCTTTGTCTATTAAAATTTTTACCTCTTTTTTGGAAATAGAAATTTTTTCGTTGGCAATTTCGCCACCATATACTATTCCAGGAACCTCACCAGAATTTCGTAATGTTCTTATTTGACCTTTTGACTTAGTATTTCTAATTGTTGCTTGAATTAAACTCATAAAGTGCTCGGTTTTTAACTGATGAATCTAAATTTTACAAGAATTATTTGAATAAATCAGATACTGAAGTGGAATTAGAAATCCTTTTTATAGCTTCTGCTAATAAATTTGATATCGACAATACCTCAATATTTATTGAATTTTTAAGCTTATCAGAGTTATTTATTGTATCCGTAATAACTAGTTTTTTTATTTTAGATTTTTTGATTTTTTTTACTGCTTCGCCACTAAGAACCCCATGAGTAATATATACATGAACTTCTTTTGCTCCTCTTTTTATTAAAGCATCTGCAGCATTTACTATTGTTCCGCCAGAGTCGATAATATCATCAACGATTATACAAGTTTTTCCACTAACATTACCAACTACATTCATTACTTGCGATTTACCGGGCGCGGGTCTTCTTTTATCAATTATTGAAAGTCCAATATCTAACTTTCTTGCTAAAGCTCTGGTTCTTTCAACTCCCCCTACATCAGGAGCTACACAAATTAAATTTTTATTTTTAATTCTCTTTTTTATATGTCTAGCAAAAATAGGAGTTGCAAAAAGGTTATCGACAGGTATGTCAAAAAAACCTTGTATTTGACCCGCATGCAAATCAACAGTAACAACTCTATCTGCTCCAGCTTTTGTTATTAAATTTGAAACAAGTTTTGCAGAAATAGAAGTTCTTGGAACAACTTTTCTATCTTGTCTTGCATAGCCAAAATATGGAATTACCGCTGTAATATTTTTTGCAGAAGATCTTTTTAGTGCGTCAATGCATAATAGTAGTTCCATCAAATTATCATTGGCTGGCGAAGAAATAGATTGAATTATAAATATACTATTCCCTCTAATATTTTCATTAATTTCTACATAAACTTCACTATCTGAAAATTTTTTAATATTGTTATTTACTAACTTTGTTTTAAGTTGTTTGGATATTTTTTCGCTTAACTTTTTGTTGCTATTTCCTGTGAGAATTTTCATTTCTGAGAATAAATTATTTAATCATAATTATTGATATATTTCTACCATAATCATCATACTTATTTTTAATTGATCTTCTTGCACTAAAAAATTTATTCTTATTTAAAAATGTATCTTTTTTAATAATTTCTATGTTTTTAATGCCATTTTTTATCAACTCAGCCATAATGTACTCATTTAAACTAAAAAATTTTCTTTTTTTTTTTGTAAAAAAGAATCTCTTATTTTTTTTATTCTGTTTTAAAAATCTTTTATAAAAATCATTTTTTACTTCATAATTTTTTTTTGATATACAGGGTCCAATCACCGAAATTAAATTTTTAGCTTTGCAGCCTTTATTTTTTAAAATATTGATTGTTTTTGTTATTATTTTTTTGTACGCACCTTTCCAGCCAGCATGAATAGCTCCAATAAATTTATTTTCAGTATCATATATAAAAATTGGCGCACAATCTGCAGATAGTATTCCAAGGGCAATTTTTTTTTTATTGGTAATCAATGAATCTCCTTCTAGTTTTCCTTTTGGATTTTTATTTATTATGTGAACCTTTTTACTATGTATTTGTTTTAGTAAAATTAAACTATTAGTTGAGCATCCAATGATTTTACAAACTTTTTTTAAGTTTTTTTTTACATTAATTTTTTTATCTTTAGATCCTATTCCACAATTTAAACTTTTATAAATACCTTTGGAATAACCTCCCTGATTATTAAAAAACCCATGTGAAATATTTTTAATATTCCTTATTAATTTAGATTGAATCACTAAAATCCCAAATTAAATTTATTTTGTTTATTAGTAGCAAATAAAACTTTAAATAGTGAACCCATTTCTTTATTGTCAATTAATCTTTTAAGCCTATAGTAAATGTCAACTTTCCTGGAAAATGATAGATTTTTAGTAATTATTTCAGCTCTTTCTAGTATTCCCATTTTGAGCAAAAATTGTCTTTGAGTTGTGAATTTAATTGATTTTAATTTCATATTTTTAATCTTCTTTTTATAAAAATTAAAATTTAACATGTGAGTTATATCTGATTTATATATTTCTTTAAAAATATTTATTTTTTTATGATTTTTTACACTCTGTAATGTATTAAACATTCTTTTCTTATCATAACCGTAGTCAATTATTAAAATTCCACCATTATATTTTTTAACTTTTTTTGAAATAATATTTAATATTTTAAATGCTGAGGGCGAATATTCTATAAATTTGTTATCTTTGGATATTTTTTGTCCCAATATATTTTCTATTTTTGATTTTTTTATTTTTATATCAATAAATTGAAGTTTGTTATTTTTTGAACAAACAAACTTTTCGTACCAGATTTTATTTTTAGTGAATTGCTTAATGGGAAAAGCATCGAAAAATTCATTTGCTATAAATATCGTTGGATTATTGGAAATTTTTTTTAAATTATCAATCCAAACAACTTGATTATCTTGAATTTTTTTTTTTTGAATTTTTTTTAAAAAAGAACTTTTTTCAAATATATAAAATTTTGCACATGATTTAAAATTATTGAAAATTTTAATAGATTTTAAAATTTGATGAATCATCTCTCCGTTTCCTCCACCAAGATCAACAATATTAATTTTTTTTGGTGTTTTTAGTTTTTCCCAAAATGCAACAGTCCATATAGCTAATATTTCTGAGAACATTACAGAAATATTTGGCGCTGTAATAAAATCACCTTTTTTTCCAATTGGATTTTTTTTCATGTAATAGCCTTTAGATTTATCGTATAGAGCTCTGCTTATAAATTTATCTAAAGTGATTTTACTTTTGTTTTTTAAAATCATTTTTTATATAAAAAAGGTATAGCCCAGCAAATAGAAATATTGTACTCATAATTTGACCCATTGAGAGATTAAAAATAATCGTACCTATATGTAGGTCCGGCTCTCTGGTAAACTCAATCAAAAATCTAAATACAGAATATAAAATTAAGAATAACGATGAAGTCAAGCCTATGTTATTGGAATACTTTTTATAAATGTACCTCAAAACAAAAAATAAAATGAGACCTTCGAAAATGGCCTCATATATTTGAGACGGATGTCTATTTAAATTATCAATTTGAATAAATTTTACCGACCAAAATAATTCTGTTTCTCTTCCATAAAGTTCTGAATTTATAAAATTTGCCATTCTACCCAAAAATAATCCAATTGGAGCACTTAAAGCCACTAAGTCTGAAAAATAGAAAAAATCTTGTTTATTTTTTTTACAAAAAATAATAGTTGCCAAAATTATTCCAATTAACCCTCCGTGAAAAGACATTCCGCCATTCCAAATCATAAAGATTTCTGTAAAATTATTAAAAAAATATTTTGGGTTATAAATTATTACATAGCCCAATCTACCCCCAAGAATTATTCCAATAATTATATAAGTGATATAATCGTCAAATAATTTTTTTTTAATATTTTCACTAATGATAAATTTGTTACAATAAATCCAGCCAAATATAAGACCAAATATGTATGCCAAAGAATACCATCTTATTTCAATAGAAAATACCTGAAAAGCAACTGGGTCAAAGTTGTTGATAAACATTAATAAAATTTATTATAAGTATTAATATATAATTTTGTTAATTAATTATTATGTCAAAATCAAGATTTGTACTAGATAAATTTGCTAAACTTTTTGAACAAGGATTGGTCAGTTATAAAGATATTAGTGAAGAAATTTTGACTATATTAAAATCTAAAAGAGATGAAATAGTTTTTAAAATGAAATTAGCAAGTAAAGAGGAAGTAGATATTTTAAATAAAAGAATTAATAAATTAGAAAAACAAATAAAACAAAGAAAAAAAACTAAAAAGGCAAATAAATCATAACTTTAAGTCCCCCTAATTTTGATTTATCAAATTTAATATCACCACCGTGTGATTTAATTATGTCAGATGAAATTGATAAACCTAGACCAACACTAGATTTTGACTCTGATCTACTTTTATCTATTTTATAAAATGGTTTTGTAATATTCTGATATTCTGATTTTGGTATTCCAGGTCCGTCATCATCAATTAATAAAATAATATTAGATAGATCTTTTTCAATACTCACTAAAATTTTTTGGCCGTATTTTAATGAATTATCGATTAAGTTATTAATACATCTTGTAATTAAATTTTTTCTACCATTAAAGTAGATTTTCTTATTAAAATTTTTTTGTATTTTTGGATTTTGATATTTTTCAATTATCTCATTTACTAATTCACAAATATCAAATGATTCTGTTTTATCTTTTGCACCTGTTGATGCAAATTGTAAATATTCATTTAACATTTTTTCCATTTCATCTACATCCATTGACAATTTTTTTGATAAATTATCGTCTTTTATCATTGCCAATTGTAATTTTATTCTAGTTAGTGGTGTTCTTAAATCGTGACTTATTCCAGACAACATTTCAGATCTTTGATTTAAATGTCTAATAATTCTTTTTCTCATTTTATCAAATTCATGTCCAGCCTGTCTTATTTCAAGTGCTCCTGATGGACGAAATTCTTCAATATCTTCTCCTCTTCCAAATCTTTCTGATGCTTGAGCCAGTTTAGTTATAGGTCTTGTTTGGTTCTTTAAAAAAATTATCGCAATTGCCAACATTAAAATTGCAGGAATAGTTATCCAAAAGGCAAATATTCTAATTGAAGAAACTTGTATCCTTTCTTTAGGAAAAAATATTTGCAATACTCCATTTCTAAATTTAATTCTTAAATCAACAACTTCTTTATATGATAAAGTGCTGAACCAGTATTCATTAAACTTTGGTTTTAACTCTCTTCTGAGAGTTCTGTCCATTGGGCTAAACCATCTTTCAACTTTTATATCAGGAAGTTTTTCATTTTCTAAAAATCTAACAGAAAAACTAAAATTTTTATTATATAAATCTGTAACAATTTTTTTATTATATTCACTTTCATTATTATAAATATCTATAATTGTAACAATTTCGCTTACCAATGCTTTAGTTAATCCTTTGTTTGTTTTAATCCAAAGGCTATCAAAAAAAACTAAAGAAATTGTCAGTTGTAAAATCACAATTGGAACAGCTACTATTAAAAGCCCTCTATAAAATAATCTTTTTGGAAGTAAGTTTTTAAAAAATTTACTCAATCCATAAAACATATCCTTCTCCTCTTATAGTTTGCAAATATTTTGGGCTTTTTGGATTTTCTTCAATTTTTTTTCTTAATCTAGTTATTATAACATCAATTGATCTTTCTTTGTCTAAGTCTATTAAATTAATAATTTCTTCTCTTTTAAAAATCTTCCCAGGAGAATTTATCATTTTTTCCAAAATAACTTTTTCTGTATTATTAATTTTCACACTTTCATCATTTCTGTGTATAAATAATTTTTTTAGATCTATTTTGATATTTCCAAATTCAATAACTCTTTTTGAAACATTTTTTTTGGTTTTATCTAAAATATTATTTATTCTTAAAATTAATTCTTTAGGCTCAAATGGTTTGGCTAAATAATCATCTGCACCAACTTCAAGGCCTTCAATTCTTTCAGCGGCTTCGCCTTTAGCAGTTAATAATAAAATTGGAGTATCGATTTTTTTTTTATTTTCTTGCGTAAATTCTAAACCAGTTTTTCCTGGCATCATTATATCTAAAACTATTAAATCAAATTTTATAATTTTAATTTTTTCCATAGCTTCTTCTGCATTTTTTGAAGTAGTAACTAGATAATCATTTTGTATCAAATATTCTTTTACTAAATTCCTTATTCCATCATCATCGTCTACTACTAAAATATGAGCTTTAAAATTTTTCATTGATTATTTTTTTTAGCACTTTGTCAAAACCTACAACTTCATTAGATTCTGATCCAATAAATGCATTATAAATTCTTTTTTTTTGTATAGAAAATATTTCTTCAAACAGTCTTTCACCTTCTTCTGTTAAATGAACATGTTTTACTCTAGTATCAATTTCATCTTTTTCATATTTAATTGTTTCAAGCTTTATCAAGTCATTTAAAACTCTATTTAAACTTTGTTTTGTTACTTTAAGTTTTTTTAAAAGTTCTGAAATTGTTATCCCTTCATAGAGAGATATTAAATGGATAACTTTATTGTGGGCAGTTCCTATAGAATATTTATCTAAGATTTTTTTAGGGTCAGCGACAGTTTCTCTATATCCTAAAAAAATTTTTTCTATATATTGTTTTAATTGTTGATCTTTTAAATATAAAAGTTTTTTCATAATGGTAAGTTATATTGACATATTATATATACAAAGATATTTTTTAAAAAAAAAATCTGATGATACCCTACGATAAAAGAGAAGGAAAAATTTGGTACAATAATGAGCTTGTTAATTGGCAAGATGCAAAATTGCATGTAATAAGCCATGGTCTTCATTATGCAAGTTTAGTATTTGAAGGAGAAAGAGTTTATGATGGAGAAATTTTTAAGCTACAAGAGCATACTGATAGACTTTTTCATTCAGCTAGTAGATTAGATATAAATATTCCTTATACAAAAGAAGAAATTAATTCAGCTTGTAAAAAAATTATATCTATTCAAAATGTACAAAATGGATATGTAAGACCATTCGCCTGGAGAGGAAGTGAAATGATGGGGGTATCTGCTCAAAAAACTAAAATTAATGTTGCAATAGCAACATGGGAATGGGGAGATTATTTTGATCCAAAATTAAAAACTGAAGGTATTAAATTAAATATATCAAACTGGAGAAGACCTGCGCCAAATACAATACCTTGGGACAGCAAAGCTGCAGGATTATATATGATTTGTACTTTATCAAAGCATGAAGCTGAAAGACAAGGATACAGCGAGTCACTTATGTTAGATCATGAAGGCAATGTTGCTGAGGGCACAAGTGCAAATATTTTTTTTAAAGACAATAAAGGAGATTTGCACACTCCAATTGCAGATTCTTTCTTAAATGGTATAACGAGGCAAACCGTCATTGAAATTGCAAAATCTAAAAACATAGACGTCCATGAAAGAAAAATAAAACCAGAGGAATTATCAAATTTTATTGGATGCTTTTTGACAGGTACGGCTGCAGAAATAACACCTGTTTCTCAAATTGCAGAAAATAAATACAAAGTATGTGATCGTATTTTAGATTTATCTGAAAGTTATGGTAAATTGGTAAGAAAAAAAGAAGCAGCCTAATCTTTATTGTCTTCAGAAATTGCGTGATCTATACCTTTTCTTAAATAATCATAACCTGTATATAGTGTAAGAAATGCTGACAACCACAAAAGTATAATACCAATTGTTTGAGCGTTATAATCTTGAAAATTTATTATTCTATTTCCAGTTTCTCCAGTTAATAGCACTGAAATAGAAAACATTTGTAAAAAAGTTTTAGCCTTTGCTAAATTTGAAACTGGAAGTTTAATTTTTCCTTTTGCCAAAAACTCTCTTAGTCCTGAAATTAAAATTTCTCTGGTTAAAATAATTATTGCAGCAACTACTTCATAATTTTTTATAGTTCCATCCATAACTAATAAAATCAAAGCTGTTGCAACTATTATTTTATCCGCAATTGGATCAAGCAACTCTCCTAATTTTGACTCTTCTTTATACATTCTTGCTAATAGTCCATCTAAAAAATCAGTAAATGATGCAATTACAAACAATAAGAAAGGAATTAGATCACCATAAAATCCAGGCAGATAAAATGTTATAACAAAGATTGGAACTATTATAATTCTTCCAATAGTTAGATAGTTTGGTATTTTAAATTTCATTCGTGAAAGAAATTATATATTTTTTTTGCTACTTTTTCCTCAACTCCTTCGACTGATTTTATCTCATCTAAACTTGCAGATTCCACTGCTCTTGCTGAGCCAAAATGATTTAATAGTGCTCTTTTTCTAATAGATCCAATTCCATTAATTTGATCAAGTAAAGACCTACTAATTCCCTTTTTTCTTTTAGCCCTATGGGCACTAATTGCAAACCTGTGGGCTTCATCTCTAATCCTTTGTAGAAAAAATAGAGTAGGATCATTTCTTAAAAATTTAATTTCTTTACCATTATGAAAAAAGGTTTCGTTTCCACTATTTCTAAGTTTACCTTTTGCGATAGCAACTACTGGAATGTCATTTAATCCTAGTTCATTTAGGGTTTCTCTTGCAGAAGAATATTGACCTTTTCCACCATCAATTAAAACTAAATCAGGCAAGCTTAAATAATTTCCTTTTTCTTGTATTGCTCTTTTAAATCTTCTATCTAAAACTTCTTTAATCATTCCATAATCATCCTGTTTAAATTTTTCTGTTTTAATATTAAATTTTCTGTATCTTTTTTTTATAAAACCTTCTTCCCCATAAGTGATTAATGCTCCTACACTATCTGTTCCTTGAATATGACTATTGTCATATACTTCAATTAAACTAATATTATTATCAATTTTAAATTTTTTTGAAATTTTATCCAATAAATCCCTATTATTTTGACTCTCATAAAGTTTTCGATTTAAACTATTTTTTGCATTTTTTATTGCTAAATTAATTATTTTTAATTTAGAACCTTTTTTTGCGTTAGATATAACAATTTGCTTTCTTTCTTTTTTAGATAAAGTTTTTTCTATCAATTTTTTTTCTCTTATTTCCTCACTAATAATTATTGAAGCTGGAACAGCTTTATTTTCATAGAACTGAGATATAAATGAATTTAAAATTTCGCTTAAACTTTCATCAGGATCATGTTTTGGAAAAAATGCTTGATTACCCCAATTTTGTTTTGATCTGTAAAAAAAAACTTGAATGCAAGCCTTTCCAGATTCTTTATACCCAGCCACTACGTCAGCCTCAATTAGATTGGCCTCGCTTACAGTGAGTGAAGATTGAATAATATTTAAAGACTTAATTTTGTCTCTGATAATTGCTGCTTTTTCAAAGTCAAGCTCTTGACTTGCCTCTTCCATTTGTAAAGAAAGAGTTTTTTGAATTTTTCTAGATTTACCCTTGCTCAAAAATTCATCAGCAGCATCAACAAGTTTGGCATAATCTTTTTCATCTATCTTACTCCCACATGGTCCAGCACATCTTTTAAGATAATAATTAAAACAAGTTCTATCACCATCCTCCACTTGTTTATCTGTACACGATCTCACTAAAAAAATTTTTTGTAAGGTTTTTATTGCAGTATTTACAGCTAACGAACTTGCAAAAGGCCCGTAATACTTGCCCGGTTTAATTTTTGCTCCTCTATGTCTTTCTATCCTAGGAAATTTGTGTTCTGATATAAAAATAAAGGGAAATGATTTATCGTCTTTAAGAAGTATATTAAATTTTGGTTTGTATTTTTTTATTAGATTTGCCTCTAATAAAAGAGCCTCACTTTCATTAGCTGTTGTGGTTATCTCAATTTTTCTTGTTTGAGAAAGCATTCTTTCTGTTCTGATAATATGATTTTTTTCAGATACATAACTTTTTAATCTATTTGGTAAATTTTTTGCCTTTCCTACATATAAAATTCCATTTTTAGAGTCTAGCATCCTATAAACTCCTGGAAGTTTAGGTATTAAAGGGAGTTCTTTTATTATTACTTCTTTTCCAATATCAGTACTTATCATGGCTTCTTTTTTTAGAAATCTGTATGCCGACTGACGAACAATCTTTCATAATTTCTAATTTTTCAATTTGAAGAGATATTTTATCAAGTCTTTTGTCTTTAAATAGTTCATCAAAAACATCCTCAGCCAAAGTTTCTAGAAAGTTATAATGCTTATTTTTAACTAATTTTTTTATTAGTTTTACAATTTTATCGTAGTTTACTATTGATTTGAGATCTTTGTCGTTTGATGGCTTTTTATCCTTGTAATCAATTTCTAGTGAAAACTTAACTTTTTGAGTTTTGTTTTTTTCAAAATCAAAATATCCAATTTTTAAATCTAATACTAAATCTTTAATTAAAACTTTTTTTTCGTAATTAAATAAACTTTTGTTTTTATCTATTTTTACAATTTTCAGATTATTTTTTTTCATTCTTTTAATCCCAATATATCAGGAGTTTGCCAATTTAAACTTTGACCACTATCGACCGATATTACTTGCCCTGTAATAGATCTATTTTTAATGAAAAAGTCAACAGCATTACAAATTTGTTGAACATCAACTTGTCTTTTTAGAGGAGTTGCCATGTATTGCTTTTTAAAGTGTTTTTCAGATTGTCTTTTATTTTTTAAAGTTGGTCCAGGAGCAATACCATTTACTCTTATATTTGGGGCAAGACTCATAGCACTTGTTTTTGTAAGTGTATAGAGTCCAGTTTTACTTATTGTATATGAAAAGAAATATGGAGTTAACTTAAAAACTCTTTGGTCAATTATATTAATTATATTGTTATTTTTACCTTTGATATTTTTTGCAAACTCTTTTGATAAGAGAGCAGGAGCTCTTAAATTAGTTCTTAAATGATGACCCCAACTGTCTGTAGTAAAGTTTTCTAATTTATCATTTTCAAATAATGAAGCATTATTAATTAGACAATCAAAATATTTTAATTTTGTTTTTGCAAATTTTAAAATTTTATTTACATCTATTTCTTTACTTAAATCACCCTTGATCAAATATACTTTTGTTTTATTTTTTGATAACTCTTTTTTAAGTTTTTCAGCTTTTGATTTTGATTTATTGTAATGAATTACTATTTCTTTTTCTGGTCCAGATAATTTTTGAGCTATAGCTGCACCAATTCTTGTAGCACCACCAGTTATAATTATTTTATTTGCTTCCATTTTTTTTTACCTTTTTGAGCTCTTGTGCCTGGCATCCCCATGGTTGATCTTCCTTTTGGATACATTTTGTTATTTTTGCTATACTTTTTTACCTTAGGATTGAGTGTAATCTCTAACTCAGAACTTTCAAGTTTTCTAATTTCATCTCTAATTTTTGCTGCTTCTTCAAATTCTAAATTACTAGCAGCTTCTTTCATTTGTTTATTTAAAACTTTCAGGTGTTTTTTTAGATTTCCTCCAATATTTTCCCCAGTTCCAACTTGCACATAATCTTTTTCGTATACACTCTCTAGAATGTCACTTATTTCTTTTTTAATAGTGGTCGCGCTAATTTTATTTTTTTTGTTGTATTCTAATTGAATATTTCTTCTTCTATCTGTTTCTTTAATGGCTTTTTTTATGCTTTTGGTTTCTTTATCAGCATATAAAATTACTTTTCCTTCTAAATTTCTTGCAGCTCTTCCAATTGTTTGAATAAGTGAGGTTTCAGATCTTAAAAAACCTTCTTTGTCAGCATCTAATATTCCAACTAAAGCACATTCAGGAATATCAAGACCTTCTCTTAATAAATTAATTCCTACTAAAACATCAAATACACCCAACCTTAAGTCTCTCATGATTTCTATTCTCTCAAGAGTATCTATGTCTGAATGTAAATATCTTACTTTAACACCATTTTCATGTAGATATTCTGTTAAGTCTTCAGCCATTTTTTTTGTTAAAGTTGTAACTAATACTCTATAATTTTTTTCAACTGTTTTTTTACATTCGTGCATTAAATCATCAACTTGATTTTTTGCCGGTCTAATTTCTACTGGTGGATCAATTAGTCCAGTTGGACGAATTACTTGATCTATAAATTTACCTTTTGTTTGTTCTAATTCCCAAGGGCCAGGAGTAGCAGAAACAAATACAGTTTGAGTTCTCATCATATCCCACTCTTCAAACTTTAATGGCCTATTATCCATACAAGATGGAAGCCTGAACCCATATTCTGCTAAAGTACTTTTTCTTGATCTATCACCTTTAAACATTCCATTTAGTTGTGGAACTGTAACGTGGCATTCGTCAACAAATATTAATGTATTGTCAGGAAAATATTCAAATAGAGTGGGAGGAGGTTCTCCAGGTTTTCTCCCAGATAAAAATCTTGAGTAATTCTCAATCCCAGCACATGAACCAGTCGCTTCAATCATTTCCAAATCAAATTTAGTTCTTTCTTCCAATCTTTGAGCTTCGAGTAATTTATTTTCAGATTTGTGTTTTTTTAGAGTTATATCCAATTCCCTTCTAATTTTTATAATTGCTTGTTCAATAGTTGGTTTTGGAGTTATATAATGACTATTTGCATAGACCTTTATCATATTTAATTCTCTTACTTGATCTCCTGTTAATGGATCGAACTCTTCAATTTTTTCAAGTTTGTCTCCAAACAAACTTAATCTCCACGCTCTATCCTCTAAGTGGGAGGGAAAAATTTCTAAATATTCTCCTCTAGCTCTAAACGTACCTCTAAAAAAATTTTGATCATTTCTTTTATATTGAAGAGCAACTAATGATTTTATTATATGTTCTCGATTATATTCGCTATTTTTCTCAAGAGTTAAAGTCATTTTACTATATGCTTCAACTGAACCAAGCCCATAAATGCAAGATACACTGGCTACAATTAAAACATCATCTCTTTCAAGAAGAGATCTTGTTGCGGAATGTCTCATTCTATCAATTTGTTCATTAATAGATGCTTCTTTTTCAATATATGTATCTGATCTTGGAACATATGCCTCAGGAGTATAATAGTCATAATAAGAAACAAAATATTCCACTGCATTGTCTGGAAAGAAACTTTTCATTTCACCATATAGCTGAGCTGCTAAAGTCTTATTTGGCGCCAGAATTAATGCTGGCCTATTAGTTTCTTCTATAACCTTAGCCATAGTAAAGGTTTTTCCAGAGCCAGTTACTCCAAGCAAAACTTGATTAAATGCATTCTTTTTTGCACCCTGAACTAATTTTTTAATAGCTTCTGGCTGATCTCCTGCAGGCCTAAAATCAGATTTAATTTTAAATTTTTTGCCACCCTCGAGTTTTCCACTAATTCTTGGATTTTTACTCTGTATATCTGTAATTAAATCTTGATATGTATTTTCCATATATTATTAAAGTATTAGAATAAAAACATTTTTCAATGAGCATAATATCTAACAGTTTAAACAGAATAAAACCTTCGCCTACAATAGCCGTTTCACAAAAAGCTAGAGAATTAAAAGCGGCAGGAAAGGATGTTATTGGTTTAGGAGCGGGTGAACCAGATTTTGATACACCTAACAACATTAAAAATGCCGCTATAAAAGCTATTAGAGCGGGAGATACTAAATATACAGCAGTTGATGGAACTCCAGCTTTAAAAAATGCAATAATAAAAAAATTTAAAAAAGAAAATAACCTAAAATATTCTTTAGACGAAATAACAGTTGGAACAGGTGGAAAGCAAGTTCTTTACAATGCTTTTATGGCAACTTTAAATAAGGGTGATGAAGTAATTATTCCTGCACCTTTTTGGGTTTCTTATCCCGATATGGTCTTACTGGCAGGAGGAAAACCAAAAATTGTAAAATGCAGTGAAGCTGAAAATTTTAAGTTAACTCCTTCAAAACTTAAAAAAGTTATTTCTAAAAAAACTAAATGGTTGATATTAAATTCGCCTTCGAATCCTACTGGCGTAAGTTATTCAAAAAATGAAATAAAAAAATTGTCTAAAGTATTAATTAAGCACAAGAAAATTTACATATTAAGTGATGATATTTATGAGCATATCTCTTACGATAAATCAAAATATTTTACGATTGCACAAATCTCAAATTTAAAAAATAGAACTCTAACCATGAATGGTGTTAGTAAATCATATGCAATGACAGGATGGAGAATAGGTTATGCAGGTGGACCAAAAGAAATAATAAAAGCTATTCGTAAGGTTCAATCACAATCAACATCTAATCCTTCATCTGTAAGTCAGGCGGCGGCAGTTGAAGCTTTAAATGGAAACCAGAAATTTATAAAAATAAGATCTAAAGAATTTAAAAAAAGAAGAGATTTTGTAGTTAATAGTCTAAATAATATAAAAGGTATTAGTTGCTTAAAACCTAATGGTGCTTTTTATGTTTTTCCAAGTTGTAAAAAATTATTAGGAAATAAAACAAAGCTAAAAACAGATACAGAATTTGTTAAAAAACTTCTAGAAAAAACAAATGTAGCAGTAGTTCAAGGATCTGCATTTGGTTTGCCAGGATATTTTAGAATTTCTTATGCTACTTCAATGAAAAAATTAAAAAAAGCAATGATAAGAATAAAATCATTCTGCGAAAGCATAAGCTAAATTTAATAAAACTTATAAATGAAGACAGCATTAATATTTGGCACATCAGGCCTAATCGGGAGTCAAATACTTAAATTATTAATTAATGATGATAATTATAATAAAATCAAAATTTTTGTACGATCAATTCAAGAAATCAACGTACCTAAAGTAGAAATGATTTTAACAGATTTTAAAAATTTAGATAATTATAAAGATAATATTAAGGGTGATGATTGCTATTTTTGCATTGGAACAACAAAAAAAAATGCACCTGATAAGAATGAATATAGAAGAATTGAATATAATATTCCTGTTGATGTAGCAAAAATTGCAAAATCAAATTCAGTTAAATCATTTATTTATGTATCGTCTGGTTTTGCAGATCCAAATAGTTCTGGCGATTATTTGAAAAATAAAGGAGAGGTTGAAGAAGAGCTTAAAAAGTTAAATTTTACTAATCTTGGAATAATGAGACCAGCATTTTTAATGGGCAACAGAAAAGAAAAAAGAATTGGAGAAAAGTTAGGACTTATTTTTTTCAAAATTATTTCACCTTTATTTTTAGGAAAATTAAAAAAAATGAAGCCTATACATTCAGAATTTGTTGCAAGAGCTATGATAAAAGTAGCTAAAAATAATTTTCAAAAAACTATTTTTGAATCCAATGAGATAGTAGAATTAAATAATTCTTAAAGTTATAAGCTTTTAATTTTTGCAATCATGCCTGACTCATAATGACCAGGGACATTACAAGCTGCTTCAAGTTTTGAGTCCGTATTAAACTTCCATATAATTTCACCACTTTTATTTGGTTCTAGCAAAACACTATTAGCGTGAGAATGACTCATTGAGTGATCTTTTTTAGATATCTCTTTCATTTTTTTTTTATCAATTTTATCTGTTAATAATATTTCATATTCTACCATTTTCATCATTTCTGGCTGATGTTTTAAATGCATTTCTTTAGTAGCGATATTAAATTCATGAACAAACTCTCCATAGTTATGTACAATAAATTTTATTGTTTGATTTTTTGTTATCTTTATTTCGCTAGGTTCAAAATAATTATCATACATTTTTATTTCAATAATTTTATCAACGTTGTTTGGATCACCTTTTTCGCCAATCATTTTCATTGATCCGGCAAACGAAATAGTTGGAATTAAAAAAAATAATAATAAAAATTTTTTCATGGAAACTACTTAGTTATTTAGAAATTTTTTTTCTTTTTTTTTCCAAGCCTACTAATGGCGAATTTCTAAATCTTAAAATAAGTATTGCTAAGGCAATTAATACTATAGCTCCAGCCTCATAAAGAAGTATTTCAGGGTTAATATTTTTTCCTTGCAAAATTATAAATCTAGAAAGAGCCGTTATTGCTATAAAAAGAGGCAAAGTAATTTGAATGGACTGACTTTCCCAAAAAACTCTAACCATTGCTAGTACTTCTAAATAAAGAAAAAGAAGTATTAAATCAGCTAAAGATATTTTTTTAACTGCAATCATTTGAAGAATTTCAATACCAAAAGCTATTACTGTGCAAAATAAGATTATTATTAATGCTAAAAGTTGAATTTGTTTTACTATTTTTTCCATATTAATCTTACTTAGAGGCTAAATATTTTTCCGCTTCTAAAGCGGACATGCAGCCCATTCCTGCAGCAGTTACTGCCTGCCTAAAAATTTTATCTTTAACATCACCTGCAGCAAAAACACCGGGGATATTTGTCTCAGTAGAATCTGGTTTAGTAATTAAATACCCTTCTTTATCCATATTTAATTGATCTTTGAACAGTTGAGTAGCCGGATCATGTCCTATAGCAATGAAAAGTCCATCAATTTTTAATTCTTTAATATCATTGGTTTTTACGTTTTTGATTTTTAATCCCTTAACATTTTTTGGATTATCATCACCAATTACTTCTTCAACTACGCTATCCCAAATGATTTCTATTTTTTTATTTTCCATTAATTTTTTTTGTAGAAGTTTTTCTGCTCTTAGCTCATCTCTTCTGTGAATTAACTGAACTTTTGAAGCGAATTTTGTCAGAAACATTGCTTCTTCTACAGCTGCATTTCCTCCTCCAACAACCGCAACTGTTTTTTCTTTGAAAAAAAATCCGTCACATGTTGCACATGCCGAAACTCCAAATCCTCTAAATTTTTGTTCAGACTCAATATTTAACCATCTTGCTTGAGCTCCTGTCGAAATAATTATTGAGTCAGCTGTATATTTTTCACCACCATCTCCTATAGCTTCAAATGGTTTGGATTTTAAATTTACTGAAGAAATATGATCCTCAACCATTTCAGTCCCCACAGCTTTGGCTTGGTCTCTCATTTGTTCCATTAACCAAGGTCCTTGTATTACTTCTGCAAATCCAGGATAATTTTCTACATCAGTTGTCGTTGTTAATTGTCCTCCTGGCTCCATTCCTGAAACCATAATAGGTTTAAGCATAGCTCTTGCAGCATAGACTGCAGCTGTGTATCCGGCTGGACCAGATCCAATTATTAACACTTTTGTGTGTTTAGTTGGATTTTGACTCATATGAAAGCTATATAGTGATTAATGACTAAATTAAAAGGTATATTATTGACCGAGGGAATGCATGGCATGATAAGCCAAGTTGAGGGTTTGGCCAAAGCTTTAGATATTGATTTTTCACACCATAAAGTTGAATTAAAACATTTTTGGAAATTGATTCCACCAAGACTTACACCTCTCTCAAATATTTCCTTTAAAGAAATAAAAACTTCTGATTTTGATATTATAATATCTTGTGGAAGAAAAAGTGTAATACCTTCTATTTATCTTAAAAAAATTTCAAAAAAAAAAATTTATAATATTCATATTCAAGATCCAAAAGTAAATTATGATTTTTTTGATTTGATAGTTGCACCTGAGCATGATGGAATTAGCTCTAGCAATATAATAAATACTAAGGGCGCAATTCACTATTTGACTGATAGCGAAATTAAAGACAATTCAGATTATCTAAAGTCTTTTATTAAAAATGATGAAAGAAAAATATTTGCATTTATTATGGGAGGGCCAAATAAGTATTATGATTACTCAACTAAAAATATGAAAAGAATTTTTTCTACTTTATATAATTTAAATAAAAAACAAAATTTTCAATTAGTAATTATTCCATCAATGAGAACACCAAAAAATACCATTCAATATGCAAAAGAATTCTTTGGAGAAAGTCATACAGTTATAGAGAATATTGATAAAAAAGCTTATTTGTCTGCATTAGCTTTAGCTGAATATATAATAGTTACTTGTGACTCTAGTTCTATGATTTCTGAGGCTGCTTTAACAGGCAAACCTATTTATATTGCTAATATTTTACCTAAAAAAAATGACAGAAGATTTCAAAAATTTAGAAATTTATTTAGAGAATTAAACATAACTAGAAATTTAGGAGAACCGTTTGAAAGTTGGAGCTATGAAAAACTTGATGAAACGAATAGAGTTGCAAAAATTATAAAAGAAAGAATCAATTTGTAATGTCATTTTTAAATTCAGTTTTAAACAATTCACGAAAATTCGAAGATCCTTTTTCACATTGGGAGTTAAACGAACCTCTTACAAATGATCAAATTGAAGAAATAGTAAGAGCAGATATTGCAAATCCTATTGAACATGATTTGAATTATGACGGAACTAGAGCTATTGATGGTGGTGAAGGGAAATTTAGACAAGGAATTTCAGATGGAGGCAAAGCCTTAAAGTTCAGATGTTTTATTACCAAAAAAAATTCAAATGAATTTCCAGCACTAACTAATTTTGTAAATGAACTTCAAAAAAAAGAAACTCATCAAAAAATATCTAATTTGATTAATAAGGATTTATCAAACTCTTATGTTAGAGTTGAAGTAATATGTGATAGAGAAGGGTTCTGGCTTAAGCCTCATTGCGATATTAAGGAAAAACAAATGTCATGTTTATTATTTGTTAATAAACATAACGAAAGCGAAGGTCTTGGCACTGATTTTTATGATAACAATCTTGTAAAAGTTAAAACTCTTCCATATAGAGATAACTATGGATATTTTTTTTCAAGTGGTCCTAATACTTGGCATGGCATGGAGAAAAAAAAAATAGTTAAAGAAAGAAGATGCTTGCAAGTAAATTATGTGACTTTCCAAACTGATTGGAAGGTAGACTAGTAATCTTGTAAAGACTTAACTTTTAACCTTTTTGTTTTAAGTGATTTTATTGCTTCTAAAAAAGCATATGCCGTCGACATATTTGTACAATAGGGAATTTTATTTGCCAAAGTTCCTCTTCTCAATGATCTGGCATCACTTACTCTATGTTCTCTGTTACCTCCACCAGTATTAATTACCAAAGAAATTTTCTTGGAATTTAATACATCAACTATATGAGGTCTTCCGCTACTGACTTTATTTATTTTTCTGCATTTAATACCATTTTCAGATAAAACTTTTGTAGTTCCTTTTGTTGCGCATAAAGTGAAACCAAGTTTTTTTAATCTTTGAGCGATACCTACAATTTCTTGCTTGTGAGCGTCTTTTACAGATAAAAAAGCCATTCCTTTTCTCGGTAATGAATTTGAAGCTGCCATTTGGCTTTTTGCAATTGCCATACCAAAATCATCATCAAAACCCATCACTTCTCCAGTTGATTTCATTTCTGGGCCAAGAATAAGATCACTGTCAGGAAATTTATTAAAAGGAAACACTGCTTCTTTAACTGCAAATCTTTTATTTGTTTTGTATTTTAATTTGTATCGAGAAAGTTTTTCTCCTGCCATTATTTTTGATGCAATTTTTGCAAGCGGAATACCATTAGCTTTAGATACAAATGGAACAGTTCTGCTCGCTCTAGGGTTCACTTCTATTACATAAATCTCATCTTTTTTTATTGCGAATTGAATATTTAAAAAACCTTTCACATTTAGTGCTAAGGCTAATTTTCTAGTTTGGATTTTTAATTCTTTCAAAAGATTATCTTTAATAGATACCGGAGGCAAACAACAAGCCGAATCCCCAGAATGAATGCCCGCTTCCTCTATATGTTGCATAATACCAGCAACATAAACATCTTTACCATCGGATATAGCATCAACATCGACTTCCATTGCTTGATCAATAAATTTATCAATTAATATTGGATTTTGTTCAGAAGCTTTAAAAGCTTCATTAATAAATTTTTTTAATTGACTTTTATCATGAACTATTTCCATAGCCCTCCCCCCCAAAACATATGATGGTCTAACAACAACTGGAAGTCCTATATTTTCCGAAATTTTTATTGCTTGCTTAAACGTATTAGCGATTCCACTTTTTGCTTGCTTTAAGTTGAGTTTTATTAATAAGTTTCTAAATCTATCTCTATCTTCCGCAAGATCGATTGATGAATATTGAGTTCCAAGAATAGGTAATTTATTTTCATTCAAAAATTTAGCTAATTTAATTGGAGTTTGTCCTCCAAATTGAGTTATAACTCCCAATAGATTGCCTTTTGATTTCTCTTTTAAAATAATGTTTAGAACATACTCATCAATTAATGGCTCAAAATAAAGTCTATCACTTGTATCGTAATCAGTTGAAACAGTTTCAGGATTGCAATTAATCATAATTGTTTCAAATCCAGCTTCTTTTAGAGCAAAACTTGCCTGACAACAGCAATAATCAAACTCAATTCCTTGACCAATCCTATTTGGACCTCCTCCAAGAATTATTATTTTTTTCTTATTGGTTGGATTAGCCTCACATTCCGTATTCAATGAAAAATTTCTTTGATATGTTGAATACATATAAGGCGTAAATGATTTAAATTCTGCCGCACAAGTATCTACTTTTTTAAATACTGGAAAAATTTTTAATGCAATTCTTTTAGATCTAACAATTTTTTCCTTTATTTTGGTAAGTTCAGATAATTTTTTGTCTGAAAAGCCGATAGATTTAATTCTATTAAATTCATTAAATGTTTTAGGCAAACCATTTTTAATAATTTTCTTTTCTTCATCTACAATCTCCTTAATTTGACCAAGGAACCAAGGGTCAACTTTTGACAATTTATATATCTGATTTAAAGAAATGTTTTTTCTAAAAGCTTCAGCAATTAGTAATAATTTATTAGGAATATTAATTTTTAATTGCTTTAAGATTTCTTTTTTTGAATAGTCAAAAATATTATCCATTCCAGACAAGCCAGTTTCTAGTGATACCAATGCTTTTTGAAAAGACTCCTTAAAATTTCTTCCAATTGCCATTGCTTCTCCAACCGATCTCATTGAAGTGCCTAAAATCGCTTTAGTGTCTGAAAATTTTTCAAAAGTAAATCTTGGTATTTTTGTAACAACATAATCTATTGTTGGTTCAAATGATGCTGGAGTTACCTTAGTAATTTCGTTTTGAAGTTCATCTAATGTATAGCCAACTGCTAGTTTTGCAGCTACTTTAGCTATTGGAAAGCCAGTAGCTTTAGATGCCAAAGCTGAGGATCTTGAAACTCTAGGATTCATTTCAATTATAACCATTCTTCCATTTTTAGGATTTATTGCGAATTGGACATTTGATCCACCTGTTTCAACTCCAATTTTTCTTAAACATGCGATAGATGCATTTCTCATTACTTGATATTCTTTATCAGTTAAAGTTAGAGCAGGCGCTATAGTAACCGAGTCACCCGTATGAGTTCCCATTGGATCTACATTTTCAATCGAACAAATTATTATACAGTTATCATTTCTATCTCTAACAACTTCCATTTCAAATTCCTTCCAACCATCTAGACATTCTTCTACCAAAACTTGATTTTGTGGTGACTCATGCATTCCTTCTTTGACCACTTTAAAGAAATCTTTTTTGGTTCTCGCTATTCCACCACCCAGTCCACCCAATGTAAATGAAGGTCTAATGATTGCAGGTAGTCCAATTTTTTTTAAACATTTTGATGCTTTTTTGTAATTATTTAAAATTTCGGATTTAGGTAAATCAATACCAATATCTGACATATTTTTTCTAAATTTTTTTCTGTCCTCTGCATTTGCTATTGCTTTAGAGTTTGCTCCGATAAGTTCAATTTTATATTTTTTTAATATTCCATTTTTCTCAGCCTTTATTGCTAAGTTTAAAGCAGTTTGTCCTCCCATTGTTGGAAGTATTGCATCTGGTCTTTCTTTTTTAATTACTTCTTCAAGCACTTCTATTGAAATAGGTTCTATATATGTTTTATCAGCTACTTCAGGGTCTGTCATAATTGTTGCTGGATTTGAATTTATTAATATTACCTTATAACCTTCGTCTTTAAGTGCCTTACAAGCTTGAGTTCCCGAATAATCAAATTCACATGCTTGACCAATTATTATTGGTCCAGCTCCGATTACTAATATTTTTTTAATGTCTCTTCTTTTTGGCATGTTTTTTTACTTCTTTTATAAAATCACTAAACAAATAATGACTGTCTTGTGGTCCTGGATTTGCTTCTGGATGATACTGCACAGAAAAAATTGGTTTATTTTTTAATTTTATTCCTTCGATACTTCCATCAAAAAGAGACTTATGAGTTATTTGAATATTTTTTGACAAGCTATTTTGAATAACTTCAAATCCATGGTTTTGACTTGTTATTTCTACTTTATTATTAATTAGATTCTTAACAGGATGATTTGCTCCTCTGTGGCCAAGTTTCATTTTTTTAGTTTTTGCATTTAAAGATAGGGCTAAAATTTGATGACCTAAACATATCCCAAATATTGGGAGATTATTTTTTATTAATGTTTTAATGGTTTGAATTGCATAGGTTCCTGTCGCAGCAGGATCTCCAGGTCCATTTGATAAAAAAATACCTTGTGGTTTTAACTTTAAAATATCTTCTGCTGATTTTTTACAGGAAACTACTTTTACTTCGCAGTGGTAATCTGAAAAATATCTTAAAATATTTTTTTTTATTCCATAATCTATTGCAACTATTTTAAGTTTTTTATTTTTATTTATTTGATAGCCTTTTTCTTTTTTCCAAGTTTTTAAACCTTTCCAAGTATAAGTCTTAGATGTAGTTACTACTTTAGCAAGATCCATGCCTTTAAGTCCTGGCCATTTGTTTGAAGTATTAATAAGTTTGCTAATATTAAAATTACCAGATTTATTATTTGATATAGTGCCTCTTGGAGCACCTTTATCTCTTATAAAATTTGTTAAACTTCTTGTATCTAAACCAGTTATTCCAACAATTTTATTTTTTTTTAACCAATGATCTAAATTTTGAAGTGATCTATAATTTGAAGGGTTTGTTATCTCTGAATTAAAAATAACACCTCTGGTCCATATTTTTTCCGATTCTATATCTTCTTTATTAGCCCCAACATTTCCTATATGTGGGAATGTAAAATTAATTATTTGTCCTGCATAAGAAGGATCAGATATAATTTCTTGATAACCAGTTAAAGAAGTATTGAAACAAACCTCACCTGTTGCATCACCATGATAACCCAGGCCAATGCCTTTAAAAATTGACTTATTTTCAAGAACTAAAATAGCTGGGCAAAATTGAGATTTAATTGGAACTTTTTTTTTTCGTTTTGTAGTCAATTACAACTCATGAGTTAAAGGTTAATACAATAAAACCCTTTTTTCCGCAACACATGTAATGTAAAATTTAAAAAAATAATTTTTTCTTTTGAACAACATTGTCTATACAGTAAGTTAAAATATGAGCATAAGAGAACAAATAGAAACTGACTACAAAACTGCACTAAAATCAAAAGATAAAAACAAAATATCAACTTATAGGTTAATTTTATCTGGAATTAAGGACTTAGATATTTCCAATCGATCAGGATCAGACAAAAAAGAAACGGATGATAATGATATTAAAAAACTAATGAAGAAAATGATCAAGCAAAGATCCGAATCAATTGAAATATATAAAAAAAATAATAGAAATGATTTGTTAGAAATTGAGCAAGGTGAAGTTGTGGTTTTATCAGAATATCTCCCAAAACAATTGAGCGAAGAAGAAACTAAGAAAATTTGCTCGGAAATTATTGAGAAAACTGGAGCATCTTCAATTAAAGATATGGGCAAAGTAATGGGTGAATTAAAAAAAGATTACTCAGACTCAATTGATTTTTCTAAAGCTGGTTTATTAATTAAAGATCTACTTAATAAATCATGAAATATCCTAAAGAATATTTAGACGAAATTAAAACAAGACTTAAAGTTTCTACAGTAGTTTCAAAAACTGTAAATTTAAAAAAAAGAGGTAAAGAGTATGTTGGTCTTTCTCCATTTAAGACAGAAAAAACACCTTCTTTCACAGTTAATGACGATAAAGAATTCTATCATTGTTTTAGCACAAGTGAGCACGGAAACATTTTTGATTTTGTTATGAAAACTCAAAATCTTAAATTTGGTGAAGCAGTAAAAATGCTTGCAAATTTAGCTGGCATGCAGCCTTATACATTTTCAAAACAGGATGAAGAAAGAGAAAAAAATTGGAATAATTATAAAACGATATATTCCAAATATGTTGAGTTTTATCATAACGAAATTTTCAAAAATCCATCAGCTATTATTGCTAAAGAATATATTAAAAAGAGAAGCCTTACAGTGAATGAAGTTAAAAATTTTAAAATAGGTTATGTAACTAGTGATTTAGATTTTTTTGAAATTCTAATAAAAGAATTTAACGAAAATTCATTAAAAAACTCAGGACTATTTTATTTTGATGAAAAGAAAAAGAAATATGTTGAAAGATTTAAAGATAGAATAATTTTTCCAATAAATAATATTTCAGGCAATCCTATAGGTCTTGGTGGAAGAATTATGGAAGAAAAAAATTATTTAGCAAAATATATAAATTCCCCAGAAACACCATTTTTTAAAAAAGGTTCAAATTTATTTAATTTGGATAAAGCAAGAAAACTTTCTAATAAATCAGAAAGTGTTTTTCTTGTAGAGGGTTATATGGATGTTGTTGGATTATATAGAAATGGTATTCAAAATGTAGTTGCAAATTTAGGCACGTCTTTAACTACAAAGCAAATTTTAACTTTAAACCAATTTTTTGAACAAATAATAATTTGTTTTGATGGAGATGAAAGCGGTTACAAGGCAGCTTTAAGAGCAGCTGAAAATTCAATAGTTGAATTACAGCCTGAAAAAAAAATTTCTTTCTTATTTTTGCCTGATAATCATGATCCTGATAGTTTTGCAAATAATCATGGAAAAGATAAATTTTTAGAATTTACAGAAAATAATTTAGTTCCAATTCATCAGTTTATTTTTAATCATTATCTAAAGATAACTGATGACAATCCATCCTCAAGAGCAATATTCGAAAAGAGATTAAGAACAATTTCATCAACAATAAAAGATGAGTTTATAAGGAAATACATATTAGAATATTTTTTAGGAAAAATTTATGAATTAACTCCAAACATAAATTTAAAAAATAGAAAAAATTATAAAAAAAATACAAAATCTCTTAAATCTACTCAAAATTATTTTAATGAAACCAAGTCTTTAAAACCAATAGAAATTAAAGAATTTTCTTTTCTGTATATAATTTTAAATAAGCCAGAACTTGTAAGAGAGCATTATAATCTTATTGAAAATGTAAAATTATTCAGTAATGAAAATAAATTATTATTTAAAGAAATTTTAGCTCAATCAAAAAACTTAGAGGAAACAAATTTTGAAAATTTAAACATAGATAAAAATTTAATAGATAGAATTTTAAAATATGCTTCAATAAAGCATATATTGGCTAAAAATTTTAATGATGATCAAAAAATATTAGAAATTTTGACAGAAGTTTTGAGAGATCTTAAAAATTATGAACTTGAGCAAAGAATTGCTGATTTAGAATCGAAGTTTTCTAAAGATTTAAGTGAAGCTACATTTAATGAACTAAAAGAGCTTAAAAAACAGCAAAAAATCAATTAATTATAAAAAAGAATCTCATAGATTTTTTAAATTTTGTCATTATATACATTCTTTACTTTAAAACTGTGGAACGAATAATTACAAAATCATTTGCAAGATTGATGGGCCGAGGTGTCCACAGAGGATTTATTACATATGAAGAATTAAATAAATCATTAGGAAAAAGAAATTTATCACCACAAAATTTAGAACAGGCATTCATACACATTCTTGATGAAAAAATAATTTTAGTTGAAAAAAAGGCAGACTTCAAAGTTTTAAGAAAAAAAGATGGAGGATCTAAGGAAGAAGGCAAGTCAATAGAAAAAAGTGACGATCCTATAAGAATGTATTTAAGAGAAATGGGAGGAGTTGAACTTCTTTCAAGAGAAGGTGAAATTGCAATAGCAAAAAGAATTGAAGCAGGAAAAGACGTAATGTTAAATGCTCTTTCTCAAAGTCCAATAACCGCTCAACAATTTTTTGAATGGAATAAAAATTTACAAAATGATGAAATTTTAGTTAGAGAAATAATTGATATTGATACAAATTATATGGAAGATGAAGAAACCAGTCAAAATTCAAAACAAAAAAAATCAGATGGTGGAAATGAAGCAGAAGTAGAAGACACAGGTGTTACGAATGATGATGACGAATTTAATCCAACACTTGCAGCTATGGAAACAGAAATCAAACCTAAGGTTTTAAAAACAGTTCATAATTTAACAAAAGAATATAATAAATTAATCAAGTATCAGAATGAAAAATTAGATAGTGTTTTGAATTCAAAAAACTTTTCACCATCAAAAGAAAAAAATTATAAAAAAATAGTTGTCGATATACTGGAAAATATTAAGTCTCTTCAACTATCGCCATCAGTTTTAGAAGATCTTGTTCAAAAACACTATATTGAAAATAAAAAAATAATTTCATTAGAAGGAAATTTATTAAGACTGGCTTTAAATGATAAAATACCAAGAGATGAATTTATCAAGTTTTATATCGGTAATGAAATTAATCCAAACTTAAAACTTTTTTTAGGTACAAATGAATTATGGAAAAAGTTTTTTCAAAAAAATAAAGATGAATTCAAAAATATCAGAGATAGGTTAGTTGAAATAAGTCATAAGCTTGGAATTTCAGTAACAGAATTTAAAACAATAGTAAGTAGAATTCAAAAGGGAGAAAAGGAATCAAGAATTGCAAAAAAAGAGATGGTTGAAGCCAATCTAAGGTTAGTTATTTCTATTGCGAAAAAATATACTAATAGAGGACTTCAGTTTTTAGACTTAATTCAAGAGGGCAATATTGGATTAATGAAAGCTGTAGATAAGTTTGAATATAGGAGAGGTTACAAATTTTCTACATACGCAACTTGGTGGATTAGACAAGCAATAACCAGATCTATTGCCGACCAAGCCAGAACAATTAGAATACCAGTTCATATGATCGAAACAATTAACAAAATAGTAAGAACTCAAAGATTAATTTTAAGTGAATTTGGAAGAGAAGCAACTCCTGAAGAATTGGCTAAAAAACTTAGAATGCCACTTGAAAAGGTTAGAAAAGTTTTAAAAATTTCAAAAGAACCTGTTTCATTAGAAAAACCCGTTGGAGATGAAGAAGATAGCAGTTTAGGAGATTTTATTGAAGATACAAAAGCATTAGCACCTTTAGAGCAGGCAATAAAATCAAATTTAAGTGAGGCAACTACAAAAATATTATCAACTTTAACACCAAGAGAAGAAAGAGTTTTAAGAATGAGGTTTGGAGTTGGAATGAATACTGATCATACTCTTGAAGAGGTAGGTTTGCAGTTTTCTGTCACTAGAGAAAGAATTCGTCAAATCGAAGCAAAGGCACTTAGAAAACTAAAACATCCAAGCAGATCTAAGCAGTTAAAAAGTTTCTTGGAAAGCTAAAAGGGCCGTTAGCTCAATAGTAGAGTACTGCATTGACATTGCAGGGGTAGTTGGAGCGTAACCAACACGGCCCACCATTTAAATTATCTTTAATTGCCAAGTTTAAAAAAATGATATAATTACTTTTTTTATTTTGGGCCTGTAGCTCAGTTGGTTAGAGCAGTACACTCATAATGTATTGGTCCCAGGTTCGAGTCCTGGCGGGCCCACCATTTAAACCTAAGAGTTTTTTTGAAAATTATATATAAAATCTTTTTTATTTTTTTGATACTTATAACAAGTGTAGAATCAAAAATGCTTATTTTAGAAGACTTAAAAAATCCTGAAACTATAATAAAAGGTCAAAAATGGTACTTCGTTACTGATGGGGTGATGGGTGGAGTTTCAGAAGGAAATACTAAATTAGATATAGTAGAAAAAACTAAATGCCATAGAATGATTGGCAATGTAAGCACTGAAAATAATGGAGGCTTCATACAAATTAGAACATTGTTAAATCCAAAAATAAATATTAATGATTATGAAGGTATTTTTGCTTTAGTATATGGAAATAATAAAAAATATAGCCTTCATATAAGAACTGGAACTACCTTAGCTCCTTGGCAATATTATTCATATAAATTTTTATCAACAAATAAATGGACAGAAATAAAGGCTCCATTTGCAGAATTCAAAAAATCTAATTTTTATCAACCTAAAAAACTCTCAAATCAAAAGATGAAATCTATAGGGTTAGTTGCGGGCTTTGAAGATTTTAAAGCAGATATCTGTTTAGCTAAAATAGGATTATATTAAAATTATTTAATTATAAACTCTTCTAACGATTTAAATAAAGCATTAATATCTCCATCATTATTTTGAATAATTGAATTGAATTCTTCTCTTTGAGTTCTTGCAAGACTTAGACCTTCTACAATTAAATCTCTAATTAATGGCCTTTCTGGATTTTTAGTGTAAATTCTCCAATCAATTTTTATTTCGGGATTTTTAGAAGTTGCCTCCAACATTGTAGTAACTATTGTATATCTATTATTTATTTTTTTTTCTGAAACAACATTGATTTTAGGATCAGAATAGTCAACAAGTCTACTTGAAAAACTTTTTAAAAAATAACTTTTAAATAATTTTTTATATTTTATTTTTTCATTTTCAGATATTAATTTTCTATATTTGCCCAAGGTGTACATTCCAATTCCATCAATATCTACATTTCTTTCTGCAATATCATTAAGTTTGATAATTTTTGACTCTACTGGATCTGAGCTAGATAAAATAGTTGATGCCTCATTAACAATTTCTGTTATTAACAAACTTGGAACTTTTGCATGTATTTGATTATTAAAAAAAAATAAGAAAAAAAATATTATGAAAAACTTTACTGACTTCATTTATAATTTATTGAGTGTCTATTTCTTCCCAATCATCATCATTCAGAGTCTCAGTTGTTTCATCAATATTTTTAATTTTTCTTTGTCTATCTTGAAGATATAAACTTCTTACAGAAGCATAAAGATCTAAAGAATTTTTTTCTAAACTTTTATAAGACTCTAAATTTTTAGCTCTAAAGTCAACACCAGCTGTTAAACGTGAGATATAATAATCTGCATCCTCAAAATGTTGTGTATTATTTCTTACTGTTACATTGTACCAAGCATCACCACCTGAAAAATTTGATAATGAACCAATAGAGTCTCTAACTGTAGTAGGGCCCAAAACTGGTAAGACAAAATAGCAACCTTCTTTAAATCCCCATGTTCCTAGTGTTTGGCCATAATCTTCTTTATCTCTTTTAGATAATCCATAATAAGAAGCGACATCAAAAATTCCAACAATACCTAAGGTAGAATTAATTACAAATCTCAAACTATTCACTCCAGCATCTTTCAATTGTCCTTGAAGAATATTATTGGGTATTGTCACTACATTAGATAAATTATTTAAAGCATTGCTTGTACCGGATCTTATAGGTTTTGGAAGAAATCTGTAACCTATTGCAGCAGGTTCAAAAAAAATTTTGTCCAATGCTTGATTAAAAGCAAATACTCCTCTGTTGACTGTTTCAAAACAATCTTTAACTTCATAGTTTTGATTGCCATTTTTATTTTTACTTAATTCTATATTGCCATCAGAGCCAGCATATAATGTCGTAATTTGAAATTGACTGAAAATTATTATTAGAAATATTGTTAAAAACTTTTTCATTTAAGTTAAATATATTATATCGTTATATCTATAATTAAAGATTAAATTGTTGAAAATTATGCCAAATAATGTTGAAAAAATGTCATTTAATTACTCTCCAAATTTTTACCCTATCAAAAGATCAAATAAACAAATTAAATATCTAATATTTCATTATACTGGAATGAAAAATGATCATTCTGCGATTAAAAAATTAACATCTGAAAACTCAAAAGTAAGTTGTCATTATTATATTAATAAAAAAGGAGAATTATTACAAATGATTCCCGAATCATACGTTGCTTGGCATGCTGGTAGGTCCAAATGGAAAAAAGATAATCTTCTTAATAAAAATTCAATTGGAATTGAAATTTCAAATCCTGGTCATGATTATGGTTATAAAAAATTTACAAAAGCACAAATTCGATGTTTAATAAAACTCTCTAAAAAATTGATAAAAAAATATAGAATTAACAAAAAAAATATATTAGGTCATTCTGATATTGCTCCATTAAGAAAAAAAGATCCTGGAGAAAAGTTTCCTTGGAAATATCTATCCTCAAAACATATAGGTTTTTGGCATAAAATTAATTTAAATAAATTAAAAAAATTTAGAGGAATAGATATGAATTTTAAAATGAATATTTTTGTAAAAAAACTAAAAAAATTTGGTTATTACACTGAATACTCAGACTCTAATAGCTTAAAAAAACTAATTAAAAGTTTCCAAAGAAGATTTAGGCCAGAGCTAGTTAATGGAAAATTGGATAAAGAATGTTTAGAAATCATAAAATCCCTTATTTAAAACGATTATTTGTTGTTGAATTTTAAAAAAAAAATTATATTTTGTGTTCGCCAGATAAATGACTTATCGCTTCAAATTTTTTTGGAGAGGAAAGTCCGGGCTCTACAAAGACACAGTGCCAGCTAACAACTGGCGGGGGCAACCCTAGGGATAGTGCCACAGAAAATAAACCGCCTAATCAAGGCAAGGGTGAAAAGGTGTGGTAAGAGCACACCGGCTGAGTTGGTAACAAACAGCGCATGGAAAACCCCACTGAGAGCAAGACTGAGTAGAGATGACATTGTTAGAAATAACTAAAAGCAGTCTTTGGCTAGTCATCGGGGTTAGTTGCTTGAACCTTAAAGTGATTTAAGGTCTAGATAAATGATAAGTTTAAATGACAGAACCCGGCTTATAGTTTATCTGGCTTTTTAATTCCTCTTAAAACTTAAAATTTAATTTTATTAAATAACTTAAATTTAGAATCAATAAAGATAATTAGAACAAAATAAGAATAAATTTAATTAAATTATATATTGACGATGGATAATAAAACCCATAATATCCCATAAAATCCCAAATAGGGAATATATGGATTATGTTTTTATCAACTTACGAAAACAAATTAGACAAAAAAGGAAGGGTGTCAGTGCCCGCTAGTTTCAGATCTTACCTTTCAAATTTAGGTTACAATGGAGTAATTTGTTTTCCATCATTCAATAACCATTCAATAGAAGCATGGTCTCAAGATAGAATAGAAAAAATTTCTAACGCAATAGATACATTGAACCCTTTTGATGAAAAAAAGGATTATTTTTCTACATCAATACTTTCTGAAAGTATTAACTTACAGTTTGATAGCGAAGGTAGAATTTTACTTACAGAAAAATTATTAAAACATGCAAAAATAAAAAATAGCATGTTATTTGTTGGACAAGGAAAAACCTTTCAAATATGGGAGCCAACAATATTTGAAAAATTTAGGGTAACCGCTAGGAAGAAATCAAATATTCACAGAGCTAGCCTTAAATGGGAGCGTCAATTTAATAACTAAAAGGGGGATAAATGACTATTAACTTTAAAGCACCAGATATTAAAGAGTTGAAACCAAGAATTTTGGTTCTTGGAGTAGGAGGAGCAGGAGGTAACGCAATAAATGGAATGATAGAGGCAGGACTCCAAGGAGTAGAATTTATTGCAGTTAATACTGACGCACAAGATTTAAGATTGAGTAAAGCACAAGCAAAGATTCAAATGGGGTTAAATCTTACAAAAGGTTTAGGCGCTGGAGCAAAATTAGATATAGGTGAAGCAGCAGCCGATGAATCATTAAATGATATAGTTAATGTATTGCAAGGTGCCAATATGGTATTCATAACTGCAGGAATGGGTGGTGGAACAGGAACGGGTGCAGCACATGTAATTGCCCGTGCGGCCAAAGAATTAAATATTTTAACTGTTGGTGTTATTACTCTTCCGTTTTTGTACGAAGGTCCTTCAAGAATGAGAAAAGCACAACAAGGTTTAGAGGAATTAAGAAAGCATGTTGATACCATTATAGTAGTTCCTAACCAAAATTTATTTAAAATTGCAAGTGAACAAACAACTTTTGAAGAGTCTTTTGAACTATCAAATGATGTTCTTCTTCATGGTGTTCAGAGTATAACTGATTTGATGGTAAGACCAGGTTTAATAAACCTAGATTTTGCTGATGTAGAAACTGTAATGAGTTCTATGGGTAAAGCTATGATGGGAACAGGTCAAGCAGAAGGAGAGGGAAGATCTGTAAAAGCAGCCGAGTTGGCAATAAACAATCCTCTTATTGATGATTATACTTTGAAAGGTGCAAAAGGATTATTAGTTAATATCACAGGCGGAAAAGATCTTAAACTTTTTGAAGTTGATGAAGCAGTTAATAAGGTTAGAGCAGAGGTTGATCCTGATGCAGAACTTATAATTGGAGCAATTACTGATGAAAATCTTGATGGATTAATGAGAGTATCAATAGTTGCTACTTCCTTAGATGGGCAACAACCTGAACCAAAATCTGTAATAAATATGGTTCACAGAATCCAGAATAGAAATCCAGGATATTCTGACTTTTCTAATACAGGCTCAACTCAATCTTTTGCTTTTTCAAGTCCAAATAATTCAATTATTACAAATGGGGCTAATGCATTAAAAATAGAAGAAGAAGTTAAGTCAGAAAGCCAAGAATCTTCCGAGATGAGTGAAGCAAAAGAAACAAATAACTCTTCAAATATTATTCAGGAGATAGAAAATCAAAGTGAAATTGTTAATCATGAGAGTGAAACAATAGATGAAAATAAAGAAGAGAAAATTGAGTCTTCAACTTCTAACGGTTTAGAGAATTTTGAATTTAATGAAGAAGAAACTCCAGAATTATTTAATTCTGATGGAGAACATAACGAAAATAGTGAGGATTCTTTTCTTTCTTCAGAGACATCCGAAAAAGAAGAAGAGGATGAATTAGAAATTCCTGCATTTTTGAGAAGACAAAAAAATTAATGGTCTTCAAAAAAATAAATGAATGCCACCATAAACCTGGAAAACAAACATTTTCCAGTTTTGCTAAAAGAATTAATTAGCATTATTTCCCCTCTTTATGGTGGCACATTTATTGATTGTACTTTTGGACAAGGTGGTTATTCAAAAAAAATTCTAGAAAATACAAATAATAAGGTATTGGCAATTGATAGAGATATTGACGTTTCATATTTTTCGAAAAATTTTGAAAAAAAATATAAAAATCGATTTGAATTTTATAATACTAAATTTTCCCAAATAAATAATATAATAATTAAAAATAATGATTTAAGAGGTATTATTTTTGATTTAGGCTACTCTTCTGATCAAATTAAAAATTTAAGTAAAGGCTTATCTTTTCATAGCAAAGGTACACTTAATATGAAAATGGGAATTAATGATTTTTCAGCAAACGATGTAATTTCAAAAATGAGCGAGAAAAATTTAATTAAAATATTTAAAGTTTTTGGTGAAGAAAATTTTTCAAAAAAAATAGTTAAAAAAATTATAGAATTAAGAAAAATAAAAAATATTAAAACTGAGGATCTAACAAGAATAATTGACAGTATTAAAAAATATAATAATTCAAAAATAAATAATTCTACTAAAGTTTTTCAAGCCCTACGAATGTTTGTTAATAAAGAAGTTAGTGAATTAATGAGTGGTTTAATAAATGCATATAATTTACTTCCAATAGGTGGAGTCATAGCAGTAGTAACTTTTCATTCTCTAGAAGACAAGATTGTTAAGTTTTTTTTTAAAAATTATTCAGAAAATCAAAATTCATCTAGATATTTCCCTGATAAAAATGAAAAAATTAAATGTTTCGAATTAAAACAAAAAAAACCAATAGTTCCTGACTTTAATGAATTAAAACAAAATCCTCCATCTAGATCAGCCAAATTAAGATATGCAATAAAAATAAATAAAAATTGTGAGTTTGATGAGTTTGTAAAAAAATTTAAATTTCTCACAGATGTTGAAAATCTCAAATTTAACAAATGAAAAAGCTAAGTTTTTTTGTTCCTATTATTTTTTTGATTATTGCAACCACAATAACAAAAGATTCAACAAAAAAACTTGATAAAAAAATTTTTGAAATAAAAGAAAATATAAGAATTCTTGAAGATAGACATGAATTAGTTTTGCTTGATTATAATATCTTAACTTCTCCAAAAAAATTAATGGAATATCAGCGACTTTATTTTGAAGATAATTTTATTCAAAAAAGCATAGAAAGTTTAAATTGGGTTGAAATTAAAGATAAATATTTACAAATTGAAAGTGTAACTAATAATGAGTGATTTTAATGGACAAAAGGATGGTTTTTATGAAAATAATAGAGATTTTTCATATGATGAAAATAAATCTTATCTTAAAATATCATTTGAAAGAATAGCGTTTATATTTTTTATTTTTTTTGTTATTGCAATTATTTTTTCATCAAAAGTTGTTTTGTTGAGTTTACAAATAAAACCAGAAATTAAAAAAGTTTATAAAAAAAAAAATTTTAGATCTAGTATTATTGACAAAGATGGAAACATATTAGCAAAAAGTGTACCAATAATAAATTTAGGTATAAATCCAAATTTAGTAATCAATAAAGAAAAACTCTTAATTTCTTTAAAAATGCTTTTCCCTGAAAAAAATTTTAAAAAAAAAATTTATGGAAAAAAATTTTTTTACGTAAAAAAGAAAATTCAACCAGAAAAATTGGATCAAATTCTACTTTTAGGCGATAAATCATTTATACAAGAGGATAGTATTGCAAGAGTTTATCCTAATGGAAATTTGTTTAGCCATGTTATTGGTCAAATAGATAACAATAATAATGGAATTTCTGGTCTTGAAAAAACTTTTGATTATGAGCTAAGAACTTCAAGAGAGCCTCTAAAAGTTACTCTAGATACTGATCTTCAATACCTAATACGTGAAGAGTTGATCAAATCTGAAATTATTTTTAATAATATAGGTAGCGCAGCAATACTAATGGATATAAACAATGGAAATATTTTATCATTAGTGTCTCTTCCAGATTTTGATTTAAATGAAAGAAAAAAAATAAGTGATAGTAAATTTATAAATAGAGCAACCAAAGGTGTATATGAGTTTGGGTCTGTTTTTAAAACTTTTGCTTTAGCAGCAGGATTAAATTACAAAATTGTTAAAACTGATACTGAGTTTAAAGATTTAAAGAAAAAAATTACCTGTGGTCGTAATACTATATCAGAGTATGATGATAAGATACCGTCAGATCTTACAGCTGAAGAAATTTTAATTAGATCGGGAAATATTGGTTCAGTAAGAATTGCTCAAAAAGTTGGTATTGAAAATTATGAAAAATTTTTAATATTAATTGGCATACTAACAAATATTAATTTTGATATACAAGAAGTAGGACGAACGCAGTTAGGTAAGTGGGGAAAATGTAAACTAGCAACTGTTGCCTTTGGTCATGGAATAGCAACAACTTTATTACAAATTGCAAAAGGTTATTCAATTATTTCAAATGGAGGTTTTGAGGTAAACCCATCATTAGTTCATTATGAAAATAAAATTAAAAAAAAAAGAATATTAGATCAAAATCTATCAAGTAGTATTAATCCTATTTTAAGAAAGATAGTATCTACAAAAGAAGGTACTGCAGGTTTTGCAGATGTAAAAGGGTATTCAGTTGGAGGGAAAACCGGCACAGCGGATCAACCAGAAAAAGGTGGATATTCAAAAAAAAAAGTAAACACATTTGCATCAGTTTTTCCAACATCTAATCCAAAATTTGTATTAACTGTTATGTTAGATGAGCCAAAAGCAAATAAAGAATTTGTATATCATTATCGAGATGGAAGAAATCCTTATAAAGGTAATTGGAGAAATACTTCTGGATGGACTACTGTTTGGATTGCTGGACAAATTATTGAAAAAATTGGGCCAATTTTAGCCACAAAATATTAAGAGCGTAAACTATGTTTCTTAAACATTATTTTCCAAATTTAAATAAAAAATATTCAAAAATAAAGTTTGAAGGATTAGCTTTCAATTCAAAAAAAGTAAAAAATAATTATATTTTTTTTGCTATAGTAGGAAATAAAATTGATGGAAATAAATTCATTAATGAGGCTATTAAAAATGGAGCAAAAATAATTGTATCTCAAAAAATTAAAGAAAGATTTGATAATAATATATTGTATATTTACGAAAGAAATCCAAGAAAAATTCTTGCAGAACTAAGTTCAAAATTAAATTTACAAAAACCAAATAATTTAATTGCAGTTACAGGAACAAATGGAAAATCATCAATTGCAAATTTCTATTATCAAATACTTAAATTAAATAATATAAAATCTGCATCATTAGGCACTTTAGGTATATATGGTATATATTCCCAAAATTTTTTTTCAAATACTACTTTCGATCCAATTTATTTAAATAAATTTTTAACAATTTTAAAAAAAAAAAAAATCAATAACGTAATTTTAGAAGCATCTAGCCATGGCCTAAGACAACATAGATTAGATGGTCTTAAATTTAATACTGGTATTTTTACAAATATTAGTAGAGATCATCTTGATTATCATAAAACTTTCAAAAATTATTTAGACTCAAAATTAATTTTATTTAAAAAATTATTAAAGAAAAATTCTAATATTATTTATGACAATACTTCAAATGTTTCTATAAAATTAAAAAATATTTCAAATTCAAAAAATTTGAAGAGTTTTACTATAGGTAATAAAAATGCAGATTTAAAAATTATAAGTCATAAATTTTTAGGCTTTGAGCAAAAAATTAAGTTTTTATTCAATAATAACATTTATTCTTTTTCAACAAAGCTTATTGGAAAAATACAAATTAAAAATCTTATAATGGCAATTTTGGCAGCATATAGAAGCAATTTATCATTAAAAAAAATAACAAATTCTTTGATTAAACTTAAGCCAGTACCAGGAAGACTAGAAAAAATAGGAAATTTAAATAACAATTCTATTGTTATTTTAGATTACGCACATACTCCAGAAGCATTAGAAACTTGTTTAACCAATATTAAAGAACAATTTAATTTAAGAAAAATAAATTTAATTTTTGGTTGTGGGGGAGATAGGGACAAACCAAAAAGAAAAATAATGGGCAAAATTGCAAATAAGTTTTGTAATAAAATTTATTTAACAGACGACAACCCAAGGAATGAGGATCCAAAAAAAATAAGAAATGATATTAAATCTAATATTTTAAAAAATAAATTATTTGAAATTCCATCAAGAAATCTTGCGATAAAAAATGCAATTTTAAGTATAAAGTCTGATGAGGTGCTAGTTGTAGCGGGAAGAGGACATGAGATTTATCAAGAATATAAAACAAAAAAATACTTTTCCGATAGAAAATGCATAATCGAAAACATTAATAAAAAAAATAAATCTTTGAAAAAAAGTTGGAAATTAAATATTTTTGAGGAAATTTTAAAAATAAATTTAAAGGATAATTTAAAGATTAGCCATGCATCAATTAATTCAAGAGAAATAAAAAAAAATGATGTTTTCTTTGGCTTAAAAGGAAAAAATATTGATGGAAATAAATTTGCAGATCATGCCTTAAAAAAAGGCGCCTCTCTTACCATAGTTGATAAAAGTTATGGAAAAAAAAATAAAAGTAAAATAAAAGTAAAAAATTCATTAAAATTTTTATCACAATGCTCTCATCTTATAAGAATATCATCCAACATCTCATCTATAGGAATAACGGGGTCATCTGGAAAAACTTCATTAAAAGAAATGTTGGGAAAATATTTAAATAAGTTTTGTTCAACATCATACTCTGTAAAATCATATAACAATAGATATGGAGTTCCTATTTCTTTATTTAACATAAATAAAAAAGATAAAATTGGTGTATTTGAAGTTGGTATGGATAAAAGTGGTGAAATTGACCATCTTACAAAAATTGTAAAACCTAATGTCGGAGTAATTACAAATATCTCTTATGCTCATATTAAAAATTTCAAAAATTTAAAAGGTATTGCAAAAGCAAAATCTGAAATTATTGATAATATTTCAGAGAATGGGACTTTAATTCTTAATTCAGACGATAGATTCTTTAAATTTTTGAAATCAAAAGCTTTAAAAAAAAAATTAAAAGTAATTTCTTTTGGTAAAAAAAATAAACCAAATATAATGTTAAAAAAAATTAAGCAAATAAAAAAAAAAACATATATTTTTATTAATTTTGGAAATAAGGATTTAAAATTTCTAATTAATAAGAAATTAGAGAATTTCAATTATAACTTTTTAGCTTGTTTGGCTGTAATATCAAACTATTTTGACTTAGGTATCTTAAATGAGAAATTTTTTTATAATTACGATGTTACTGAAGGTAGAGGTGATCAAAAACTTGTTAAATTAAAAAATAAAAAAATTCATCTTGTAGATGAAAGTTACAATTCTAACCCTTCATCATTAGAATTTGCAATCAATAAATTTAACGATTTAGACAGCAAATTAAAAAAAAAAATAATTTTATTGGGGGATATGTTGGAGTTGGGAAAATATTCTAAAAAATTACATATTGATGTAGCAAAAATTGTTAATAAATCAGATATTAATGAAGTTTATGTCTATGGAAAAAGAATTATTGATACATTTAACAAAATTAGACCACAAAAAAAAGGAAGAATATTATATTCAAAAAAAGATATCTTAAATTTTTTTGTTAATGATATTAGAAACGGTGACTATTTAATGATTAAAGGATCTAATTCAACAGGTTTAAATACTATTACTAAGAATTTAAAATTAGGTAGGTTGAGTGCTCTATAGTTTATTTGCTAGTTTAGTTGATATTTTTGGTTTTTTTAATGTGTTTAAATATTTAACAGTAAGAACCGGACTATCAATGTTCACTTCAATGATAGTAGTCTTTTTAGTTGGTAATCCGTTAATAAATTATTTTTCATCAAAACAGATTCATGATCCAATAAGAGAAGATGGACCAAGCGAACATATTGTGAAAAAAATAGGGACCCCAACCATGGGTGGTTTAATGATATTATTAGGAGTTTTCTCTGGGGTTTTGTTGTGGGGAGATCTATCCAATCCTTACAATTGGTTTTTAATTTTCATAGCAGGATCTTTTGGTTTGTTAGGAGCTTATGATGATTATAAAAAAATAAAAAAAAATAATTCTAATGGTGTTTCTTTAAAATTTAAAATTATAATTCAAATTATATTAGCATCATTAGGTATATTTATCTTATATTTTTTCAGTGAGTCTAACGAACTAAAAAATTTATATTTTCCTTTTTTTAAAAACTTAGTAATTAATCTTAGTTGGTTTTTTATTCCTTTTTACTTATTTGTTATTGTAGGATCTTCAAATGCAGTAAATCTAACAGATGGTTTAGATGGCTTAGCGACTGTTCCTGTAATATTGGTCGCTGCTTGTTTTGCATTCATTAGTTATGTTACTGGTAATATAGTTTTTTCAGAATACTTGCAGATCACTTATATAAAAGGAGTTGGGGAAGCCTCTATATTTTGTGGTTCTATAATAGGAGCTTGTTTAGGATTTTTATGGTTTAATGCTCCACCTGCAAAGATCTTTATGGGAGACACTGGATCTTTGGCTCTAGGAGGCTCCTTAGGAGCGGTTGGAATTATAACAAAGCATGAAATTGTCTTAGCAATCACAGGTGGATTATTTGTTTTAGAAGCAGTTTCAGTAATTGCACAAGTTGTGTCATTTAAATTAACAGGAAAAAGAATTTTTAAAATGGCACCAATACATCATCATTTTGAAAAAAAAGGATGGCCAGAGTCAACAGTGGTAATAAGATTTTGGATAATATCAATAATTCTAGCTATGATAGGTTTGGCAACTTTAAAACTAAGATAATGGATGACCTACAAAACTTATTATTTAAAAAAAAAATTTTAATCTACGGGTTTGGAAAATCAGGACATGCTTGTTTTAAGTTCTTAAAAAAAAAAAGTATTTGTAAGGTGTTTGATGATAAATTAAATAAAATTCCAAAAAAATATAAAAATAATATAATCAATTACAGTCATATAAATAAAAGTTTTTTTGATTTTATTGTTTTAAGCCCTGGAATAGATTTAAAAAAATGCAAAATTTCCAATTATTTAATTAAAAATAGAAATAAAATAATTAGTGAACTTGATATATTTCAACTGAGCTACCCAAATATTAAAAAAATCACAATTACAGGCACTAATGGCAAATCAACTACTTCCAAATTACTATTTGATATCTTAAAAAAAGATAAAAAAGACGTAAGGTTAACCGGAAATATTGGATTTCCAATCTTAGAAGAAAAGAACTTTAACAATAATACAATTTTTATTATTGAGGCGTCATCTTATCAGCTCGAATATAGTCAGTTTTTTAAATCAAATTATTCATTAATACTTAACTTGCATCCAGATCATCTTGAGAGACATGGAAATTTTAAAAATTATGCTAAGGTAAAATTTAAATTAATTAAAACTCAATCTAAAATGGACTATGCATTTGTTGACAATAAAAATAAAATTATAAATCAATTAATAAAAAAAAATAAAATAAAATCTAAAGTAATTATTGTAAATTATAAAAAATATTTAAATTATTTAAAATTTATAAAAAATAGTTACTTTAATAATTTAATCAATATTCAAAATCTTTCATTTATTTTGGCACTATCTAAGTTGTTAAAAATAAAATTTGAAAAAGTATTCCAAGCCACTAATAGATTTAAAGAATTAAATTATAGACAACAAATAATTTATGATACAAAAAATCTTAAGGTAATAAATGATTCAAAATCAACAAGTTTATCATCAACAAAAATTCTTTTGGAGTCTTTTGAAAATATTTATTGGATAGTTGGAGGATTAGCAAAAAAAGGAGACAAGTTAAATTTAAAAAAAAAATATTTTAAAAAAATTAAAGCATATATATATGGAAAGGATTATAATTTTTTTTCCAAGTTATTATCAAAAAAAATACCTTTTAAAGTTAGCAAAACTTTATATGCTTCCTTAAAATTAGTATTTGAAGACTTAAGTAAAAACAATAATAAAAAAATAATTTTATTTAGCCCATCAGCCGCTTCATTTGATCAATTTAAAAATTTTGAACAAAGAGGATTTTATTTTAACAAAATAATTAAAAAATATATTAATTAATGAATATTTATTTTGATAGTTTTTATGATTGGTGGAAAAATATAGATAAATATTTATTATTTATAATACTTGGATTGTTTTTTCTTGGCTTATTTTTTTCATTAGTATCAACTTCTCTAATTGCTTCTGATAAATTAAATACAAATTCATATTATTTTTTTTTAAAACATACTACTTATATTCTTTTAGGATTAATTATTTTAATTTTTTTTTCTTTTTTGAGTCAAAAAATATTGATTAATATTTCATTACTATTATTTATTTTTTCTTTTTTGACTTTACTCTTAGTTCCCATTATTGGAATAGAAGTAAAAGGATCTAAAAGATGGTTAGATTTATTTTTTTTTCCCAGATTTCAACCAATTGAAATTTTAAAACCTTTTTTCATAATAACTATATCTTTGCTTCTTTCTTTAAAGAATAGAAAATTATATTTAAAATATATTTTAAGCACAATTTTAATTTTTCCTATTTTATTACTTTTGATTTACCAGCCAGACCTAGGACAATCTCTATTAATCTCAATGGTTTGGTTAGCTTTAATATTTGTTTCTGGTATAAATATATTTTTATTTTTTACTTTTTTTTTAACCATCGGCATTATTGTTAGTTATTTAGTGATATTTGTTTCAAAATTTGAATATATAAAAATTAGACTTATATCATTTTTAGATTCCTCTTCAGGCAATAATTATCAAGCAGAAAAAGCAAGTGATGCAATAATAAATGGTGGTTTTTTTGGCAAAGGGATAGGAGAAGGAACTTTGAATTCTAGAGTTCCGGAGGCCCACACAGACTATATTGTCTCTGTTATATCTGAGGAATTTGGAGCCATAATAGTAATTGGCATTATTTTAGCATATTTAATATTTTCTTATAAAGTTATTCAGAAAATTAATCTTATAAATGATAATAAAACTAAATTAATTTTAATTGGCTGCATTTCTATAATTTTATTACAAACATTTGTCCATATTGGAGTGAACATTCGATTATTACCTACAACAGGCATGACACTACCATTTTTAAGTTATGGTGGTTCATCTATAATAAGTACTGCATTTATATGTGGAATAATTTTAAATTTAACAAAGAGAAAAATTAAATAATTATGAAAAAAATATTGATAGCTACTGGAGGTTCTGGTGGACATGTAATTCCATCGTTATCTATCTATGATCATTTGAAAGAACATTATGAAATTTCTATAGTTACTGACAAAAGAGGTATTAAATATATAAATAATAGTAATTACAATTATACTTTGATAGAGGTTCCAAATTTATTTTCAAAATTATATTTGCTTCCATTTAATTTAATCAAGTATTTTATATCAATAGTAAAATCTTATAATTATTTAAAAAAAAATAAAATTAATTTTTTAATAAGTATGGGAGGGTATATGTCCTTCCCTTTTTCTATTGCATCTTGGTTTTTAAAGATAACACTTGTTCTTTTTGAACCAAACTCAGTATTAGGTAGAACAAATAAGTTAATGATTGGAATATCTAGTAAAATAATTTGCTATGATAAAAATCTAAAATTTTTCCCTAATAAATTTTCAAAAAAAATATATGAAATAAAACCGATTATAAGAAAAAAAATTTATAATATAAATAAAAGTGAAAAAAATAGTTTTGATGATGTAAAAAGAATTTTAATTATTGGTGGTAGCCAAGGTGCAAAATTTTTTGATGAAACATTAACTAGAGTAATTTTAAAAATTTCTAAAAAGTTAAATATTGAAATTTTTCAACAAGTTAATGAAAAAAGTAATAGAAGTTTGATAGAAAAAGAATATAATAATTGTAATTTCAAGTATAAGTTATTTGATTTTGATGAAAATTTATTTGAAAATTCTGACAATTTTGATTTAGCAATTACTAGATCTGGTGCTTCTGCAATTTCTGAACTTTCTCAATTATGCATACCTTTTATTGCAATCCCTTTTCCATTTGCTAAAGATAATCATCAATTTTATAATGCAAAAGTCTATGAAGATATAGATTGCTGCTGGATAATTAACCAAGATAACATTGATGAAGAAGATTTTACTAATAGAATAATTCAATTGTTTAATGAAAAGAACGATTATTTTAAAAAAAAACGAAATTTAGAAAAAATATCTAACCAAAACTCTTGGAATATTGTAAATAAAAAATTATTTAATCTAATAAATGAAAATTAATTTAGGAAAGACAGAGCTTATCCATTTTGTTGGTATAGGTGGAATAGGCATGAGTGGCTTAGCTTTAATAATGAATGGCTTGGGTTTTAAAGTCCAAGGTAGTGATATTATAAAAAATAAAAATATTGAAAGACTTCAAGAAAAAAAAATAAAGATATTTTTAAACCATAAAAAAAAAAATATTGATAAAACTACAATTTTAGTAATTTCATCAGCAATCAAATCAGACAATCCAGAATTGACTCATGCAAAACAATCAAAGTTACCTATATATACCAGAGGAGAAATGTTGGGACATATAGTTTCTCTAATGAGAAACATAGTCGTAACCGGTTCACACGGAAAAACTACCACAACTTCTTTAATTTCAAGTATTTTTGCTGAAGCTAAATTGGACCCAACAATTATTAATGGTGGTGTGCTAAATTCTTTTGGAAATTCTGCAAAATTAGGAAAAAGTAATTGGTGCATCATTGAGTCAGATGAGTCTGATGGAAGTTTTTTAAAGATCCCATTTACATATTCTGTTGTTACAAATATTGATGCCGAACATTTAGATTATTATAAGTCGTTGAATAATTTAAAAAAAAATTTTTCTCAATTTCTTGAAAAAATACCATCAGTAGGTAAGGGATTTTTATGTATTGATGATAAAAATATTAGAGAAACTATAAAAAAAACAAAAAACAAAAACTTCTATAGTTATGGAATTAACAAAAATTCAAATTTTCAGATACTCAATGTCATTCAAAAAACTGATATTTCAAGTTTTGACTTAAAAATAAATATACCAGGTAACAAAAAATTTATTAAAAATATCAAAGTTCCATTGATAGGAATGCATAATATCAAAAACGTTACTTCGGTAGTAGCTGTGGCTTATTCAATTGGAATTTCAGAGAAAATTATTAAAAATGGACTGTCTAAATTTAAAGGAGTACAAAGAAGGTTTAACTTCTTGTTTAAGAAAAATAATTCACTTTTTATCGATGACTATGCTCACCATCCGACTGAAATTAGCGCAGTGTTAGAAGGTGTAAAAGAAGTTTATAACAAAAAAGAGATCATTTGTATTTTTCAACCACATAGGGTTTCTAGAGTAAAAAACCTTAAAACGGAATTTTCAAAATGTTTTAAAAAAGCTGATACAGTATTACTGTGTCCAATATATAAGGCAAATGAGAAAATAAAATTAGGTTTTTCTTATTCTTCATTTGCAAAGCTCATAATTAAAAATTCTAAAGTTAAATTAATTAATGTAAATGATGAAAAAGATCTAAAAAAAACTCTAAAACAAACAGCATATGGTGAAAAAATATATATCGGTATGGGAGCTGGTTCTATTTCAAATTGGATGAAAAATTTAAAAAGTAATTTTTGATGATAATAAAAGATTTAGAAAAATTTTCTAGTAAGATTAAAAGTGATGTTTTATTTGATTATGAAATAAAAAATTATAATTGGTTTAATATTGGAGGAAAAACTAAAGTTTTTTTTAAACCCGATTCTCTTAAAGAATTAATTGAGTTTTTAAAATTATATTCACATAGAGGTAAAATTTTTATCCTTGGCGCTGGATCAAATGTACTATTCAATGATAAAACTTTTCAAGGATCAATTATTAAGTTAGGAAAAAGTTTTTCAAATTTAAGTCTTTTAAATAAAGATACGATAATAGCTGGAGCTTCATCAACTCAAAAAAAATTATCTGAATTTGCGAAAGATAATAATATTGGAGGATTAGAATTTATGTCTTGTATTCCAGGATCTGTCGGCGGAGGTATTAGAATGAACTCTGGCTGTTTTAATAAAGAATTTAAAGATGTTTTAATTTCATTACAAGTTATTGATTTTGATGGGCAAATTAGAACTATACCGACAAGTAAAATAAACTTTAAATACAGAGGCAATGATTTACCAAAAGATATAATATTTTTAAGTGCAACATTTAGAGGATCTATAAAAACTAAATCAAAGATTCAAAATTATATGAAAGAACTAAAAGAAAAAAAGGAAGCTTCACAACCAACAAGACTAAAAACAAGCGGAAGTACATTTAAAAATCCAAAAGATCAAACAAGCAAAAAAGTTTGGGAGTTAATTAAAACTTCTGTCCCAAACAATATAAATTTTGGAGACGCTGTAATTTCAGAAAAACATTTAAATTTTTTTGTTAATAAAAAAAATGCAAGTTATCAAGAAATGAAATCATTAATTGATTATGTAAAAAATAAAGTTAAAGATAAAACTGGAATTAGTTTAGACCTTGAAATTGTAATAGTTGAATAATGACAAAAATTTTGATTTTAGCTGGTGGTTATTCAAAAGAAAGAGACATAAGTTTGTTGACTGCAAAAAGTGTTTTTAAAGAATTAAAAAAAAATAAAAATTATAAAATATTAGTTAAAGAACCAAACGGAAGTTTTGTGAAAGATCTAAGAAAATTTAAACCACAGATAGTTCTAAATCTTTTACATGGCAGATATGGAGAGGATGGTTATATTCAAGCTATATTGGAAAGTGAAAAAATAAAATATACTCATTCTGGGGTTTTATCTTCTTCTTTGGCAATTGATAAAGAGCTATCAAAAAAAATATTTATTAAAAATAAAATTTTAACTCCTCCTTATTTAAAATTTCTTTTTAATAAGAAATTAGATAAAAAAAAAATTATTAATAAAATTAAAAAAAAATTCAATTTTCCAGTTGTGATAAAACCAATAAACGAAGGTTCTAGCGTTAATGTATATATCTGCAATCAATTAAATTTCTTTAAAAATTTAAAAAAACTAAAAAATTATGGAGAAATTTTAATTGAAAAATTTATAGCTGGAAGAGAAATACAAGTTGCAATTTTAGGTAAAAAAAAATTAGGTGCTATAGAATTAAAACCAAAAAGAAAGTTTTATGATTATGAGGCCAAATATAATCCTAAGGCAAATACAAAACATATTATTCCTGTTAATATAAGTAAAAGCAATTACAATAAAGTAACCTCTATTGCATATAAAGCTCATAAACTCCTAAAATGTAGAGGTGTAACAAGATCTGATTTTAGGTTTGATAATAATAAATTTTATCTTTTAGAAGTTAACACGCAACCTGGTATGACATCACTTTCATTAGTTCCAGAAATAGCTAGATATAATAAAATTAGCTTTTACCAATTAATAAAAGAAATTATAAATGATGCATCTATCAATAAATAAAAAAAAAATATATTTTTATATTTTTATTTTTTTCTTTTTAAGTACAAGTTTTAATCTAAATTTATTAAAAAGTTTCAAAGAAATTATCACCTTAAACAATATAAATATTAAAGGCTTAAACAAAAGTGAAGAATTGCTCGTTAAAGAAGAGCTTAAAGTTTTATTAAAAAATAATATTTTTTTTTTACAGAAAGACTTAATTTTGGAAAGATTAAATAAATTTAACTTTTTAGAAAATATTATTGTTAAAAAAATATTTCCTTCAGAAATAAATATTAATTTAAAAAAAACTAAATTCGTTGCTCTTACATTAATTGATGGTGAAAAATATTATATAGGAAAAAATGGAAAGATAACAAACTCAAAGCAAATAATTTACAAAAAAAATTTACCTATGGTGTTTGGAAAATTTAAGATTAATGAATTTTTACAATTACAAGAAATTTTAAAAAAACAAAAAATCAATTTGGATGAGATTGAAAAATACTTCTTTTTTAGAAATAATAGATGGGATTTACAAAAAAATGATGGATTAATAATAATGTTACCATCAAATAATTTAGAAAGATCATTAAAGATTTATACAAAATTTATCAATAAAAAAAATTCTAATTTAATAAAAATTATTGATTTAAGAATAGCAAATCAGATAATTCTGACTAATGAAAAAAAATAATTATCATACCATAATAGATTTTGGTAAAGAGAAAATTAGACTTGCTGTTTTTAATAAGGACTCAAAAAATATTTTCTCTATATCAAAAGAAATTCAAAAAAAAGAAAATTATGATGAGCACTCAAAGACATTAAATTTTTTAATTAGAAGCACTGAAAAAAAAATTTCTTCCCATTTAAATAATGTATCAGTTTTATTTGATCACTCAAAATTTTATTCTATAGATATATCTTTTAAAAAAGAGTTTGATCAACCAACAAATATTAAAGAAACATATACCTCATTATTACAGGAAGCAAATTTGTTAATTTTTAATAATTATTTAAAAGATAAAATAATTCATATAATTAAAACAAAATCTATATTTGATGGTAGAG
>CACDOF010000006.1 GCA_902554315.1 uncultured Pelagibacteraceae bacterium
ACTAGCCTTTGTTATTTACAAGTAAATAATTATGCAAAACATAAAATTATTTATTGAACTCACAAGATTAGATAAGCCAATTGGTTTTATGCTTTTATTTTGGCCATGTATTTGGGGTCTAACTCTAGCTTATAACTTTGATGATCAGTTGTACAAATTTTTTATTTATGCAGTTCTTTTTTTGTTTGGTTCGATATTGATGAGATCTGCTGGATGTATTGTTAATGATATAGTTGATAAAAATTTTGATAAAAAAGTTGAAAGAACCAAAAATAGACCCATTGCCTCAGAAAAAATTTCAGTTAGTCTCGCAGTTTTTTATTCGACAATTTTATGTGGATTAGCTTTTCTAGTATTGATTAATTTCAATAAATTTACAATCCTTATGGCACTAATATCAATGCCTTTGGCATTTACTTATCCCTTAATGAAAAGATATACTTATTGGCCTCAACTTTTTTTAGGAATTAGCTTTAATTACGGACTCATTTTAGCTTGGATTTCAATAAAAAATGAAATTTCTTTTATTCCAATACTATTTTATTTAGGAGCCATATTTTGGACACTAGGCTACGACACAATATACGGATATCAAGATATTAAAGATGATGAAATTATAGGAATAAAGTCAACTTCAATTAAATTTAAAGATAGTCCAAAGCGATTTATTTTTTTTTGTTATTTGATTTTTATTGCTTCATTAGTTTTAGTTGGTTATTTGATGAAATTTAAATTTTTATATTATGTGTTTTTAATTTTACCCCTTTTACATTTACTTCTATATCAATTAAAAAATCTTAAAATAGATACGCCGAGTGAATGTTTAGTTAAATTTAAAAGCAATAATTATTTAGGAATTGTTGTTTTTATTAATATTCTAATTGGAAAAATAATTTAAAATAATGAAAAATGGACAAATATTAAAAAGATTATTTTTAGATTATACAAAAAAATATTTAAATAAAATATTTCTAGCTGTATTTTTTTCAATATTAGTTGCCTCAAGCACATCAGCAACTGCTTGGTTATTGGATCCAGCAATTGATAAAATTTTCTTAAATAGAGACCAAAGTTTACTAATTTTTATTCCAATATTAATTATTATAGCTTTTGCAACAAAAGGTATATCGCTTTATATAGCAAAAGTTTTAATGATTAATGTTGCAGAAGAAGTAAAAAAAGAAATCCAAATTAATATGCTTTCTTCATTTATTAAGGCAGATACAGAAAACATAGAAAATAAACATACTGGAAAGTATATTTCAAACATAAGTTTTGATGTAAGTCAGATTACAAATATGCTTAGCATTTCTTTTCTTAGCTTCTTCAAAGATGGTTTAACTTTGATTGGCTTGCTTACTGTAATGTTTTTTCAAAATTGGAAACTATCACTAATTGCGATAATAATGATACCGCTTGCATCAATAATTGCAAAAAGATTAGGGAAACGAATGAGCAAAGTAGTAACGGAGGCCCAAGAAAGATCTGGCGATCTAAACAAGTATTTGATTGATTTGTTTAAAAATCACAAAATAATAAAAATATTCCAAAGAGAAAACTATGAAAATATTAGATCAGAAAAATTTGTTAATGATCTAAAAGAAAAATCTATTAAAATTCATACAGTTTTTATTAGAGCAACTCCAGTTATGGAAGTTTTGACGGGAATAATGATTGCTATTTTAATTTTTTATGCAGGAAAATTAATTATGAGCGATGAATTAGGTCTTAACAACTTTTTCTCTTTTTTGGCAGCAATGATGCTTGCATATCAACCAGTAAAATCATTAGCAACAATAAATGTAGGCATAGGACAAGGGCTATCAGCTGGGAAAAGAATACTTCCTATAATTGATAATGAAAATAAAATTGAAAATAATGAGTACCAACAAAATTTAAAATTAGATAAAGGAACAATAAATTTTAAAAAGGTTGCATTTAATTATCAATCAAACACTGAAAATAAAGTGCTAAAAGATATCAATATTAGTATTTCTGGTGGAAATATGACTGCTATAGTTGGACAAAGTGGTTCTGGTAAGTCAACTTTGTTAAGTTTAATACCTAGATTATATGATCCAAAATCTGGCGAAATTGAAATAGATAATCAGAATATTAAAAATATTAATCTCTCTTCATTAAGGAAAGAAATATCAATCGTTGATCAAAATATTACTTTATTTGATGACACGATATTTAATAATATAAAATATGCTAAGCCTGATGCAACTGATGAAGAGGTTTTAAAAGCTGCAGAGCTTTCAATGTGTATAGATTTTATTAATAAATTAGAAAATAAGCAAAATACAATGATCGGTGAAAATGGTGTAAAATTATCAGGAGGAGAAAGACAAAGACTTTCAATTGCAAGGGCATTTTTAAAGAATAGTAGAATTATTCTTTTAGACGAAGCAACTTCTTCTTTAGATACCGAAACTGAGAAAAAAATACAAAGAGCTCTAGATGTTCTTACATATAATAAAACAACTATAGTTATAGCTCACAGACTTTCTACTATATTAAATTCAGACAAAATATATGTAATGGATCAAGGCTCAGTTGTTGGTTCAGGTAAACATGAAGATTTACTAAAAGAGTCTGATACATATAAAAATTTCTATAATAGACAAATTTATAATAAATAATGTTTATTATTTATGAATTTTTTGGATTAATATTATTATTATTTTCTCCAATCATTATATTTATAAGAATTCTCTTAGGCAAAGAAGATCTATATAGATTTAAGGAAAAATTTTGTGTATTTTCAAAAAAGTCTATTCTTTCAGGTACAGTGTGGATACATGGTGCAAGTGTAGGAGAGATTTTAAGTGTAATTCCAATAATTAAAAAGTTAGAACAAAATAAAAGAATAAAAAAAATTCTAGTAACATCTTCAACAACAAGTTCTTCACTAGTTTTTTCAAATTTTAAATTTAAAAAAACAATTCATCAGTTTTTTCCAATTGATATTAGTTTTTTAACAAAAATATTTATAAATTACTGGAAGCCAAAATTAGCAATATTCGTGGACTCAGAAATCTGGCCAAATATGTACAAAAATTTAAATAAAAAAAAAATTCCCATAATTTTATTAAATGCAAGAATAACTAAAAAAACATTTAAAAGATGGCAGTATTTTCCAAACTTTTCAAAAAATATATTTGAAAAAATAACTCTAGCCCTACCTCAAAACAATGAGACATTAAAATTTTTAAAAATTCTTGGAACAAAAAAAATAAAATTTGCTGGTAATTTAAAATATTTTGGTGAAAGAAAAAAATTACTTAATAATAGTTTAAAAAATAAGTTTTCAAAGAAAATTACTTGGTGTGCCGCAAGTACTCACAAAGATGAAGAATTTTTTATCGGAAAAGTTCATAGAAAATTAAAATCTAAGAAAAAAAATTTATTAACAATTATAATTCCAAGACACATTAATAGAAAATATGAAATAATTAATAATTTAAATCAAATTGGGTTAAAAACTGAGTTACATTCAACATCTAAAAAATTAAAAAAAAATACAGATATTTATTTAGTAGATACCTATGGAGAAGCAAATAAATTTTATGAGTTATCAAAGATTACATTTTTAGGAGGTTCGTTAATATCCCATGGAGGACAAAATCCATTAGAAGCTGCAAGAGAGGGTAATTATATTATACATGGCCCTAATATAGATAATTTCAAAGAAGTTTATGAATTGTTAAAAAAACTCAAAATTGCAACAAAGGTTAATACTGTTAAAAAAATGAATAATATAGTTTTAAAAAAGATTAATTATAAACAACAAAAAATAGTAAATAAAAGATTAAATTATGAAGGTATAAAAATACTTAATAAAAATTTACACGAGATAAATAATTATATTTAAATGCAAATTAGAAAACCATTATTTTGGAATGAAAAAAATATTATATCCTTTTTATTGTACCCCTTAACTCTAATAACTTTTCTTATAAATTTTGTTAAAAAATTTTCAAATAAAAAAAAATATAATTTAAAAACAATTTGTGTTGGAAATATTTATATTGGAGGAACAGGAAAAACACCCTTAACAATTGAAATAAATAAAATTTTAAAAAAAAAATTCAAAACAATATTCATTAAAAAAAAATATTTTAATCAATTGGATGAACAAAATATTCTAAAATCAAATGGTAAGTTAATTTGTTATAATGATAGAAATCTATGCCTTGAGGTAGCAAAAAGTAAAAAATATAATTTAGCAATTCTTGATGATGGTCTACAAGATAAATCAATTAGTTATGATATCTCAATAGCATGCTTTAACTCATCAAGTGGAATTGGAAATGGATTTTTATTGCCAGCAGGACCCTTAAGAGAAAATATATCGATTTTAAATAGCTATGATGCAATATTTTTGAATGGAGAAAATAAAAATAAAAAACTTTATTCAAACTTAAAAAAAATATGTCCAAAAACTAAAGTTTATAATGCAAACTATTGTCCTGTAAATATTAAAAAATTTAATTTGAAAAAAAATTTTTTAGTTTTTTGTGGAATTGGAAATCCAGATGAATTTTTAAAAACTTTAAAAAAATATAAATTCAAAATTAAAGAAAAATTTATTTTTCCAGATCATTTTAATTTTTCGAATGAACAATTAAATAAAATAAAACAAGTAGCTAAGATAAAAAAATTAGATATAATAACAACAGAAAAAGACTATCTTAGACTTAATAAAAAAAATAGAAAAAATATTAAATTTCTTAAAGTGATTTTAAAAATACAAGATGTTCAAAATTTTTCTAAATTTCTAAAAGATAGATTATGAAAAAAATAATATATCTTTTTGAATTTATAATAGTTCATGCTCTTTTTTTAATCTTTAGAATTTTAGGATACAAAACTTCTTCAAATTTTGGATTTTTTATTGGAAAAACAGTTGGATCAATTTTTAGATCTAAATCTTTAATTGTTAAAAATATTGAAAAATCAAAAATTGAATTAAAAAATAATAGTTATGATGCAGCTAAAAATATATTAGGAAACTATGGAAGAATTTTTGCCGAATACCCTCATTTAAAAAATTTTAGAAATAATAAACTAGATAAATTTATTAAAATAGAGGGATTAAAATATCTAGAAAAAATTAAAAATGAAAATAAACCTGTTGTATTTATTTCAGGTCATTTTAACAATTTTGAGCTTATGGCAATGCAAATTGAAAAAGCTGGAATAAATTTAGCTACTATTTATAGACCTCTAAACAATATATTTTTAAATAAAACTATGGAAAATATTAGAATTAATTACATATGCAAAAAACAGATTAAAAAAGGTAGATCGGGAACTAGACAAGTTTTAGAAAATCTTAAAAGGGGTTACTCAATTGCATTAATGGTTGATCAAAGAGTTACAGAAGGTTCAAAAGTAATTTTTTTTGGAAATCCAGCATCCACAACAACTATACCTGCACAAATTATAAAAAAATACAAATGTGATTTAGTGCCTATATATATTGAAAGAAAAAATAAATATTTTTTTAAAATGTATGTTTCGGAACCAATAAAGGTAAGTTCAAAAAAAAATCAAGGAGAAGTGTCATTGTTTATAAATAAAATTTTAGAGAAAATGATATTAAAAAATCCAGATCAGTGGATTTGGAGTCATAATAGATGGAAAAATTGATTTATTTATTAAGTTAATTTATCTTTTTTAATTGACGCTTCAACATAGGAAAAATAAGCCTCTTGTTCTTCGACATTCCAATAAGTTAAGTTTTCTAGGAAAATTTTTTTTCCTGATATCGCGCATAAAACATGATCTCCCTCCTCTTCAACAACAAAATTATTTGGAAGATATTTTAATTTTGCTAACTTATTTTTCATTATTAATATATATATTTTAAAATATGAAAATTGCAATTCTAGGAAGTGGTGGAAGAGAGCATGCCATTGCCTTTAAAATATCAAAATCTCCGAAAAAGAAAAAAATTTATTGTATACCTGGAAACGCAGGAACAAAAGATATTGCTGAAAATATTAATTTAGATATTAATAATTTTGAAGAAGTTTATAAATTTATTAACAAATTTAAAATAGAATTGGTTATTGTTGGACCTGAAAAACCATTAGTGGATGGTATTGTAGATTTTTTAAAAGAGAAAAATATTAAAGTATTTGGCCCAAACAAAAAGGCCTCACAACTTGAAGGTTCAAAAATTTTTACAAAAAAAATATGTGAAAAATATAAAATACCTACAGCAAAATTTGGTATCTTTAATTCAAAATTTAAAGCAAATAATTTTTTAGAAAAAGCAAATATGCCAATCGTGGTAAAAGCTGATGGCCTTGCTGGTGGAAAAGGAGTATATATATGTGAAAATTTAGAAAGCTCAAAAAATGCTGTCGATGAAATTTTTGGCGGAAAGTTTGGCATTGCAGAAAATGTTTTAATTGAAGAATTTCTAGAGGGCAATGAAATGAGTTACTTTGTTTTAGCTGACGGAAAAAACTTTAAGAGTTTTAATACAGCACAAGATCATAAAAGAGTTGGAGAAGGAGATATTGGTAAAAACACTGGAGGAATGGGAGCTTATGCACCTTCTGGTTTAAATAATCCAGAATTAGAAAATAAAATAATTAATCAAATAGTTAAACCTACATTCAAAGCAATTAGAGAAATCGGAGAGAGTTATACGGGTTTTTTATATGTAGGATTAATGATAAAAAACAATGAACCATACTTAATAGAATTCAATGTAAGAATGGGTGATCCAGAATGTCAAACTATTTTACCACTGTTAAAAACTGATTTACTAAGTCTAATATTATCATGCTGCGAGAATGATTTAAAAAACCATGAAATTAAATGGTTTGATAAAAAAAGTTTATGTATAGTTTTATGCTCTAAAGGATATCCTGATAAATATAGTAAAAATATTATAATTAATAACTTTGATAAATTAAAAACTGATGATTCAAATTATATATTTCATGCTGGAACTAAAGAATCAAAAAAAGAAATTTTAGCAACAGGTGGGAGAGTTTTAAATTTTGTAAGTATTTCAAGTAGTTTTAAAAAGTCGAGGAATAATACTATAAAAAAAATAAATGAACTAGATTGGAAAAAAGGATTTTTCAGAAAAGACATAGGATATAAAATAATTGATCAATGAGAATTATTGGAGGATACTTTAAAGGGAGAAAAATATTTGAGCCAATCGATAAATCAACCAGGCCTTTAAAAGATTTAGTAAGAGAATCAATTTTTAATATTTTAGAGCATTCAAAAAATCATTTAATTAATTTTGAAAAGACTTATGTACTTGATTTATTTTCTGGAACAGGCTCATTTGGATTAGAGTGTTTATCAAGGGGGGCCAAAGAAGTAGTTTTTTTTGAAAACTACCATAAATCAATAAAAGTTTTAGAGTCAAATATAAATAAATTGAATCTTCAAAAAAAAACTATTGTTATAAAAGAAAATGCTTATGAATTAAAAAAATTTAATTTAGAAAGCAAAAAATTTGATTTAGTTTTTTTAGATCCACCTTTTAAAGATAAAAATATTTATAAATTAATCGAAGAAATAAAAAAAACTAAAATTTATAATAATAAAACTATATTTATTTTACACCGTAATAAAAAATTTAAAGAAAATACCCCAGATATTTTAGAAATCTTAGCAGAAAAAAATTATGGATTATCAAAAATTATATTTTTTAAAATAAACTAAATAAGTAATTTTCTTGTTTCAGTCTTAATTAGTTCAACAGAAGGTTGATCAAAAGGATTTACCTTTAAAAGTCGCCCTAATAGTATTGTCTCTAAAATAAAAAAACAAAATAATTCGCCCAGAATTTCTTCACTTCTTTTTGATACATCAAAACTTCTAAATGGTAGGTTTTTTTTTCTAAAAACAACTTCTGTAGCCATTTTTTGAGATTTAATAATTTCTAAAATTCTTTTATTTTTTAAAATTGAAAATTTATTAAACAAGTTTTTGCTCTCAAATTTTTGATATTTATTATCTATAACTCCAAAAAAAGTAAAAAATTTATCTTTTGGGCCATCTAAGTATAATTGAAGTAAACTATGATTATCTTTTGGCATTGTCGATATAACAGGCAAAATACCTTTTGATTTTTTTCCAAGACTTTCAGCAGTTAATTGTTGATACCATTTAAAAAAATTTTCTGACTTCTCATCATAATTCAATATTACGGAATTTTTTTTTCCATTAGATATATTTTTATATATAAATCCAACATTATTTATTAAAGAGTTTAAAAATAAATTACTATTAATTAAGTTATTAAATTTTTTAAATTTTCTTTCATTCAATCCCATCAATTGAGCTGGCAACATTCCAACCTCAGATAATACCGAATATCTTCCCCCAATATAATTTTTATGTTCGAAAATTTCTGCTTTTAATTTCTTTGCAAGCAAATTAAGAAAATTTTTTTTATTCTCTGTAATAATAATATTTTTATTATTTTTTTGATATTTTAATATTAAGTTGAAATTAGAAATTGTTTCAAGTGTATTACCAGATTTAGAAATTATTAAATTAATTTTTTTTTTATTTGATTTTAAAATATTTTCAGTTTGCAGATTATTATAAAATGTAAAATTTTTTTTTATTTTATGACTCAAAAAATCATATATTGCTTCAGCTCCTAAAATTGATCCACCCATTCCAATTAGATTAAAGAATTTATAGTTTTGTAATTTTTTTATTTCTTTTTTTTTAAAACTATATTTATATTTATGTGTCAAAGAATTAAGCAAAGGACTATTTTTTTTAAGTTCATTTTTTAAGAGATTTGTTACTCTCTTATTTTTATTTATATTTTTAGAAATTTTTAAAATTATATTTTTGGAAAACATCAACTTACTTGATTTTTTTAATAATTAAATTTTCTATACTAGTTGATTGATTTGAATCTGATTCTGTACCTGTATTTTCATCGCTATCTATTAAAAGACTTTTAATTTCAGAATCATTTGTCTGATTTTCATTTGATAAAGCAGATTTTGCTTCTCCAGGTTGAGGTAATTTATCAAAATCAGGAGGAGTACTTAGAGGATTTTTTTTATCAATTAAAAATTCATCTCCTTGTTCTGATCTTTTTTTTCCTACTAACGCATCTTGGGCAGATCCGCACGAATAGATAAAGATAAAAGTTAAAAATAAAGTTAATATTTTAATATTTTTTTTCATTTTATTTTTTTATAATTAAATATTTCTGATAAAATAAGAAACATAATTCCTATAGTTATAAATATATCAGCTACATTAAAAATAAACCAATGAAACCCTTTATAATTTAAATCTATAAAATCAGGAACAGCATTATAATAAAGCCTATCAAATAAATTTCCTAAGGAACCACCTAAAATTATAAGTAAAAAATACCTTTTTTGGCCATTTTCAATATATATTAAATAAACAATTATCAAATTTATTAGGATAATTAAAACTGTAATAGAATTATAAACATAATTATCATCAAAAGATAATAATCCAAATCCTATACCACTATTCCATACAAGATAAAAGTTAAGAAAAGAATTAATATAAATATCTACTTTACCTGTTTCCTCAGCAATATTTAAGATTAATATTTTAGTTATTCTATCTAAAAAAAAAATAAATAATACAATTACAAAACTAGTTATTATTTTTTTAATTGTTTCATTTTTCATTAAAGATTCAAATGACCATGTCTCTCACAAGATTGTTTTTTTATTTTCCAGCATACTGGGCATTTATTTCCTTCAGCTTTTTCTGTAATAATCTCAATTTCATTTTTTAAATTATCATCTTTAATTAATGTAGCGCTAGAAGTTATACAAATTTCTGAAAAATCTTCATTTCTGGAAATATTGTATAAGTTTTCTTTTAGTTTAATTTTGATATTTGCTTCAAGACTTGATCCAATAATTTTATTAGCTCTTTTACTCTCAATGCTAATATTGGCTTCGTCTCTTATTTTTTTTATTTTTTCCCATTTATTATTCAGTTCTTTATTTTGCCAACTTTGAGGAATATCAACAAAATTTTTTAAGTGTATGCTTTTTTCATCTTCTTTTTTATTTATTAGTCTAAAAATTTCTTCAGTAGTAAATGATAATATTGGAGCAAACCATTTAAGTAAACATTGCAATAAAACATTTAAAATTTCTATGCATTGTGATCTTTTTTTTGAGTCTACTGGATCACAGTAAAGAAGATCTTTTCTAATATCAAAATAAAAAGCTGATAACTCTACTGTACAAAAATTTAATAATTCTTTATACAAATTATGAAAATTATAAGAATGAAAATATTTATGAAAACTTTTATTAATTTCATAAATTCTATGAAGCATGTATTTTTCAAGATCAGGCATTTCTTTTATATCTAAATTTTTAAAATCAACTTCTAAATATTCATCTTGTATATTTCCCAAAAGATATCTAAAAGTATTTCTAATTTTTCTGTAAGACTCTGCATGTTGATCTAAAATTGAATAATCTATTCTTAAATCTTCTGCGTAATTCGAAGATGCTACCCATATTCTTAAAATATCTGCACCATATTTTTTTAATATATCTTCTGGCGCAATCACATTTCCTGTAGATTTTGACATTTTAAGACCTTTTCCATCTACAACAAAACCATGTGATAAAATACTTTCAAATGGAGCTTTGCCTCTAGTACCGCATGATTCTAGTAAAGAGGAATGAAACCATCCTCTATGTTGATCTGATCCTTCTAAATACATAGATGCGGGCCATTTTAAATCATCTCTTTTTTCCAAGACATAAGAGTGGGTAGAACCACTATCAAACCAAACTTCAACGATATCACTCATTTTATGATAGTCTTCAGATCTATACTTTTTTCCTAAAAACCTTTGTGGATCATCTGAAAACCAACAGTCTGAGCCTTCTTTTTCATAAATTTCTGCTATGTTTTCAAATATTTCATCATCTATTAATGGCTTTCCTTCTTTCTTTGATAAGAAAATAGGCAAAGGCACTCCCCAAACTCTTTGTCGTGAAACGCACCAGTCTGGTCGTGTCTCAATCATCGATTTAATTCTATCTTTTGCTTTGCTTGGATAAAATACTGTTTCATCAATAGCTTTAAGAGATTTTTTTCTCAAATTATGACTTTCCATAGAAATAAACCACTGTGCGGTAGCTCTATGAACTAATGGAGCTTTAGATCTCCATGAATGAGGGTATGAATGAGTTAATTTTCCGTTAGCAAGAAGTTTTTTTTGGCTTTTTAAATTTTCAATAACTATAGGATTTGCTTTAAAAATATGAGTTCCAGAAAATTTAATAATATTGTTTGTATACTTTCCATCATCGTCTACTGTTTCAATTGCCTTAATATTGTTATTTATACATAAATTAAAATCATCAGGTCCATGACTTGGAGCGCAATGTACAATTCCCGATCCCTGTTCTATTGTTACAAATCTTCCTTCCAACATAGGAATGTCGTAATCATAACCAATACCTAAGAATGGATGAGTACAGATTGTTCCCTTAAATTCTTTTCCTAAAAATTCTTTCTCAATATTAAAATTTTCAATTTTGCATTCTTTAGTTAAGGATTCCAGAAGGTCTTTTGCTAATACTATTTTTCTATTTTTGTAATCACCTTCATCATTAATTTTTAATAAAATATATTTTAAACTAGAATTATAAGCTAAAGCTTTATTTGCTGGTATAGTCCAAGGAGTTGTTGTCCAAATAATTATATCAGATCCATTTAGTTCTTTAAGTTTACTATCTTTAACAGTGAAAGAAACATATATAGTATCAGATGTATGATCTAAATACTCCACTTCAGCATCTGCTAAAGCAGTCTTTTCAACTGTTGACCATAAAACTGGTTTGAAGCCCCTATAAAGACTACCTTCTTTAAGAAATTTACCTAATTCTCTTACTATTTGCGCTTCAGCATCAAAGCTCATTGTTGAATAGTAATCTTTCCAGTCTCCTATAACTCCTAATCTTTTAAATTGATCTTTGTGAATATTAATCCATTTTTCTGCAAAGTCCCTGCATTCTTTTCTAAATTCTACAATAGGAACATCATTTTTATTTTTTTTATTTTTTTTATACTGTTCTTCAATTTTCCATTCTATAGGTAGTCCATGACAATCCCAACCAGGTACGTAAATTGAGTCTTTTCCATCCATTTGATGAAATTTTATAATTATATCTTTTAAAATTTTATTTAAAGCAGTTCCCATATGAATATTTCCATTTGCATATGGAGGACCATCATGTAAAACAAATTTTTCATATCCTTTAGTCTTGTCTCTTAATTTTTGATACAAATTTATATTGTCCCAAAACTTAATAAAATCTGGTTCTCTTACTGGCAAATTTGCTTTCATTGAAAAAGCTGTTTTAGGTAAATTTATATGTTGCTTGCTCATTTAATATTTTTTGCCCTTAAAATGTCTCTCTTTATTTGATTTCTAAGTTGTGCAACACCATTAAATTTTTTTTCACCTCTTATAAATCTTAAGAATTCCACTGATAGTTTCTTATTATAAAGATTTCCAGAAAAATTAAATAGATTTACCTCTAATAATATTTTTTTTTGTTTAAATGTTGGCCTATAGCCTAAATTTGCAATGCCTTTATAAGCTTTTTTATTTTTATTTATCAAAGTTCTTACAGCATAAACACCTGGTTTAGCTATTAAATAATTTCCAATATTAATATTGCATGTTGGGAAACCAATTTTTTTACCCATCATTCTTCCTTTTTCTACAACACCCTCTATTGTCCAATTTCTAGTTAAATATTTATTAGCTTCATTAAGATTTCCGCCTTCCAGCAATTTCCTTATATAAGTTGATGATATTATTTTTTTATTTTTTTTTAATGGAGCAGGTTTGATTAATTTATAACTAAAAATAGATTGATAGTTTTTTAATAAATTTACATCTCCTTCCCTTTTATATCCAAACCTAAAATTATTGCTAACAAAAATATATTTTGCATTAAGTTTTTTAAATATTATTTTTTTAATAAAATCTTTAGATTTTATTTTTGAAAATTTTTTATTAAAAGTTTTGTTAATTAAAAAATCAACTCCAAACTTATTTAAATAACTCACTTTTTGATTAAAATTTGAAATTCTATAATTCTTGATTTCTTTATTAAAAAACATTTTTGGTATTGGGTCAAAAGTTACAACTCCAATTTTAATTTTAAATTTATTTTTGTATTTTTGAGCCTCTTTAAATAACTTTTGATGACCTGAATGCAAACCATCAAAATTTCCAACAAGTATTAATGAATTTTTAAAATTTTTAGTAATTTCAAAATTATTAAATATTTTAATTTTTTTTACCATTTTAATTCAGATTGAAAATAATCGATTTTAACTTTGTGTTCCTTAATAACTTCATTTATTTTTTTGTCTGATATTTGTTGCCTGTGCACTCCACCTGTTACAAATAAAGAGTCATAGTTTTGAATATTTGCTCCTTTTATATCAGTATTTAAGTTATCTCCAATACATAGTACTTTCTTATTTTTTGTATCAGCTGAAAGATTATAAGCAGGAGGGTAAGGCTTGCCAAAATATATTACTTCTCCGTTAATATCTTCAAAATGTTTAGCAATAGTACCAGCGCAGTATTCTCTTTGATCTCCTCTATCTACAATTAAGTCTGGATTTGTACAAACCATTTTTTTTGAAGTATAATTATTTAATAAGTCAACATAGTAATTTAAATCTTTGTCATGATCATCAAATAAACCAGTACATAATAAATAATCTGCATCTTCAATATTTAAGACTTTATTTTTTTCAAAAGATTTAAATAAATCAAAATCTCTAGGAGGTCCAATATGAAAAAATTTTTGATTATTTAAATCATTTAATAAATAATTTAATGATGCTTCTCCAGAAGTAAAAACATTTTCAAAAAAATTTTTAAATCCCATTTTTTTTAAATAATTTACAACCACATAGTTTGGTCTTGGCGCATTAGTTAAAAGAACAAATTCTTTTCTTTTTCTATATAAATTCTCTAGAACATTTATTGAACTCTTATGTAAATGAACTCCATTATGTACCACTCCCCAAATATCTATAAAAAATAAGTCATATCTATCTGCAATAGATTTAAGACCCAATTTATCTAAGTTTAGGCTCATAATTCAGATATAGCCTAAAAATCTCATTAATTCTTCGCTTTTTTAGGTTCATATATTTAATTCTGGATCTTGAAAAAATTCCGTCAGGTCTCTATATGAATGCTAATTTAAAGGAGTTTTTATGAAGTTTAAACCGTTACACGATAGAGTGTTAATCGAAGTATTAGATAGCAGCGAAAAAACTGCTGGAGGTATTATAATTCCAGATTCAGCTCAGGAGAAACCTCAAGAAGGCAAAGTTGTTGCAATTGGAGGTGGAGCGAAAACTGAAGATGGAAAAACAATCCCTATGGATGTTAAAGTTGGTGATAAAGTTCTTTTTGGCAAATGGTCAGGGACTGAAGTCAAAATTGATGGCAAGGAATACAGCATAATGAAAGAGTCTGACATTATGGGTATTTCAACAGGTAAATAATTATAAAAGAAGGAGAATTTAAAATGGCTAAAATTGTAAAATTTGACTCAGAAGCAAGATCAGCAATGCTTAAAGGAGTTGATATATTAGCAAACACTGTAAAAGTTACACTTGGACCAAAAGGAAGAAATGTTGTTATTGACAAATCTTTTGGTGCACCAAGAACAACTAAAGATGGTGTTTCAGTTGCAAAAGAAATAGATCTTGATGACAAATTTGAAAATATGGGTGCTCAAATGGTAAAAGAAGTTGCAAGCAAAACTAACGATGAAGCAGGTGATGGAACTACTACAGCCACAATTCTTGCTCAAGCAATTGTTAAAGAAGGTTGTAAATATGTTACCGCTGGAATGAATCCTATGGATGTGAAGAGAGGTATTGATGCAGCCGTTGATCATGTGAAAGAAAAATTAATTTCATCAGCAAAAAAAGTTAAAGATAGTGATGAAATTGCACAAGTTGGAACAATTTCTTCTAATGGCGATAAAGAAATAGGTAACATGATTGCAAAAGCTATGCAGAAAGTTGGTAATGAAGGTGTTATTACTGTAGAAGAGGCAAAAAGTATTGAAACTGAACTTGATGTTGTTGAAGGTATGCAATTTGATAGGGGTTATCTTTCACCTTACTTTGTAACAAATGCTGAAAAAATGACAACTGAACTAGAAAATCCTTTAATTCTTTTGCACGAAAAAAAATTAACCAATCTCCAACCAATGGTTCCTCTTTTGGAAGCTGTTGTTCAAGCTGGAAGACCTTTAATGATAATTTCTGAAGATGTAGAAGGCGAAGCTTTGGCTACTTTAGTTGTAAATAAACTTAGAGGTGGCTTAAAGGTTGTTGCTGTCAAAGCTCCAGGTTTTGGAGATAGAAGAAAAGCAATGCTTGAAGATATAGCTATCCTGACAGGTGGACAGGTTATTTCAGAAGATCTAGGTATCAAATTAGAGAACGTGAAAATAAATGACCTTGGATCAGCTAAAAGAGTAAAAGTAGATAAAGAAAATAGTACGATAGTAAGCGGTTCAGGAAAAAAATCTGACATTGAAGCTAGGTGTGCACAAATCAAACAACAAGTGGAAGAAACAACATCTGACTATGATAGAGAAAAACTTCAAGAAAGACTTGCTAAATTAGCAGGTGGAGTAGCTGTAATTAAAGTTGGTGGTGCAACTGAAGTAGAAGTTAAAGAAAAGAAAGATAGAGTAGAAGATGCTTTAAATGCAACTAGAGCTGCTGTAGAAGAAGGCATAGTTGTTGGTGGTGGATGTGCTTTGCTTTACGCATCACAAGACCTTGATAAAGTTAAAGTTAAAGGCTCAGACCAAAAAGCTGGAGTTGATATTGTAAAAAGTGCTTTAGAAGCTCCAATAAGACAAATTACTACAAACGCAGGTGTTGACGGTTCAGTAATTGTTGGAAAATTATTAGAAGGCAACAAACCATCTCAAGGTTATGATGCTCAAACTGAACAATATGTTGATATGTTTAAAGAAGGTATTATTGATCCCGTAAAAGTTGTTAGGACAGCTTTACAAGATGCAGCTTCAATTTCTGGATTGCTTGTTACTACTGAAGCTATGGTTGCTGATAAGCCTGATGAAAAAGATGCAGGTCCTGGTGGAATGCCTCCTGGAGGAATGGGCGGCATGGGCGGAATGGGGGGCATGGGAATGTAATCCCTGCCAATCAAAATACAATCAAGAATTCGTTAAACAAATTTAAACCCCTGGACTTAAAAATCTGGGGGTTTTTTTTACATTAATTTGCCCCAAACCATTCCCATATAACTGTCGCGATAGTATCACAATCTGTTGCACCTGATGAGATCACAGCGGCAGCACCTTCTCCACCTCTCTCCCAAGCAAGTTCTTGTCTTTCAGATAGATGTTCTATTTCAGAAGAATATTTTTTAAATCTTGGACTTATTCCCAGTCTTTCTATTACAGCAGAATAATATTGATTATCTGAACAATTCTCTTCATAAACATAAATTTGTACCCAAAGCCCTCCAAGTGAAGCAATATCTTCATTTGAAGCTTTTGTATCGTGAAATGCAGAAGAGCTATTTATTAAAAAAAAATAGATCAATATAAATAAAAGTTTTTTCATTAAGTAGATATTACTTTATTTATAAAAAATATCACTTCTATAATTAAACAAATTACTCAATTAATTTATTAAAAAAGTAGGTTTTTTTTTGATATCATGAATATAATATAAGACATATGAAATTTATTATTTATTTATTTTTAATTTTATTCTCATTTAAAGCTTTAGCTCATCAGCCAAAACTAATTAAATATAACCCAACAAAAGAAAGTCCACATGAAGTAATAAATCCAGAGATTTCAAAAGCATATTATTCAAAATTAAAAGGTGAACCACATTATTATAGAGTAAAAAGTGAAAAAGATTTTTTATTTTATACTAGCATATTAACTCCAAAAATTAATGAAGACTACATTTGGATGTCATTAGAAGTTTCAGATGAATATAATAATATTGTTTATAAAGCTGATGGATCTAATTTCAAATGGGAGCCTTGGTATGAGCCTTATGCAAGAGATTGGTATTGGAAAGGTCCTGAAATAGGTGGTGAAATAAATGTAGAAACAGGTTTTAAAAAAAGTTTTGTAATAAATTCAGGGACTTACATTATTAAAGTTTATAATAATGATAATATTGGAAATTATTCTTTAGCAGTTGGTGAAGCTGAATTTTTTGGATCAAATACTTTTGAAAAAATACTTACTTGGACTCCAATTATTTTTTATATTGGGCCATATATGGATATAGTTCACTGGAAAAAGTTTGATATTGCAGCGTATATACCTCACATTGTATTAATAGTATTATTTTTTTTAATATATATAACTATTAAAAAATTATTTTTTAAAAAAAAAAATTATCTTGAATAAAAATTTTTTAATTTTTCTATTCTGTTTATTATTTTATCCATTGTCCGTTCATGCTCATAATTTTACAGGCATGGTTGGTTTTTATGATGGAATTTCACACCCTGTTTTGGGCTTTGATCACTTTCTTGCAATGATAAGCGTTGGAATAGTGTCTGCTCAAATTGGTGGAAGAGCTATATGGACAGTGCCAACAACATTTGTGACTATAATGACAATCGGAGGCTTGTTTGGATTTTTTTTAATTATTGATGAGTTTTTTTTCGTAGAAATTGGGATTGTTTTTTCTGTCATTCTTTTAGGATTGGGAATTACCATTGAAAAAAAAATTCCTTCCAAATTAATAATCATTTTTGTAGGAATTTTTGGTTTATTTCATGGAATTGCTCATGGAATAGAAGTTCCTGCTGCAGCTAATCCATTGTTGTTTGTTTTGGGATTTATTTGTGGAACAAGCGCTTTACATCTATTCGGGGTCGGCATTGGTTATTTCTCAATTAAAACAACAATATCTCTAATTTTATTACGTATTACAGGATTACTTTTTGCAGTTTATGGAATTTATTTGCTTAACTTAATATTTTAAAGAAAATCAAACACCCTTTTCAGGGTGGTCTAATGGTTAATCTAACAAATTTATGTAGTCTTTTTCTAACAAACCACATGATTCGATTTTATAAAATCATAACGGTTGTATGTATCACTTTTTAAGAGAAAATCTTATTTACCAAATATAGACCTAAAGCCACAGATGGGCCAACTCCAAAAGCAAATAATAAAGTACCAATTCCCACAGTTCCACCTAGATACCAACCAATTGATACTACTGTTATTTCTAAAAATGCCCTAACCAAAGCAATAGGTAAATTTGTTTTTCTTTGTAAACCCGTCATTAGTCCATCTCTTGGACCAGGTCCTAAATTTGCAATTAAATAAAAACCACTACCTATTCCAACTAAAAGTACTGAAAAAAAGGCTAATAATATTTTAGCGAATATAGTGTCGGGCGTTTGAAAGTATTTTAAACAAATATCAATCATTACTGCAATAATAATTGCATTTAATATTGTTCCTATGCCTGGCTTTTGACTTAAAAATATCCAAAAAAATATTACGATTATGCTAGTAAAAAAAGTAATTAAACCGATCGAATAATCAACATGTAATGATATACCTTGAGCAAAAACACTCCAAGGTGAAGCTCCCATATATGAAACTAGTAGCAAACCTTCGCCTATTCCAAATAAACTAAGACCAAGTGTCAAAAATAAAAAAGTGTTTAATTTTGGTCTTAAATTAAGTGGTTTTTCTGAACTCCAAGAAACTTTGGGAATTTTTTTTATAGTTAAAAACATTTTTTATTTTTAACTATTATGTATACTTTCTTTAATTAAAATCCAATAAAATGAAAAAATACTTATTTATAATTATAGTACTATTTATATCTACAAAAGCATTTTCACACTCCAGTCATTATAAAGGTATAAAAAAAATAGAATTGGATGTTCTTCGTAATGGAGAAATTATTGGTCACAGTAATTATTATTTTGAGAGTGAAAACAATGTTATGACTGTAAAAAACTATACTAAGTTTAAAGTTGAATTATTTGGTGTAGCAGTATTTTCAATATCTGGAGAAGCAATTGAAAAATATAAAGATGATAAATTAATTTCTTTTAATTCAAATACTTTTCAAAATGATAAAGAGAAATATGTAAAATTAAAATATGATGATTCATTAAAAAAATTTATTATTAATGGATCATCATATAAAGGAGAAGCAAGTTTAGATTGTATTATAGGAAATTGGTGGAATCACAAAATTTTAAAATCTAATAAACAAATAAGCCCTTTATCAGGTAGCATAAAAGAACAAGTTGTTTCTTTTATTGGAAAAGAAAAAATAATAATCAATAATAAAGAATATTTAACAGAACACTTTAAAATAAAATCAAAAAATAAAAACTTAGATGAGGATAAAAAATTTGATTTTGATGTTTGGTATAATCCAAAAAATAATTTGATTTTAAAGGTTTCTTATTCCAAAATGGGTGATTGGGAATATAGATTAAATAATTTTGAATAATGGCTATTTGGGGAAGTTTAATAGGTGGTATGATAGGTTTTTCTCTTGGAGGACCTTTTGGAATGTTATTAGGTTCATTAATAGGAGGAAAAATATCTAGAGCAAAAGCTAGATCTTCTGGATTTGGATCTTTTGCACAACCTCAGCAGGTCTTTGCTTTATCTCTAATTGTTTTATCAGCCAAGTTAAGTAAAGCTGATGGTCAGGTTAGTCGAGAAGAATTAATTGCTGTTAAAGAAAAATTGAAAATACCAGAAAGTGAATTAGATCAAGTAGGAAAAATATTTAATAAGGCTAAAGAAGAAAAAACTGGATATGAACCTTATGCGAAACAAATAGGACAAATATATAAGGGGAATATTAATGTTCTTGAAGAAGTTATAAATATACTTTTTTACATAGCTGAAGCTGATGGCAATGTTAGCGATTCTGAAATGAGGATGATTGAAGATATCGCTAGGATATTTGGATTAAACGACGTTCAGATAAATGGTATTAAAGAAAGTAGAAAATCTTCTGATAAATTAAATCCTTATATAGTTTTAGAGAGTAAACCTGATGACCCGGTTGAAGTAATAAGAAAAAGGTATCTAAAACTTAGTAAAGAGCATCATCCAGATTTACTTGTTAGCAAAGGAGTCCCACAAGAAGTAATAGATGAAAGCAAGGCTAAAATGAGAGCAATAAACTCAGCCTGGGATCAAATTCAGAAATTAAAAACAAGCTAAAATTGTTCAGACTCTGTAGAACCTTCCATCGCTGTTGTGGAGCTTTTTCCGGAACTTATTGTGTTTGAAACTGCATCAAAATAAGATGTACCAACTTCCCTTTGATGTTTAACGCTTGTATATCCATCTTTTTCTCTGGCAAATTCATTTTCTTGAATTTTAGAATATGCAGTCATACCTTCTTTTTTATATTTTTCAGCTAGTTCAAATATTGCAATATTTTGTGTGTGGAAACCTGCTAAAGTTATAAATTGAAATTTATATCCCATTTCACCAATTTTTTTTTGAAAAGATCCTATTTCTTCATCCGACAAATGTTTTTTCCAATTAAAAGATGGAGAACAATTATATGCTAACATCTTCCCAGGAAATTTTGCATGAATTGCATCAGCAAATTTTTTAGCCTCTTCAAGATTAGGAGTTGCTGTTTCACACCAAATCAAATCAGCATAAGGAGCATAAGCTAAACCTCTTGAAATAGCTTGTTCTATTCCATCTTTCACATAGAAAAATCCTTCAGGAGATCTTTCGCCTGTTAAAAAAGATTTATCATTTTCGTCGAAATCATTGGTAATTAATTTTGCTGCATTAGCATCTGTCCTTGCAAGAATTATTAAAGGAACATTTGCAATATCTGCTGCTAACCTTGCCGATTTTAAATTACGGACCATCGTGCTAGTTGGAACTAAAACTTTTCCTCCCATATGCCCACATTTTTTTTCACTAGCTAATTGATCTTCAAAATGTACGCCAGCAGCTCCAGCTTTTATAAATTTTTTTGTAAGCTCAAACACGTTTAAAGGACCACCAAATCCTGCTTCTCCATCAGCTATTATTGGCAACATGTAATCTACTTTTTTACTTTTATCCATGTCCCCATCTATAATTTCCATGTGTTGGATTTGGTCTGCTCTAATTAGTGAGTTATTCATTGTTTCAACTAATTTAGGTGCACTATCATAAGGGTATAGAGACTGGTCAGGATACATCTCTCCTGCACTGTTAGCATCTGCAGCTACTTGCCACCCACTAAGATAAATAGCTTTTAAACCTGCCTTAGCATGCTGAACTGCGTGATTTCCAGAAAGTGAACCAAGTGTATTTACATAAGGTTCAGAGTTCAATAATTTCCATAGTTTTTGTGATTGCATCTTGCAGATTGAATATTCTATTTTAATAGAACCTCTTAATCTTTCTACTTCCTCTGGCGTATAGTCTCTTTGTATTCCTGCAAATCTTTGTAAATCGTAAGATATATTTTCAGCTGACATTGGTTTTTACCTCTTTATTATTATGAAAAAATTAACCTAGTTATCTTGAATTTTTATTTTGAGTTGTACTCATTAGTGAATTCATTCATGCCACTAGATCCCCAGTCGCAATGATCATCTCTTATGAAAATTCCTTTTGATTTATGCTCTAAATGCTCTTCTTGATTAGTAATTTGTTGGTTATTTTCTATATTTTTAATTTTGTTGTTTTCCATATATAAGTTTATAATTTACAATATTTACAAAATAAACAAAAATGTTGATTTTATTAGTAAATTCAATTAATTTTTTGTAAATTTAAATTTACAAAATTTACAATTATTAAAAATGAATCAAATAGATATAAAAATAGGAAGCAAAATTAAGAGTTTTAGACAAAAATTGGGTCTGCAGGCAAAAAAACTCTCAGAACAAATTGGAATTTCGCCTAGTTATTTAAATCTTATTGAAAGTGGAAAAAGAAAAATTGACGGAGATTTATTACTTAAAATCTGTCAAGAATTAAGAGTAGAAATATCAGATTTATCTAGTGACTTGAATTTGAATTTAAATAATTCAAAAATCGCTATTACAAAATTTTCAAATAAAAATAATTTAAAAAATTTAAATTTAAGAATAGGACCAAAAATAAGAGCCTTTAGGAGACAATTAGGCATACAGGCTAATATTTTGTCTAGTCACTTAAATATTTCGCCTAGTTATTTAAATCTTATTGAAAGTGGAAAAAGAAAAATTGACGGAGATTTAGTTCTCAAAGTTTGTAAAGAACTTAAAATAGAGTTATCTGATTTGACAGGTAAATCTGATCTTAATTTAGAGAATAATATATCAGAATTATTAAGCGATGATTTATTTGAAGAACTAGATATTCTAGGACCTGAAGTAAAAGATTTAGTAAATACAAATCCTAAAATTGCTAAAGCATTAATAAAGCTTGGAGATAATTTTAAAAAAAAAGATCATGATATTGTAAATAGAGTTGAAAATATATCTGGCAAAATAATAGATAGTAGAAAAGCTTCTTTCCCAGGTGAGGTAATATCTGATTTTCTTCAAGAAAATAAAAATTTTTTTCCAAAACTTGAAAATTTTGCAAATATCATATTCAGTAAAGTAAAACAGAATAATAGAACAAGATACATTGCTTTGTGCGATTTTTTAAAAAATGAATATGGAATAAAAGTAAAAGATATTATTCCCGAAGAAGGAAGGCCTTTTTCTAAAATTTTTAAAATTAAGGAAAAAGAATTATTATTATCTGACTATCTTTCTCTCGAAACTAAAAAGCTTTTTGCTGCTGCTCAAATTGCACAGGAAGGAGCATCAACTGAAATTGATGAATATTTGTCTACTTTCAACTTTCCTACAAATGAATCAAAAAAATTAAGTAGAGTAGCGCTTTTAAATTATTGTGGAGCAGCAATTTTGATGCCTTACGAACTATTCCATAAAGAATGTAAAGAATTAAAATATGATTTAGAACTTTTACAAAATACTTTTGCAACCTCATTTGAGCAAGTTGCTCATAGGGTAACTTGCTTACAAGATCCTAATCTACCTGGAATTCCTTTTCATTTTTTAAGAGTTGATGTTGCAGGAAATATTTCAAAAAGATTTTCTTTATCTGGTATAGAAATACCAAGATATGGAGGAGCTTGTCCAAGATGGAATGTTTATTCTGCTTTCTCAAGACCAGGAGTAATTCAAGCTGCTGTAAGTAAAATGACTAATGGAGAAAAATATGTATGTATTGCAAAAACAGTTGAAAAAGGAGTTGGTAGATATGGACAAAAAAAAAGTATGTTATCAATTGGTTTAGGTTGTGAAGCTAAGTATGCTAAAGAATTTATTTATACAGAAAATTTAGATTTGAATGATAAAAAATCTGAATTACCAATAGGCGTATCTTGTAGGACTTGCGATAGATTGGATTGCTCTCAAAGAGCGTTCCCACCCTTACACAAAAAATTTGATGTAGATATAAACTCCAGAGGAGTTTCGGTCTATGTGAGTAAATAAAAAAATATGAAAATTACTGATTATTTTTAACTCTTTTTCTTGAAATTAATTGAGTTAATGAATCTACCATTAAATCTGAAGCTTTAAATATTTCATTTGTTTTAAACTCGTATGATAAATTTTTTTCGTTATTTGTTTTATCTTCAATAATAATACCCTCTTCTGGAGAATTATCTTTTATATATATCAATATTAACCACTCATCATCGATAGACTCATCCCATTTAATATAAATTTCTCCAGTTTCAAATCTTCTATCAATACATCTCAGAATAGACATATGTTTTGTGATATATCGTTTGTTTAGTTGAAAAACTAAACTATTCGCACTTCGGTAAAAGCTTTCAAGAGCAAACTCTATTTTTTGTCTAGCTAAATTATACTCTTTCTCTTTTTGTAAAATAGCAAATCTATCGTCTCCTTCTTGTATTTTAACACCAAGAGCTTCTACTCTTTCTCTAATTTTTTGATCTCTAATAATCCTATATTTATTTTTTAACTTTTCAATTCTTTCTTGAAGAGCTGCATAATCTTCTCTTTTTTCTTTTAATGAAATTTTTTCTAATTTTTCTAATTCTTTTACTTCTCTAATTCTAAATTTTTCTATTTGTTTTTCTAATTTTAGTTCTTCTAAAAATTTTCTTTGTCTTTCCGCTTGTTCTTTTCTTAATATTGCCTGTTCTTTTCTTAAAAATAATTTTATATCTTTTGCTCTTTGTCTTTCTAGCCTTTCCTCTTCTTTCAATTGTTTTTCTTTTAACTTTAATTTGATTTGCTCCTCTTCAATTTTTTTTTCAACTAGTTTTTGTTTTTCTTTTTCAGATCTTTCTATTGACTCAAGCTTGATTCTTCTTCTTTCTTCAAATCTAATTAATTTAAAATTTTCTATTTTTTGGTCAATTTTTTGAAAAAAATTTGAAATAAATCTATCAATTGCAAAAAAATCAAATTTAAAATTAAATTTAAGTTTTGATTTAACATTTTCTTCAAATCTGACCGATTTTGAAATCAAATTATTCGATTTTATTTTCTTTTGTTTTTTAGGAGATTTTTTTTTTGTAATTCTATTTTTAATTTTTTTTCTTATATTAAATTTTCTTTTTTTTTGTTTTTTTAAAAATGATTTTTTTATTTTAATTTTTTTTGATTTTTTTTTTGTTTTTTTTTTCATTAAAGATAATTTTTAATTTATCAGTAATAAATTAATAAATATAGTCCCTAGTATTAGGAACAGATGCATTATCTTTTGATAATTGGAATTGAAATACAACCTGATCACCCCATTTGAAAGCCATTTCACAACTTGCAAGATAAAATTCCCACATTCTATAAAATTTTTCATCAAACATGGTTAATACATCTTCTTTTCTTGATAAAAATCTTTCCTTCCAATTTCTTAAAGTATGAGCATAATGCATTCTGAGTACCTCAATGTCCGATATAATTAATCCAGAATTCTCAATTGGTCTTGCTACTTCGCTTAGACTTGGAGTATACCCTCCTGGAAAAATATATTTAGTAATCCATGGCTGAGGGTCTCTTGGTGGGTTAGAGGACCCAATGGTATGAATTAGAGCGATTCCTTTGTCTTTAAGCATTTTAGATACTTGATTGAAATAAGTTCTATAAAATTTTCTTCCTACATGCTCAAACATTCCGACACTCACAACTCTATCGAATTTTTCATTTAACTGTCTATAATCAATTAACTTAAACTCTACTTGATTAGATAAATTCATTTCTTTTGCTTTTTTATTACTATATTTAAGCTGGTTTTCAGAAAGTGTTATTCCTGTTACTGAAGCTTTAGTTTTTTGTGCTATAGACAATGCTAATGTACCCCATCCAGATCCAATATCTAATACCTTCTGATCAGGTTCAATTTTTAGCTTTTTGATTATATGATCAATTTTATTATTTTGTGCATCTTCTAATGTATCATTTTCATTTTTAAAGTAAGCGCAAGAATATTGTCGATTTGAGTCTAGAAACAAATCATATAGTTTTTCTGATATATCATAGTGATGACTTACATTTTTTTTTGATTTAACAATTTTATTAAAATTTGTTAAGTATCTATAAGTTCCTTTTATCTTTTTTAAGATTGTTCCATAAATATTTATATCTCCTCTACCGATATTTCTAAAAGCAATCTCCAAAAATTCAGTAAGTGTGCCATTTTCAATTACTAAAGATCCATTAGTGTATGCTTCTCCAAAATATAAATCAGGATTCATAAGCAACTTATAACTTAATTTCTTATCAAGTAATTTTATAGTTATTGGATTTTCTTTTATTGGTTTTCCAATAACAAATTTTTTTTGATTTGAGTCTATTAATATAAAACCATCATATTTAAATAGATTGTTTAAAAATTTAATTAAATTCATTTATGCAACCTTTAGTGTTTCTAGATTAAAATCTAATTTTTTAAGATTATTTAATAGTTCTTGTTTTTCTTTTTTGGACAAAAGTTTCAAGGGTGGCAAAAGATTTTCAAAAATCGGATTTTTTTGAGACATCAAAGTATGAAGACCTGATATCAAATTATATTTTTCAAATAAGGATCTGACATTGCATAATTTTTGATTGGAAGTTTGTGGCAAGTTATTTATAAAATTATCATATACCTCTCTTGCTAACGATCCAGTAACATTTGTTGTAGCAGTAATTATTCCTTTGCATCCTAATTTCAATCCAGTTAACAATTTTGATTCTGAACCTGGAAAAATAGAAAAGTTTTTAATATTTATTTTTTCATATAAATTATATGTGCTATCTTTAATGCCAATTATTTGATTTGGAAATTTGCTTACTAATTTTTCAACACAACTTTCGCTAAATTTATACCCTGAAAGTTTTTCAAAATTGTATAAAATAATTTTACAATTATTTATTTCATCAATAATTTTAGAATAAAAATTAATAACATCTTCATCGCCATATTTATAATAAGCCGGTGGCATTATCAAAAATGTTTCAAAATTCATTGTCTTTGAAATTTTAATAATATTAATCGTATCTCCTAAAGAATTTAGTCCAGTTCCAATTATAAATTTATCTTTATGTTTGCTGTTTGGTAAATGATTGATGAGTTGAATTTTCTCACTTAAAGAGACTAACTGCGATTGACCTGTGCTTCCAAAAAAAACAACTCCATGACACCCCATGTCTATAACATTTTCTGCCTGTTTTATGGTATTTTTAATATCTAGTGCTAAATTTTTATCCAAAACTGATAAAGTAGCAGCATATATGCCTTTAATTTCTTCCATTATTAAAATTTATATAAAAAAATAAATTAGTAAAGGTTATAAAAGCATATGAAGATATTAGTAATTCAAAATCGTATGGGTATTGGAGATATGGTAATTTTCTTACCTTTCATTGAGGCTATTTCAAAAAAATTCAATTCTCCTATAACATTATTAACTAAAGAAAACTCAAAAGCTAAAGAATATTTATCAAATAATAATCATATCGAAAAAATTATAGATCTTAAGAGAAATAACAATAATGACTATCATCAAGGCATAGTAGGTTTTTTTAGATTAAAAAAAGATTTAAAAAAATTTAATTTTGATAAAGCTTTTATCTTCAACTCTTCTGCTAGGTATAATTTAGTTTGTAAATTTGCTGGAGTTAAAGAAATATATCAATACCCATTATTTAAAAAAAACAAACAACATATAATTGGTGCTGCAAAAAGTTTATTAGAAAAAATAAATTTAAATATAGATAGTAATCCAAAAATTTCTGTAGAAAAAAATCTAGTTATCGAAGCTAAAAAAAAATATAATATAAATGATAGTAAAATAAATGTTTTACTTGGTATAGGAGGTTCTGGTCCGACAAAGCGAACTCCTGCTAAAATAATTATAGAATTTATTAAATTAAGTGAAAAAAATTATGATTGTAAATTTTTTTTAGCTACTGGAAATAATAAAGAAGAACAAGATATACTTAATGAAATAATTTTAAATTTTAAAGAACTTTGTATACCCTTAGATAATTTATCTATATCAGATACACTTCCAATTATTAAAAATTGCAAAATAGCTATTTGTAATGATACAAGCTTTAGTCATTTATCTGCAGCATTAGATATTCCAACTATAGTCTTAATGTGTGACTCTCCATTACTTTATGGAAGTTATTCTACAAAAATGTATCCTGTAATTCCTGATGGTATGGAAACTGTCTCACATAATTCAAGGGGTAAAGAAAAAATAAATCCAGTTAAAATTTTTGAAAAATTCAAAAGTATTATTAAATAGAATTTTTAATAACTATTTCCTTAGCTTCATTTACTATTGATGCCAATCTATTTAATTCAGGGCTGACATCAGGATGAATTTTTTTCATAATTTTTTTATAATTTTTTAAAACTTCATCCTTTGAATATTTTTTTTTGGGATCTAGATTAAGTATTTTATATGCCTCTTCAATAGACATGCTTTGTTTATTCATACTTTGATTAAAATTATTGAAATTAAATCTTCCTGAATTCTTTAAAACTCTGAATAATCCCCATAGTCTCAAAATTTGAAATAAAGATATTCCAGCTTTAGTTTTAATTAATGGCAATATTGCTAGAACAAATGGCAAAGAAAATATATATCTTCCAGCATAAGCCATTATTAATGCCAGTAAAACTGAAGAAATAATAATCATTAATCTAATAATTTTTGAAATTTTTTTGGAGGATGTTTTTGCAAACCAACTAAGAAATATATAAACAAGGACAAAAATAATCAGTGTTATAAAAAAAATATTCATATATTAATTTGTTTCAAAAATGAAAATACCACAACTTCAAAAAAAACCTGAACTAAAATCTTGTCACAATAAAACATGGGAAGACAATTATAGCTGGATACACCAAGAAAACATCTTAGAAGTTTTAAAAGATAGTTCAAAACTGCTACCAGAAGTGAGGAAATATCTAGAAGAAGAAAATAGGTTTTTTGAAAATCAAATGACAGATACTAAAAATTTAAGAAATAAACTTTTTGATGAAATAAAAGGTAGAATTAAACTTGATGATGAGTCTTTGCCTTTTAAAGATAAAAACTATGAATACTGGACAAAAACAACAGCAAAAGGAAACTATTCTATTAAACTGAGAAAAAAAATTGGAACAAATCATGTTGAAGAAATATGGAATGGAGACAAAGAAAAAGAGAAATTAAAAACTGAATATTTTGGGTTAGGAGATCTTGAGGTAAGTTTTAACGATAAATATCTTGGTTACTCGCTGGATCTCAAGGGCTCAGAATACTATACAATTTATATAAGAAATATTGAAAATAAAAAACTAATTACTGAAAAAATAGAAGAAACAAGTGGAAGTATTGAATTTAGTCTTGATGATAAACATATTTTTTATTCAAAATTAGATGAAAATCACAGACCAAGAAAAATATATAGACACGAGATAGGAACCTCAACAAAAGAAGATATATTAATTTTTAATGAAAAAAGTGAAGCCTTTACTGTTGGTATTGGATTAAGTTCAGATGAAAAATATTTTTTTATTTCAACATCAGATCACAATACTTCAGAACAATATTATTTTAATGCAAATGAAGAAATTCCAAAACCTAAATTAATTAAAAAAAGAAAAAGAGGAATAATCTATTCTGTCAATTCTTGGGACGGTTACTTTTATAATCATACAAATGAAAATGCTGAAGATTTTAAAATAGAAAGATGCAAAGATTTATCAAATCAAAGTTGGGAAATATTTATACCAGCTAAAGATGAAGTTCTTATAGGAGGTTTAGTATTTTTAAATGATTGGATTATTAGATCAGAAACATCTGATGCGCTTGGTAAATTAATTTTAAGAGATCCAAAAACAAATAATGAAGAAGAAATAATTTTTACAGATGAAAAAGTTATTGTTCCTGGAATATCTCTCATTCAAAAAGATAGAAATACTGATTTGGTTTATTTATCTTATTCCTCACCAAAAACTCCAGGCAGAACATATTTATATAATTTAAAAACCAAAGAAAAAAAATTAAAAAAAGAACAAGAAATTCCTTCAGGACATGACCCGAATGATTATATTGTAGAAAGACTGGAATGTCCTTCTCATGATGGAAGAATGGTGCCAATTACGATTACAAGACATAAGAATACAAAGATAAATAGTGAAGCAAACCTGCTGCTATATGGATATGGATCCTATGGAAATTCAATGTCTCCTGGTTTTTCTTCAACAAGATTGAGTTTAATTAATAGAGATATTATTTGGGTAACTGCTCACATAAGAGGAGGAATGGAAAGAGGAATGAAGTGGTGGAAAGAAGGAAAACTTTTAAATAAAAAAAATACTTTTGAGGACTATATTGCAGTTGGAAAATATTTAATTGATAAAAATTATACCTCTAATGGAAAAATAATAGGCATGGGTGGTTCAGCGGGAGGACTGCTAATGGGTGCAGTCGTAAATCAAGCACCTGAATTATTTTTGGGAATAATTATGGCAGTTCCTTTTGTTGACTCATTAACAACTAATCTTGATCACTCTTTGCCACTAACAGTTGGAGAGTTTGATGAATTTGGGAACGCTAAAGACAATAAAAATCATTTTGAATATATTTATTCTTATGCACCATATAATAATATAAAAAAAATGGATTACCCTAATATTTTAATAACTACTAGTTTAAGTGATAATAGAGTTTTGTTTGATGAGCCTGCTAAATTTACAGCAAAACTTCGAGATTATAAAACTGATAATAATCTTCTACTATTAAAAACTGAAATGAATGCTGGACATGGTGGAAAATCTGGCAGAGACGGTGCTATAGAAGAAATAACATTAGATTATGCTTTTGCACTTAAAATTTCAAAAAAAATTTAGATTTTATTTGTTGAAAAAAAAAAATTAATTCCCATATAAGAATTGTGAGTCGCCTAATGGGGCTTGCAATAAATAAACTTGCTTAAAAAAAAGGAGGATATTATGACAAGTAAGGATTTATCAATCTTTAATTCCCTAAGACCTTTTTCAATTGGTTTTGACGATATGTTTGATCAATTTGAAAGTATGTTGGGTAATGGTAGTTTGAGTATGCAATCAAATTATCCACCATACAACATAAGAAAAACTGGAAAGGACGCTTACTCTATAGAAGTTGCCCTTGCAGGTTTTAATAAGAAAGATGTCGAAGTTGAATTTGAAGATAATTTGTTAACTGTAAGAACTAAACAGATTAGCAAGTCTGATGATAAAAATATAGATGGTGAAATAATTCATAAAGGTATTTCTCAAAGACAATTTGCGAGATCATTTACAATAGCTGATGACGTTAAAGTAAATGGTGCTGAACTTAAAGATGGTCTTTTAACAATAGCTTGTGAAAGAATTCTACCAGATCATAAAAAGAAAAGACTTATAGAAATTAAATAAGTAACCTTGCTTGTGGGGATTTATCCCCACAAGTTTTTAATTTATTTATTTTTTTGACATTGTTGCATTTAGAATAAACGCCAACATACCCGCTGGAATCAACCCAGTTGTTAATAGAAGTTTTAAGCTTATTCCTAAATCAGGAATATGTTTAACAAACTGTGGTAACAAAGACATACCAATACCAAAAGAAAGTGATAATCCTAAAATTAGTAAGTTTCTTTGATTCATTTGTTCTCTAGCAATTAATTTAATTCCTGCAGATGCGATTAAACCAAACATTATAATTGCAGCTCCGCCAATCACTGACTCTGGCATCGAAGCAATTATTCCACCTAGTTTTGGAAATAATCCCATAAGGATTAATAAAACACCAGCAACTGTTCCCACATGTCTACTCACTACTCCTGTAAAAGCAACTAATCCTGCATTTTGAGAGTAAGATGTATTGGGCATTGCATTGAAAAGAGCACCAAATGCAGTTCCAACTCCATCTGCCATTATTCCACCTGATAATTCTTTATCAGTTGCTTCTCTATTGTCGCCTCCCATTGTGGTTGCACTTATATCTCCAATTGTCTCTATGGTAGTAACTACTGCCATAAACAACATTAATATTATTGCACCTGGAACAAAATCTATTCCATATTGCAATGGCATTGGAAGAGCAAACCATTCTGCTGATGCAATCTTTCCATAATTTACCATACCCAAAGACATAGCAACGATGTAACCAGCTATCATTCCAATTAAAATTGATGCTGATGACCACATTCCTTTACCTTTTATATTAAAAAATAGAGAAACAATTAAGACTGTAAAAGCAATTGTTAGATGATTTGCGTTACCAAAAATTTCAGGTTTATTATTCATCAGCCATGCTCCACCGCCAGCATACATAAAACCAACTTTTAATAGACTTACCCCAATCATTAATACAACAATCCCTGTTACTAGTGGCGGAAACAAATGTCTTATAGGTTTTAAAATTTTTCCTATAAATATTTGAAATATTCCTCCAATAAATGCAGCTGTAAAAACTGCACCTAATCCTGCGGCTTTAAACGGAACCATAACAGGAATAAAAGCAAAGCTAGTACCTTGAATTATAGGTAATTTTGAACCAACTCCTTTGTATCCCACCGTTTGAATTACAGTTGCCACTCCAGCAACAAAGAGTGCCATCTGTATCAAAAATATTTTCTGTTCAGGTGTTTGACCAAAAACTCCAGCAATAATTATAGGTACAGTTATGTTTCCAGCAAACATTGCTAAAACATGCTGTATTCCTAAAGGTATAGATTTATTGTAAGGAAGTTTTTTGTTACTGGCACCTGAAGAACTTTTTGAAACCATATAACCTCCTGTGTTTCTTTGGACGTTACATTTATTAAAAACCTTTGTAAAACTAGAAAAAAGTTAAAAAAAAAACTTCCCTATTTTGTTATATTATTTAGCCTAAATTGAGCGTATTAAATAAATTTAGTATTTAAATACAGCCACTCGAAGAAAATCCAACTATTGTCCCACTAGAATTAACTTCGAATTTCCTTTCACAAGGAATTCCATATTTTTTTGTTTTATATACCAAAACTTCATTCCCGACTTCATTAATAATCAAATCTTCAGTTGGTGCTCCTAACTCTAATTTCATTTCATTTACCTGTTTACCTACAAAAAGACCAAACTTTTCATTTTCTCTTTCTGCAACTTCATCAGATTTTTTTTTAATTGTCTGACAGCCAGAAAATAAAATTAAAATAATAGTTAAACAAAAAACAATTTTAAAATATCTCATTATTTTACCTTATCATTTTTAAAAATAATTAATTATTAACTTTTAAGTTGTATTTTTTAATTTGATAATAAATAATTATTGAGTTTAATTATACTAACAAATGTGGTTTTTATTTGATATTTCAAACATATGAACAATTTACTATTAAAAAGGTTTTTAGATGTTTTTAGAAAAAATATTTTACCGTTAACATCTGATGGGGTTAATTTAGGTAATAAAATTTTTGGTGCCGCTATAATAAAAAAAAATGATCATTCATTGGTAGTAGCTGGATCAAATAATGAAATAGAAAACCCACTATGGCATGGTGAAATTCATACATTAAAAAAATTTTATGAAATAGAAAAAAAAATGAGACCAGATGAAAAAAACTGTATTTTTTTAAGCTCTCATGAACCTTGTAGTTTATGTTTAAGTGCAATTGCTTTTTCAGGTTTTGACAATTTTTATTATCTTTTTCCTTATCAATCGACTTCTGATGATTTTAATATTCCTCATGATTTAAATATTCTTAAAGAAGTTTTTAATATAGATAATGGAAAATATAACAAAAAAAACTCTTATTGGAATAGTTACAATATTGGTAGCTTAATTGATGAACTAAAAGATGATAAAAAAAAAATATCAGACTCGTTTAAAGAAATCAAAAAATTATATATTGATTTATCTAATAAATATCAATTATCAAAAGAAAATAATTCTATACCTTTAAAATAATTTATGAAAACAAATTTGACAATATCAAATATTACTAAAATTTACCCTGGTTGCATTGCAAATAAAAATATTTCTTTAGAATTTGAAAGCGGAAAAATTTATGCCTTACTTGGAGAAAATGGAGCTGGGAAATCTACCTTGGTAAAAATTCTTTCAGGCGTAATAATGCCTGATGAAGGTCAAATATTTTTAAATAATAAAACTTTAAAATTAAATTCGCCAGTAGATGCTAAAAAAAATAATATTGGAATGGTATTTCAACATTTTAATTTATTTGAGACTTTGTCAGTATTTGAAAATCTTATTATTGACTCAAATGAAACTAGAGACAATTTAAGAAAAAAAATAATATCAATAATGGAAAAATATAACTTTTCTATTGATTTAGATATTCCTGTTTTAAATTTATCAGCAGGCCAAAAGCAAAAAGTAGAAATAATTAGATGTTTAATAAGAGGTCCAGAAGTATTGATTATGGATGAACCAACTTCAGTTTTAACCGAACAAGAAACAATTGAACTTTTTTCATCTTTAAAACAATTTTCAGAAGAAGGTATTTTAATTATTTACATCACTCACAAACTTAAAGAGGTAATGTCGCTTTGTGATGAGGTTGCCGTTATGAGAAAAGGTGAACTTGTATCTATAAGTAAAATTGTAGACGAAAAAATTGAAACTTTGGCAAATAAAATGGTTGGACAGAATTTAAAAACCATAAAGAAAAAAAAATTATCAACAACTTCGTCTGATCAATTGATAAAAATTACAAATCTTAATTTTAAAAGCGAAGATCCTTTTGAAACAAATTTAGAAGAAATTAATTTTACAGTTAGCCGAGGCGAATGCCTGGGTATAGCTGGTATATCTGGAAATGGTCAAAGTGAATTATTTCAAGTCTTAAGTGGAGAAATTATTTCAGATAAAAAAAGTATAGAATTTAATAAAAATTTTATAGGAGATCAAAATCCTCAACAAAGACGAGAATACTTGATGGCTTTTTCTCCGGAAGATAGACTTGAACAAGCTGCTGTACCACAAATGAAAATTTTTGAAAATGTTGCTTTGAATAATTTTAAATCATCGAACTTTTTCAAAAATGGTTTAATAAATGAAAGTAAAATTAAACAACATGCAAAAAAAATCATATCTGACTTTAATGTTAATACAGATAATATTGAATTAAAAAGTCAGTTTTTATCAGGTGGAAATTTACAAAAACTAATTATTGGAAGAGAATTAATAACTTCTCCCGATTTATTGATTTGTTTCAATCCGACATGGGGCCTTGATGTTGGAGCTATAAATTACATTCATGAAACCCTTATTAAAATAAACCAACAAAATAAATCAATAATATTAATTTCTACAGATACTGACGAATTATTAAAGTTAAGTGATAAAATTTCAGTAATATACAAAGGAAAATTATCAAAAAAAATGAATGCAGATGAAGTAACGTCTGAAAAACTCGGAATATTAATGGGAGGTGGAGAATTTGATTAAAATTATTAAAAGAGACCAACCTTCAAGAACTATATTTTTTCTTACACCCGTTTTAGCAATTTTTCTTACATTAGTTGCGGGGGGTTTAATTTTTTATATTTTGGGATTTGAGCCTTTTGAAGCTCTAAAGTTTTTTTTCATAGTTCCAATTGCAGATATGTATGGTTTCAGTGAATTGCTATTAAAAGCTACACCACTTTGCCTAATAGCGATTGGTTTATCTTTTTGTTTTAAAAGCAATAATTGGAATATTGGAGCTGAAGGTCAATTAACTTTTGGAGCTATAGTTTCAGGAGGAGTTGCTTTACTATTTTACAATCAAGAAGGTTTTTACATTCTACCAATTGTAATATTAGCTGGCGCAATTGGAGGAATGTTATATGCATCCATACCTGCCATTTTAAAAACATATTTTAACACCAACGAAATACTAGTTAGCCTAATGTTGGTATATGTTTCAAAATTAATTTTAGACTATCTTGTTGTTGGACCTTGGAGTAATCCAGAAGGATTTAATTTTCCAGAAACCAGACAATTTAGTGACTCTGCTAGACTTCCATTATTGGCAGAGGGATTAAGAATTCATGCTGGAATATTTTTAGCTTTAGCTGCAGTAGTTATAAGCTGGTTTATTTTTTATAAGACATATTTAGGATTTCAAATGAAAGTTTCAGGTTTCAGTTTGAAAACAGCAAAATATGCTGGCTACAAAGGTAAAAAAATGATTATACTCGTTTTTTTAATAAGTGGTGCTTGTGCGGGTCTCGCAGGAGTTGGGGAAATAACTGGACCTATCGGACAACTTCATAGAGAAGTATCTCCAGATTATGGTTTCACTGCAATAATTGTTGCATTTTTAGGTCGTTTAAATCCTGTTGGAATAATTTTTGCATCATTAATTGTTGCGATAACTTATTTGGGTGCTGAAACAGCTCAAATATTTATGCAAATACCAAAATATACTGGTCAAGTTTTTCAAGGAATGATTTTATTTTTTCTTCTTGCTTCAGATTATTTACTTTTTTTTAAAATTAAATTTATAGGTTCAAAAAAATGACGATAGATATAAATTTTGTTGGACTGATAATTGCATCTATAATGGCCTCTTCAGTACCTTTGATTTTAGCATCTTGTGGAGAGCTTATCACAGAAAGATCAGGAGTTCTAAACCTTGGAGTTGAAGGAATGATGATTATCGGAGCTATTTCAGGTTTTGCTCTAATGACTGTTACAGGAAATTTATTCATAGCAGTTATCGGTGCAATGTTAGCTGGAGTTTTAATTTCAACAATTTTTGCATTTCTTACCCAAACTTTAATAACAAATCATGTAGCTACGGGCTTGGCACTTACTATATTTGGAATAGGAATATCTGCTATGATTGGAAAAAACTTTGTTGGTATTCCAGGAAAAGAGTTTCCTGTTTTATTTGGAAACTTAAAAGATGCAATACCTTTTTTAAGCCCAATATTATTTGGACATTCAGTTGTATTTTATTTTGCTTTTGCTTTACCTTTTGTAACTAACTATTTTTTAAAAAAAACAAAAATAGGATTGATTGTAAGAGCTGTAGGAGACTCGCCTGACTCAGCATCAAACCAAGGAATAAATGTTAGGTTAGTTCGTTACTTATGCATTCTTTATGGAGGAGCAATGTGTGGACTTGCTGGTGCTTATTTATCAATGATTTATACCCCACAATGGATTGAAAATATGACTGGTGGAAGAGGTTGGATCGCATTAGCTCTAGTAGTATTCTCTACATGGAACCCTATTAAAATTTTAATTGGTGCAATGATTTTTGGTGGATTAACTATAGTTCAATTTCATATGCAAGCAATTGGAGTTAGAATTCCTGTACAGTTTTTAACGGCCCTTCCTTATATAGTAACAATAATAGTATTAGTTGTAATTTCTCGTGATAGTAGAAAAATAAGACTAAGTACACCAAGTTCTTTAGGTAAATCGTTTTATAAAGATAACTAATTTTAAAATAATTATTTTTTTTTGAATAATTTACTTTAAGCTTTATTTTTTAAAAAAAAATTACAAGGGGATATAAATTTATGCATAAAATATTTATTCGTTCTTTCGTCTCTTCTTTGGTTTTCTTATTTACATTCACTGTTGCTTCTGTTGCAAAAGATGTTAAAGCGGCATTTGTTTACATTGGTCCAACAGGTGACCATGGGTGGACATATCAACATGATGTGGGAAGAAAAGCTGTAGAAGCTGCCGGATATAAAACAACATTTGTGGAAGGTGTTCCAGAAAGTGCTGACGCTGAGAGGGTTCTTAGACAATTGGCTAATTCTGGTCATGATATTATCTTTACAACTAGTTTTGGATATATGAATCCAACTAACAAAGTTGCTAAAGAGTTTCCTAATGTAAAATTTGAACATGCTACTGGATATAAAAGAGAACATTCAAATGTTTCAACATATGCAGCTAGATTCTATGAAGGCAGAACTATCTTAGGAACAATTGCTGGATCAATGACAAAATCTAATGTTATTGGATATGTTGCATCTTTTCCAATTCCAGAAGTAATTAGAGGTATTAACTCATTTACTCTAGCGGCTCAAAAAGTAAATCCAAACATAAAAACAAAAATTGTTTGGGCTTTTACTTGGTATGACCCAGGTAAGGAAGCAGAAGCAGCTAAAGCATTAATTGATCAAGGTGCTGATATTATTGCTCAACACACTGATAGTACTGCTATAGTTCAGATTGCAGAAAAAGCAGGAGTATATGCTTTTGGACAAGCTAGTGATATGGACAAATTTGCTCCTAAAGCTGTATTAACTTCAGTTGAAAACAACTGGGGTCCTTACTATGTAGATAGAGTTAAAGCTGTTGCAAATGGAACATGGAATCAAAAAGATACATGGCATGGTATAGGTGATGGTATGGTAGTTATATCTGATCTAGACTCTGCACTTCCTGCTGATTTGAAAGCTAAAGTTAATCAACTAGAAAAAGATTTAGCGTCAGGTAAAGTTCATTCTTTCACTGGACCAATATATGACCAGAAAGGTAATTTAATGGTAGCTGAAGGTAAAACTGCTGACGATGGAATGCTTGCAGGAATGATGACTTATGTAAAAGGCGTTGAAGGAGATATACCTAAATAGTTTTTACAAAGTAAATCTAAAAAATTTAAAAGGCCAGTTTAAAAACTGGCCTTTTTTATTTCTGGTGTTTTTTTTTTATTTCTTCAATTCTTAATTCTTCATAAATTTCAAAAGGCTGTACAATCCAAGGATTATCAGGAAGCTTGTTTGCACAAAAATCTGGCTCAAAAGAAGATTTCTTTTTTTTAAATAAAGTTGCTGTTTTAATTTCTTCTATTTTATCTTTAATTGGTTCATATTTTTTTAACCAATCTATACTTTTGTTAAATGTAATTCCTGTATCTGATAAATCATCACACAAAAGTATTCTTCCACCCATATTTGGAGCAATTGAACTCATTTCTCGTGAAAATACAATATCTCCCTGTTCATCCTCTACTCCTTTTCCACTATATGATTCGACTGCAAGGTATGCACATTTTAATTTAAAAATTCTACTTAGAACATCAATCATTGGTGCTGCTCCTCGCATAATGCCAATCAGTATTGTTGGTTTATATCCACTTTCATGAATCTGTATTGCTAGTTTTTCAACTGTCTTATTGTATTCATCCCAGCTAACAATTAGTTTTTCTGACATAATATATGTATTAATTATTTAAATAATAAAACTAAAACTGCAAGAACGATAAGTGCTAAAATTGAAGATATTAAAATATACAACCTGTGAATGTTTCTTCCTCTTAAATTAAAATAATGTCTTGCCGCTCCAGAAATAACAGCAATCGCACATAATATTAACCAGTTGTATTGATGATAAACTAAAAAACTAGAATGCCCCGATAGCATTATAAATAGTACCAAAAAAGTAGAATAGTTATTATGGATTGAGCGTTGTTTGGCCGCTAAGGATAAGCTCATATCAAATTTTTCACCTCTTTCGCTACTACTAATTATATTCATTTGATTAGGTATAATTACTGTAAAAACATTACCAAACATATTAGTGCCTATAATCAATCCAACACTTAAAATTGCAAATTTTGGTCCAAATAATTTAGTCAGACCAAAAGAAACAAGTGCTAGCAAAATGATTGCTGTAGAAATAAATAATATATTATTTTCAATCAATTTAGATTTACATAAAAAATCATAAACAAACCAAAAAATAATTAATGATAAAAGTGAGATAATAATTGCATAACTAGGAGGTATTAATAAAACACGTTTATCAACCATTAATACACCAGCGTTATAATAATAAACTACAACTAAAAGTAACATTCCAGTTATAAAAGTTAAATAACTTTGCCATTTAAAGATTACTAATCTATTTAAATAATCCTGTGGTGGCGATGTATTTAACCTTGATAGTTTATAAAAAAAACCAGAATGCATCAGATATCCTTCGCCATCGATATCATCACTTGTTATATTTTTATTTAAATTGTTGTCTAAGTAATTAAATAAAAAACTATTACCTACCCATAATATTGCAAATAATACATGGCCCCATCTCAGAATAACTTCTAACCATTTTATTGTATAAGGTAAAAATTCCATCAATATTTTATTTTATCTACTTTTTTATCCCAAATTTCAAATGCTTTTAAAGCATCATCTCTAAGCATTTGTGTCATTTTAATTTTTCTATCACCTATTTTTTTTGGAATTTCTAAATAAATAAATGAGTCATCAAAGTCTATAGTTTTTGCATCTTCTCTTGTATTTGCATAATATATTTTATCTAATCTTGACCAATAAATTGCCGAAAGACACATTGGGCAAGGTTCACAAGATGTATAAATTTCACAACCCGACAGATCAAAAGTTTTTAACTTTTTACAAGCTTCTCGAATTGCTACAACCTCTCCATGAGCAGTTGGATCATTTGAAGAAGTCACTTTATTAGAACCCTCTGCAATAATCTTATTATCCTTAACTATGACACTTCCAAAGGGTCCACCAATAGTGTTTGCACTATTTATAGAAAGTTCAATGGCTTTTGCCATAAATTTTTTTTTATCTTCCATTTTTATTTTTAATTTTATTTACACTCATTAAAATTCTTTCAGGAGTTGCTGGTGCATTGAGTTCTGGTGCAATCTGATAATTTCCAATTGAAGCAACTGCGTCTTTAATTGCATAAAAAACACTCATGGCTAGCATTAAAGGAGGTTCACCAGTTGTCTTTGCTTTATTAACAACTTTTTCTTTATTTGATCCTTCTTTGAAAATTTCCACATTAAATTTTTTTGGGATATCGCTTACTGCAGGTATTTTGTATGTTGATGGAGAAAAAGTTGTAATCTGTCCGTTTGATTTCCAATTAAGCTCTTCAATAGTCAACCATCCTTGTCCTTGTACAAAACCACCTTCAATCTGACCTAGTTCAAGTGCTGGATTTATTGGTTTTCCAGCATCATGTAAAATATCAACTCTTTCTAGAACATTTTCACCAGTTAATGTATCTATAGTTACTTCTGAAACAGCTGCACCATAACAAAAATAATAAAAGGGTCTTCCTCTAAATTTTTTTTTATCAAAATTAATTTTTGGTGTTGAATAAAAACCTGACGATGAAAGAGAAATTCTATTTAAATATGCCTCTTGAATAATGCTTTTAAATTTAAATTGTCTATTTCCAAATATTATATATTGATCTTTATAAATTGCTTCTTGATTGAAGATTTTATATTTTTTCTTAATAAATTTTTCTAAATTTACTTTAATTTTTGCTACTGCATTTAATGCTGCGGCTCCATTAAGATCGGTGGTTGATGAAGCGGCACTAGCGGAGGTATTTGGGACTTTAGACGTGTTTGTTGATGAAATATGTACTAAATTATAGGGTAGTCCTAAAGAATTTGCCACTAATTGAGCAATTTTTGTGTGAGTTCCTTGACCCATTTCTATACCCCCATGGTTCAAATACACACTTCCATCAGTATAAATATGAACTAAAGCTCCGGCTTGATTTAAATGGATTGTTGTAAATGAAATACCAAATTTTACTGGTGTAATAGCTATACCTTTCTTTTTAAATTTATTTTTTTTATTAAATTTTCTTATATCTGAATATCGTTTTTTATAATTTGATTTTTTTTCTAATTTTCTAAATATTTCATTTATTACATTGTCTTGAATAATCATCCCATAGTGAGTTACGTTTTTTTTATCTTTTTGATAAAAATTTTTCTTTCTTACTTCTGTAGAATCCTTTTTTAAGTACCTTGAAATATTGTCAATAATATTTTCTATAGCCATCATTCCTTGGTTTCCACCAAAGCCTCTGAAAGCAGTAGATGTTGGAATATTTGTCTTACATAAATTATTTGTTACTTCAATATCTGAAATATAATATGCGTTATCAATATGAAGCAAAGCTCTATCGTTTATTGCCGCTGATAAATCTGGTGACATTCCACAATTTGAAGATAAGTTTATTTTTAAACCTTCAATAACTCCTTCATCATTAAAACCCACTTCATATTCAGATAAAAATTCATGCCTTTTACCAGTCAATATTATATCATCATCTCTATCTAATCTTAATTTGACAGGCTGACCTGATTTTTTAGCTAACAACGCACAAATACAAGCTGTCATGAAATTTGTTTCTTTTCCCCCAAACCCACCACCAATTCTTCTTACCTCAACATTAATTGAATTACTTTTTTGATTGAACATTTTTGCAATCAATTGTTGTGTCTCTGAAGGATGTTGCGTTGAACTATAAACTAAAAAATTATCGTCTTCTTTAGGAATAACAAAAGCTGCTTGACCTTCTAAATAAAAATGCTCTTGACTTCCTGTTGTAAAATTGCCTTTTAAAATATTTTTTGATATTTTTATTTTCTTTGTAGGATTTCCTTTTTTTATTTTTTTAGGTTTAAATAAAAACTGTTTTTTTCTTAAAGCTTCTTTTATAGTAACAACTGGTTTTAAATCTTTATAAATAATTTTAGCTTTTAGTACCGCTTTTCTTGCAAGTTCAGTAGTTGTAGCAGCTACAGCAAACAATGGTTGGCCATAAAACTCAACTTTTTTTTCTGGGAAAATAGGATCTCCATCAAAAACAGGCCCCACGTCATTTCTACCCGAAATATCACTTTGTGTAACTACTGAAATAACACCTTCACTTTTTTTTACCTCAGCTAAGTCTATTTTTTTAATTATTGCATGTGCTTTTTTGCTTAAACCAATGGCACCAAAAATTGTATTTTTTGGTTCATTAATATCATCAGTATACTCAGCATACCCACTTACATGTTTGTAGGCACTATCGTGTGGTCTTATTTCCTCAATATAATTCTCTTTGCTCATTTAATTAACTCTTGTTAATTTATTTGAATTTATTTCTACAAAACATTTCATTAATAAATTTTTTGCTACCTCTAGTCTGTATTCTTTGCTTGCTCTCATATCTCCAATAGGACTTAAATCTTTTTCTAAATAATTTTTTGCTTGGTCAAAAGTATTGATGGTAAGAGGCTTATTTTTAAGAATTTCCTCACATGCTTTAGCTCTTTTAGGGACAGCTGCCATACCACCATATGCAATATATACCTCTTTAATTTTATTATTATTAATTTTAAAATTAAAAGAACCACAAACAGATGAAATATCATCATCAAATCTTTTTGAAATTTTAAATGCTTTAAATATATTTTTTTTAAATAATGGTATTTTAATTGATCGAATAAATTCAGTTCTTTTTAATTTAGTTTTTCTATAATCTATGAAAAAATTATTCATCGGTAAAACTTTTCTTTGATTAAAGCTCTCTATTAAAATCTCAGCATTTAAAGATAGTAAAATTGGTAACGAATCACCAATTGGCGATGCCGTTGCAATATTGCCTCCTATAGTTGCTACATTTCTAATCTGAACAGATCCATATCTCTTGAGAATAGAATAAAAATCTGGATAATATTTTTTAATTTCATTTTCAAATTTGATTAGAGGAGTGGCAGCTCCAATCTCTAAGTAATTTTTACTTACCTTTATAAAATCTAATTCTTTAACTTCTCTTAAATCAATTATAAATGGAATTTCTTTTCTCTCTTTTGTGACTGTTAAAGATAAATCTGTTCCACCAGCAAGAAAATTAAAATTTGAGTTATTTTTAATTATACTTTTTAAATCTTTAATGTTTTTAGGTGAGAAATAAATTTTATTATCTTTTTTAATAAAAATATTTTTTGGTCTAATTGTTTTTAATAATTTTATAATTTTATTTTTATTTTTACTAAACTCATCTGTCTTATTTATCATATTTAAACTTTTGGCAGCATCAATAATAGGTCTATAGCCAGTACAACGACACAAATTTCCTGATATTGAGTCTGTTATTAATTCGCTGCTATAGCTTTTATTATTTTTAAACATTGAAAACAAAGACATAACAAATCCTGGTGTACAAAATCCACATTGTGATCCATGAAATTTTACCATCGCTTCTTGGACTTGATGGAGTTTTCCATCTTTGGAAACCAAATCTTCTACAATCAAAAGTTGCTTGCCATTCAAGGATGGCACAAATGAAATACAAGAATTTATTGAACTATATTTTATCTCATTGCTAACTAACTCACCCAAAACAATAGTGCATGCCCCACAACCACCTTCTGAGCATCCCTCTTTAGTTCCAGTTTTTTTTAGTTCATTTCTAATATAATTTAGAATTGTTTGATTTGGATCAGGGTTTTTAATTTCTAGAATCTTATCGTTTAATAAGAATTTTACCGAACTTGATATCACTTAACTACCTCTATAGGTAGAATAACTCCATGGTGAGACTAATAAAGGTACATGATAATGCTGTGAAGGATCTGAAATACCAAATCTGATAATTACATCATCCAAGAATGGTACATCATTTGCTGATGATATATTTTTAAAATAATCACCAATATAAAAAACTAATTCATATTTACCCTTAACAAAAATATCTCCCTCTGCTAATGGAGAGTCTGCTCTACCATCGTCATTAAGTTTTATTGAAGTTATTTTTTTTCTTTCTGAATTATTTAAATAAAACAGCTCAACCAAGATATCCTTTCCAGGTTTACCTGAATATACATCTAAAACATGAGTTGTGAGCTTTGTCATAAAATTATAGTATCATTTAAATTTCAAACTTAAATTATTTAAAGTTAAATGGGAACAATAGATAACATTAATGATCTTAACAAGTCTGATTTTTTGTCAATATTTGGTAATGTTTTTGAAAAAACTGAGTCAGTAGCTATAGAAGTTTTTGAATCAAAACCTTTTAAAAACTTCGAAGATATTATGTTTAAAATGCTGAATATTTATGAAGGTTATAAAAAAGATAAAATTTTAGAAATATTAAATGCTCATCCTGAGCTTGCTGTAGCAAAAAGAATGACCTCGGAGTCTATATCAGAACAAGCTTCTGCAAAATTAAATGAATGTTCTAGTGAGGAATATGAAGAATTCAAAAGATTAAATTCAGAATATAAAAAAAAGTTTAATTTTCCATTTATAATTGCTGTAAAAGGCAAAAATAAAAATGAAATATTAAATAATTTTAGACAAAGAATACAAAGTGATGTAGAAAGTGAATTCCTAGAAGCAAAAAAACAAGTAAAAAAAATTGCAACCTTTCGTCTTAATGAAATAAATAAAAAATGAAAAAATTTATAAATTCAAAAATGATAAATTTGGCCAGTCCTAAAATTGGATCTAAAATTATATTTAAAACTGATGATTTTTTTGCGGCTGCTCACAGAATTTTAAACGTAGATGCTCCAGTTTTTAAAGATAGACTATTTGACAAACATGGTAAATGGATGGATGGATGGGAAACTAGAAGAAGAAGATCAAAAGGTTTTGATTATTTAATTTTAAAATTAGGCAAACCTGGAAAGATTTTTGATATAGATATTGACACAACACACTTTAATGGAAATCAACCTAATCACGCATCAGTGGAAGGTTGTTTCAGTAGAACTAAACCTGATAAAAAGACAAAATGGACTCTCTTATTAGGTAAAAAAAAACTTGGACCCAACAAAAACCATAGCTTAAAATCACAAAATAAATCTATTTTTAATTATATAAAACTAAATATCTTTCCTGATGGTGGAGTTGCAAGACTTAGGCTTTATGGAAAAATTGAAATGGAAAAAAACATTTTAAATAATAAAAATATAAATTTAACATCTGTTTTAAACGGTGCTTCAATTGTTGGTTGTAATAATGAACATTTTGGAAGAGCTGAAAACATAATAGCTCCTGGTAAGGGGAAAAATATGGGAGATGGCTGGGAAACAAGAAGAAGTAGAGGTAAAAACTTTGATTGGCTTATAATAAAATTTGGAAAACCAGGCTTAATAAAAAAATTAGAGATAGATACTCATCATTTTAAAGGGAACTACCCTGATAGTTGCTCTATTCAAACTGTAAATATTTCAAAAAATCTATCAAATAAATTAATTGTTAATAATTCAAAAAATTGGAAATTTATTTTAAATAAATCAAAACTTTCTGCCAACAAAAAACACGTTTTTAAAAAATTCTTAATAAAGAGAAATAAAGAAAATTACCTTAAAATAAATATCCATCCAGATGGTGGAATTTCAAGAATTAGAGCATTTGGAAATTTTGTAAAATGAAATTAGTAAAAGCAAAAAATATAACTAAAAAAAAATTTTCTAAGTTTGGGCAATTAATAAATACATCCAAAAAAAATCCCATAAATATTAATGATGGATATGCAAAAAGGTTTGATGATTTAATAAACATAGATACTTCTAAAAAAAATGGAAAGGCAATAGTTAGTATTTTTAAAGCAAAAAAAAGAAGATTTCCTATGAAAATTGATATGATGGAAAAACATCCTTTAGGAAGCCAAGCCTTTATACCAATGGAAGATACAAAATTTTTAGTATTTGTAGCTCCAAGAGGAGATAAACCAGATATAAATAAAATTCAGTCCTTTTTAGTTCCTAAACAAACCGGAGTGAATTACAAAGCTGGCATTTGGCACTTTCCACTTATTTCTATGAAAAATATGAATTTTCTAATTGTAGATAGAAAAGGAAAAGGAAACAATCTTGTTATTTATAAATTTAAAAAAGATAAAATTATTTTAAAAAAATGAAAAAAAAATATCCAAGAGATTTGGTAGGATATGGTTCCAAAAAAATTAAGGTAAAGTGGCCTGGAAATGCCAAGTTGGCTTTGCAATTTGTACTTAATTATGAAGAAGGAGCAGAGAATTGTATTCTTCATGGTGATAAAACTTCAGAGATATTTTTATCAGAAATTATAGGAGCTAAACCAATTAAAGGTCGACACTTAAATATGGAGTCAATTTATGAATATGGATCAAGAAGAGGATTTTGGAGAGTTCATGATTTATTTAATAAGAAAAAAATCCCATTAACTATTTTTGGAGTAGGAATGGCATTGGAACGAAATAAAGATGTTTGTTCGGCCATAAGAAAAGCTAATTATGAAGTTGCTAGTCATGGGTGGAGATGGATTGATTATCAAAATGTATCAAAGAAAAAAGAAAAGAATGATATGAAACTTGCTGTAAAATCTATAAAAAAAATTTTTGGTACTCAACCTGCTGGTTGGTATACCGGTAGGTGCAGTACAAATACTTTAGATTTAGTAATTGATAATGGAAATTTTTTATACTGTAGCGATTCATACAGTGATGATCTTCCTTATTGGATAAAAAAAGGTAATAAAAAACAACTTATGGTTCCTTATACACTTGATAACAATGATATGAGATTTGCAACTAATCAGGGATTTAACTCAGGAGAACAGTTTTATAATTATTTAAAAGATAGTTTTGATGCTCTTTACGAAGAAGGGAAAACTTCGCCAAAAATGATGTCAGTTGGTTTACATTGTAGATTAATTGGAAGACCTGGAAGAATACAATCTCTCAAAAAATTTTTAAATTATATTTCTAAATTTAAAGATATTTGGATTTGTAAAAGAGTAGATATAGCAAAACATTGGATTAAAAATTATAGTTAAAATTTTTATTGTTCAGCACTTATAGAAACATAGTGGGCAACTGCGTCTATTTCTTCATCAGATAATATCCCCTCCATTGCAGGCATCACTCCTATTCCGTTTCTAACTGCCATTATAATTCTTTGTATATCGGGTCTGATTTCATTTAAATTTGGACCAATCATTGCGTTTGACTCAGCATCAGAAAGGGTATGACATGCAGCACAATTGCCGGCCTCTAGGAAAACTTCTTTTCCCTTTTTGAGCAATTCATCAGCATTAGCTTGCATAATTGATGCAAATATTAAAAATAACAAAATACTACAAAAATTTAAAAATAATTTTTTCACTTAAATTTGGTATCATAATTGAAAAAATTTAAAAAGGAGAATTATGAAAGCATATTGGGTTGCAAATTATAGTGAAATAAAGGATGCAGAAAGACTTAAAAAATACGCTGTAAAAGCAAAAGAAGCTGTCGAAAAATATTCAGGTAAAATATTGGCTAGAAGTGCAAATAATATTACTTTAGAAGGAAGAGAAATGGTCAGAGTAGCTTTGGCAGAATTTCCTGACGTAAAAACTGCTCAGGAATGTTATAATTCTGAGGAATACATTGAAGCAAGAAAACACTTAGAAAATAATGTTATTAGAGAACATATAATTTTTGAAGGAATATAAATATGAAAGGTTATTGGATAAGTTTATACTTAAATGTTGAAAGTAAAGAGAACTTAAAAAAATACTCTGAAACAGTAGTACCTATTATTAAAAGTTTTGGTGGTAAACCAATAGTTCGTGGAGGAAGATACAAAAAATATGAGGGAGAAGATTTTAATCGAACTGTAATATGGGAATTTCCAAGCTACGAGAAAGCTATTGAGTGCCATGACTCAAAAGATTATCAAGATGGTTGGGCATTAGCTAAAGATACAACTAAAAGATATATGCAAGTAGTAGAAGGATTTAATACTGAATAGGTTCATCGTCAATTGATCTCCATAAATACCATGTTGCAACTGAACAATAGGGTGAAAATTTTTTTTTTAGTTTATTAACAAAAGCTTCTGGTGGTAAATATTTTTTTTTATAATTATTAGAAATAGCTCTTAATAGACCTATATCCTGCACAGGCCATATATTAGGTCTATTATATGTAAACAATAAAATCATTTCTGCAGACCATCTACCTATTTGTCTCAAGCCTGATAAATATTCAATTGCCTCTTCATCTGTCATATTCTTAATTAATTTTGGATTAAAAGATTTATCTAAAAATTTTTTAGCTAATTCTTTTATTCCTTTTACTTTTTGTCTGCTTAATCCACATTTTCTCAAATTAGATGGTTTTAATTTATTTACATTTTTTGGATTAATTTTTCCATGACAAGCAAATTTAAATTTTAAAAATACTGAATTAGCTGCAGCGATACTTATTTGTTGCCCAATTATACTTTTGCACAAAGAAAAAAAAACATTTTTTCTTGTTGTTAAAATTTTATCTGAATATTTTTTAATCAAATCTTTCATAACTTTATCTTTTTTAGTAAGATTTTTTTTAGCTTTATTCCAATAAGGTGGGGCTTTATTCATGACGGGCAATTGATGGTTGCTTTTTTAAATAAATTTCTCTTCTAAATATTATAAAAGATGAAATAATAACCAATGATGCTCCTATTAAAGTTTTAATTGATGGAACTTCATCCCAAATCAGATAACCAAAAAAAATTCCAAACACCAATGCCAAATATTTTAATGGTGTGACTAAGGTAACTTCTGATAATTTATACGAATGAGTAAGCCATAAATTTGCAAGTCCTCCAAGGATACCAACCATAGACAGTAAAAATAAGTCATTTAAATTAGGCATTAACCATCCCTTTGAAATAGTAAAAAAACTTATAATCATTATTGAAAAAGAAAAATATAAACCAATAAGCCATACTGGTTCTGTGGAAGACAACTGTCTTATTGCAATAGCAACATATGAAAGACCTAAACAAAACACTATTGGATATAGATAATTTACATTAAGTGAACTATATCCTGGTTCTGAAATAATAATAATTCCAATAAAACCCACAAATACAGCTAGCCACCTATAAAAACCTACTTTTTCTTTTAATAAAAAAATTGAAAAAATTGTAGTAAATATTGGTGCTGCGAAAGAAATACTAACAACAGTAGCTAATGGAAGTTTTCTTAAAGCAATAAAAATTGCAACGATAGCAATTAAACCAGCTAAACATCTTTTAAAATGAAGAAACGGTCTACTGGTTTTATAAAAGTCAAAGTATCTTTCTCTTGGTATAAGAAAGAATATTGGTATCATTCCACAAAAACCTCTGAAAAATAACACTTGTCCTACTGGGTAGGCATCTGACCATTTTACAATTGCGTCCATTACAGAAAACGCACAAACAGACATAAACATGTACAAAAAGCCTAATTGATTTTTTGAAAGCATACTAATAACTTTAAATTAATTAAAACTTTAATCAATGGAAATAGCAATTTTAGCTTTAGGATGTTTTTGGGGACCTGAAATTGAGTTTAGTAAACTTAATGGAGTCATAAGAACTGAGGTAGGTTATTGTGGAGGTAACAGTGCTGAAACTAATTATAAAGAAGTATGCACAGGCGCAACAAATCATGCAGAAGTAGTTAAATTAGATTTTGATCCTAAGGTTATATCTTATGAGAAAATAATTGAACACTTTTTTAAAATTCATGATCCAACAACTTTAAATTCTCAGGGACCAGATTTTGGAACTCAATACAGAAGTGAAATATTTTATTTTAACGAACAGCAAAAAAGTATTGCTGAAAAAACGATTGAAAAGGAAAACATCAAATTATCAGGAAAAGTTGTAACAAAAATATCATTAGTTAAAAATTATTTTCCAGCCGAAGAATATCATCAACGATATTTGGAAAAAAGATAAAATGTCTTTAGTTGATACGAGCTGGTTAGAAAATAATATTGATAAAGTAAAAATTATTGATTGCTCATGGCATATGCCTCAAACTCAAAGAAATGGTTTTGAGGAGTATACTGAAGAACATATCCCAAATGCAATTTTTTTTGATTTAGATAAAAATTCAAAATTAGATACTGATTTGCCACACATGCTTACTGACTCTAGATCATGGGGAAAAATAATGGACAACATGGGTATAGAAAATAGTGATCGAATAGTAGTTTATGACAACTCTGATGTTATCAGTTCTTGTAGATGTTGGTATAATTTAATTTACTATGGTCATGATCCAAAGCTAGTTTATGTGCTAGATGGTGGATTAAAAAAATGGAAAAAAGAAAACAAAGCCACAAATAATAAAAAAGTGACCACTCAAACTTCTAAGTATTCCTGTAGAGAAAATACAGAACTTGTTAAAAGTAAAAACCAAATAGATGAAAATATTGATAGAAAAGACTTTAATGTTGTTGATGCAAGAAGTTTAGAAAGATTTGAAGGTAAAGCTGTTGAACCAAGGAAGGGTTTAAGGAGTGGTTCAATAAAAAATTCATTTTGCCTACCCTTTTCAGAATTAATAAATGAAGATCATACTTTTGTAAGTAAAGATAAAATCCGAGAAAAATTTGATTCATTTAATTTTGACCATAATAAAAATATAGTATTTTCATGTGGTTCAGGAGTGACTGCTAGCGTATTGGCACTAGCATATTCTCTAATAAATGCTAAATATATGCCGACAATATACGATGGCTCATGGTCTGAGTATGGAAAAAATTAAATAATGAAAACATCTACAAAAATAACAAGTATAGTTATTATATTTTTCTTAATCATTGCAACTGTAATCATTGGAAGAACAATGATTGGAAATCACTTCAAAAAAAAATTTAGCAAAAGACCACCTCCAGGAATAATAGTAACTACAACACAAGAAAGGGTTTTTGAAAATATTATAAGCACGTATGGAACCGCATCTCCAATTAAAACACAATCATTTAAAATTGAAAAATATGATATTCAAAAACCAATTAATTATAATCAAAAAGTTAAAAAGGGAGATGTGATAGCGGATCTTAAAAATAGAAAGGTTGTTGCACAATTTGATGGGGTTATTGGAAAAAGGGAATTCTCTGAGGACTTAGAGGTTTCAAAATCCTCAATACTAATTAATCTTGAAGATACTAGTTCGATATATTGTGATGTAGATATACCTGAAATTTTTGTGCCATTTATTAAGATTGGTTTACCAGTTGATATAAAATTTTCTGGCTACAAAAATAAAATTTATAGGGGTGAGGTTGACTCTTTTGCTAGTAGAATACGTGAGGACACTAGATCTTTAGCTACCAGAATAAAGTTGGATAATATGTCTGGAGAAATACTACCAGGATCATTTTTAGAAATTTCAATTAAGTATAATGTAAGAGATGGTTTAAGCGCACCTGATACAAGTACAATAGTCGAAGGTGAAAATATTTTTATTTATAAAGTAGATGAAAAAAACAAAGTAATGAAAACAAAAGTAACTATAGGTGATAGATATTTAGGCTTTGTAGAAATTTTAGATGGATTAGATAATGG